>NZ_CATNHH010000024.1:0-15097 GCF_950098555.1 Citrobacter sp. T1.2D-1
CCAGCTATCCCGGACAGGCCCCGCAGATTGTAGAAAACCAGGTCACCTATCCGCTTACCACCACCATGCTGTCCGTACCTGGCGCAAAAACCGTGCGTGGCTTTTCACAGTTCGGTGATTCGTATGTGTATGTCATTTTTGAAGACGGCACCGATCTGTACTGGGCCCGTTCGCGCGTGCTGGAATACCTGAATCAGGTTCAGGGCAAACTGCCTGCGGGTGTGAGCTCTGAAATCGGCCCGGACGCCACGGGAGTGGGCTGGATATTTGAATATGCCCTTGTCGATCGCAACGGAAAACACGACCTTTCAGAACTGCGCTCTCTGCAGGACTGGTTCCTGAAATTTGAGCTGAAAACCATCCCGAACGTGGCTGAGGTCGCTTCGGTTGGCGGCGTGGTGAAACAGTACCAGATTCAGGTCAATCCGGTAAAACTGTCCCAGTACGGTATCAGCCTGCCCGAAGTGAAACAGGCACTTGAATCGTCTAACCAGGAGGCCGGTGGCTCATCCGTTGAAATGGCCGAAGCGGAGTATATGGTCCGTGCCAGCGGTTATCTTCAGAGCATTGATGATTTTAATAACATCGTCCTGAAAACAGGTGAGAACGGCGTGCCGGTTTATCTGCGGGATGNTGGTGATCCTGCGGTCGGGTAAAAATGCGCGCGACGTTATCACGGCAGTGAGGGATAAACTGGAGACGCTGAAGGCCAGCCTGCCGGAAGGCGTTGAAATCGTGACCACCTACGATCGCAGCCAGTTAATCGACCGGGCGATTGATAACCTCAGTTCCAAACTTCTGGAAGAGTTTATCGTGGTGGCCATCGTCTGTGCTCTGTTCCTGTGGCACGTACGTTCTGCCCTGGTGGCGATTATCTCTCTGCCGCTTGGCCTGTGTATCGCCTTTATCGTCATGCACTTCCAGGGACTGAACGCCAATATCATGTCGCTGGGAGGGATAGCGATTGCCGTCGGTGCGATGGTGGATGCCGCCATTGTGATGATTGAAAATGCGCACAAACGGCTTGAGGAGTGGGATCATCAGCATCCGGGTGAGCAGATTGACAACGCCACCCGCTGGAAGGTGATTACCGACGCCTCCGTGGAAGTGGGACCCGCGTTGTTCATTAGCCTGCTGATCATCACCCTGTCCTTTATTCCTATCTTTACCCTGGAAGGGCAGGAAGGTCGTCTGTTTGGCCCGCTGGCATTCACGAAAACGTACTCCATGGCGGGAGCGGCCGCACTGGCCATCATCGTCATTCCTATTCTGATGGGATTCTGGATCCGGGGGAAAATTCCTGCCGAGACAAGTAACCCCCTGAACCGGGTGCTGATCAAAGCGTATCATCCTTTGCTGCTGCGGGTCCTCCACTGGCCAAAAACAACCCTGCTGGTTGCGGCCTTGTCCATTTTCACGGTTATCTGGCCACTGAGTCAGGTGGGCGGTGAATTTCTGCCGAAGATTAACGAGGGCGATCTGCTGTATATGCCGTCGACCTTGCCTGGCGTCTCTCCGGCAGAAGCTGCAGCGCTCCTGCAGACAACAGACAAGTTAATCAAAAGCGTTCCTGAAGTGGCTTCTGTATTTGGCAAGACCGGTAAAGCAGAGACCGCAACGGATTCCGCGCCGCTCGAAATGGTGGAAACCACGATCCAGCTCAAACCTGAGGATCAGTGGCGTCCCGGCATGACAATTGACAAGATTATTGATGAACTCGACAGGACAGTCCGTTTACCGGGTCTGGCAAACCTCTGGGTGCCGCCTATCCGTAACCGTATTGATATGCTCTCAACCGGGATCAAAAGCCCGATAGGTATCAAAGTGTCCGGGACTGTTCTGTCCGATATCGACGCGACGGCGCAGAGTATCGAGGCGGTAGCCAAAACCGTGCCTGGCGTGGTGTCTGTCCTGGCTGAGCGACTTGAGGGCGGGCGCTACATCGATATCGATATCAACCGGGAGAAAGCCTCCCGCTACGGGATGACGGTAGGTGATGTCCAGCTGTTCGTCTCTTCAGCAATCGGAGGTGCTATGGTGGGTGAGACGGTTGAAGGGGTGGCCCGGTACCCTATTAACATTCGCTACCCGCAGGATTACCGGAACAGTCCGCAGGCGCTGAAACAGATGCCGATCCTGACCCCGATGAAGCAGCAGATCACGCTGGGCGATGTCGCGGATATTAACGTCGTTTCTGGACCAACCATGCTGAAAACCGAAAATGCCCGGCCAGCCAGCTGGATTTATGTTGATGCCCGCGGCAGGGACATGGTGTCGGTGGTTAACGACATTAAGACGGCCATCAGCGAGAAAGTGAAACTGAGACCGGGAACCAGTGTGGCATTCTCCGGACAGTTTGAACTGCTTGAGCATGCCAACAAGAAACTGAAGCTGATGGTGCCGATGACGGTGATGATCATTTTCATCCTGTTGTATCTGGCATTCCGCCGGGTTGACGAAGCCCTGCTGATCCTGATGAGCCTGCCGTTCGCCCTGGTTGGCGGAATATGGTTCCTGTACTGGCAGGGCTTCCATATGTCAGTGGCGACCGGAACCGGGTTTATCGCCCTGGCCGGGGTGGCAGCAGAGTTTGGCGTGGTCATGCTGATGTATCTGCGTCATGCCATTGAAGCGCACCCGGAATTGTCCCGTAAAGAGACGTTCACACCGGAAGGTCTTGATGAAGCCCTCTATCATGGTGCCGTACTGCGTGTCCGGCCGAAAGCCATGACCGTGGCGGTGATCATTGCGGGTCTGCTGCCAATACTCTGGGGAACCGGCGCAGGTTCAGAAGTCATGAGCCGTATTGCTGCGCCAATGATTGGTGGGATGATCACGGCTCCGCTGCTGTCCCTGTTCATTATTCCTGCCGCCTACAAATTAATCTGGCTGCGCAGACATAAAAAAAGCGTGTCATAACCCTGAAAGGGCGCCCCCAGTGGGCGTCCTTCTGCACTGATTCACCCTGACGTCAGGGTTTATATCGATAATATACAGAGGTGAGTATGAAAAAAGTGGTTCTAATGGCCCTGGCTCTCGGCCTGTCACTGCCTGCAATGGCGAGTGAAAAAGTCATTGATATGTACAAATCTGAAAACTGTGGCTGTTGTTCCCTGTGGGGCAAAGCGATGGAAAAAGACGGGTTCGAAGTGCGAACTCACGTCATGAATGATCAGGCGCTGTCAGCCCTGAAAGAAAAGCATGCTGTTCCTGCTGGACTACGAAGTTGTCATACCGCGGTTGTAGGTAATTTGATCATTGAAGGCCATGTGCCTGCGGCAACGATACATAAGGCCATGCAGTCTGGTTCGGGTATATACGGTCTCGCCACCCCCGGTATGCCAGCAGGAAGTCCGGGAATGGAGATGGGGGCCCGAAAAGAGGCTTACGATGTTATCGCATTCTCACCGGAGGGCAGTAAAAAAGTCTTCCAGCGAATCGAATAGTCAGCGGAACGGCTGATAACGGGACGCCGGCAGCAGGCACTCTTATGCCGGCGGCATTCGTGGTAATCGCATCCATGACATATCCTGAAGACAGAAAATGCTTCAGATATGCATAAGGAGAGTTACTGTGAAAAATGACAATGCAGTGGAACATAACAACCAGACTGCTTCTGAGCAGACATCATCCCCGGACGAGAGTCACGCATTGCATAAGGTGAGAGATCCCGTGTGCGGGATGGTCATCCTGCCTGACAAGGCGCACAGCAGCATTCGATACCAGGACCATCAGCTTTATTTCTGCTCCGCCAGCTGTGAGAGCAAATTTAAAGCCCATCCCGATCATTATTTTACCGAAGATGCCAGTGAACATCACCATCACCACGACCACCATGAAGTCAGCCCTGATAAGATAAAACAGTCTCACCGCCAGGCGGAGAAAGAGATTTCTGAAGGTGTGTGGACATGTCCGATGCATCCGGAGATACGCCGTAGTGGTCCCGGAAGCTGTCCTGTCTGTGGAATGGCACTGGAGCCGCTCGTAGCTACGGCATCCACGGGGACGAGTGATGAACTTCGCGACATGACAAGACGCTTCTGGCTGGGGTTGTTGCTGGCGTTTCCGGTTCTGATACTCGAAATGGGTTCTCATCTGTTTCCCGCTTTGAGGAATACAGTACCGCCACAGTACAACACATGGCTGCAGTTACTTCTGGCCTCTCCTGTCGTTTTGTGGTGTGGCTGGCCATTCTTCGCCCGGGCCGGAATGTCGTTACGTAACCGCTCCCTGAATATGTTTACCCTTGTTGCAATGGGGACCGGCGTAGCCTGGGTTTACAGCGTCATTGCAACCGTCTTCCCCTCCTGGTTTCCTGCATCGTTCAGAAACATGGATGGCCTGGTGGCCATTTATTTTGAAGCCGCAGCTGTTATTACGGTGCTTGTTCTGCTGGGACAGGTCCTTGAATTGCGGGCAAGGGAACAAACCTCAGGTGCCATTACTGCGCTTCTTAACCTTGCCCCCAAAACCGCCAGGCGGCTGGATCAAGACGGTCATGAAACGGATATTAATGCGGAAGATGTCCTGCCTGGCGATAAGCTCCGCATCAGACCTGGAGAGAGTATTCCGGTCGACGGTATCGTGGTCGAAGGCAAAACAACCGTTGATGAATCGATGGTGACCGGGGAATCTATGCCTGTTACCAAAACGGAGGGTGACCCTGTCATCGGGGGGACCATTAATCAGACAGGTAGTCTTATCATCCGTGCAGAGAAAGTCGGTGATGAAACGATGCTCTCACGAATTGTTCAGATGGTCGCTGATGCACAGCGTTCGCGGGCCCCCATCCAGAGAATGGCTGACAGCGTTTCAGGCTGGTTTGTTCCTCTGGTGATACTTATCGCGGTTGTTGCTTTCATGATCTGGTCTGTCTGGGGGCCCGAGCCCAGGATGGCGCACGGTCTCATTGCGGCTGTGTCGGTCCTGATTATTGCCTGTCCCTGCGCGCTGGGGCTGGCCACGCCGATGTCGATAATGGTGGGGGTGGGCAAAGGAGCCCAGGCCGGGGTGTTAATCAAGAATGCCGAAGCCCTTGAGCGTCTTGAAAAAGTGGACACGCTGGTTGTCGACAAAACAGGCACGCTCACGGAAGGTTCGCCGACGGTGACAGGGATTATCAGTCTCAATCCGGGTGGGGAAACATCTCTTTTGCGTGTAACGGCCGCAGTGGAAAAAGGCTCGCAGCATCCGCTGGGTATGGCAGTAGTTAAAGCAGCACAGGAAAAGGGGATCGCAATACCCGCAGTCACTCATTTCAATGCGCCGTCGGGTAAAGGTGTCTCAGGCGATGTCGAAGGTCAACGGGTTGTTATTGGTAATGAACTGGCTATGCAGGAAAACAGTATCGTTATTGATAATCAAAAGGCCGTTGCGGATACGTTGCGGATGGAAGGCGCTACCGTTATCTATGTGGCCACAGACGGGAACCTTGCAGGCCTGATAGCTATCTCGGATCCCGTGAAAGCAACCACGCCGGATGCGCTTAAAGCTTTGCGTCAGGCGGGGATCCGCATTGTTATGCTCACCGGGGATAACCAGCTTACTGCTGAAGCAGTCGCACGGAAACTGGGAATAGATGAGGTTGAAGCCGGGATTCTGCCGGATGGCAAAAAAGCAGTGATAACCCGACTGAAAGAGTCTGGCCATGTGGTTGCGATGGCCGGAGACGGTGTGAATGATGCCCCGGCGCTGGCAGCGGCTGACGTGGGTATAGCCATGGGAACGGGTACAGATGTGGCAATTGAAAGTGCCGGAGTCACCCTTCTCAAAGGCGACTTGATGATACTGAACAGGGCCCGTCATCTGTCAGAAATCACCATGAAAAATATCCGACAGAATCTGTTTTTTGCATTTATCTACAACGCACTTGGCGTGCCTGTGGCTGCAGGTCTGCTTTATCCTGTGTATGGAATACTGCTGTCGCCAGTTATTGCGGCGGCGGCCATGGCTCTTTCCTCCGTCAGCGTCATTGTGAATGCGTTGCGTCTGAAAAGTGTCAGGCTCGGGAAATAACACTGAGTGAAGGGGCTGTTACGAACAGAAGGAGTCCAGTATGAAAAGTACCACCTATGCGCTTATTGCTGTCGCCGCGATCGCGGCATTTGCCCTCCTGCGCGAACACTGGTCACATGTGGCAGGTTACTGGCCATATCTGTTATTGCTGGTCTGCCCGCTAATGCATCTTTTCCACGGCCACGGAGGGCATGGAGATCATCAACATCAAGGAAGTGAAAACGATAAAAAAAATTAATCCGGCAGACGGGGCCGCGTCGCGGCCCCGTTATCAGTCCAGGTATCGTTCGTAGTCTCTGGCATGCGCAAAGGCATGCTGTTCAAGTTTGTTATCAGCGGGTGCCGCTGCCCGGAACGCCAGTGAGTTAACAGGATTGTTATTGATGACCAGCTCGTAATGCAGATGAGGACCGGATGAACGTCCGCTGTTACCGGATAACGCAATAGCGTCTCCCCGGGTAACCCTGGCCCCTTTAGTAACGAGTATTTTATTGAGGTGGAGATAGCGAGTTTTAACACCGGCTTTTCCCGTTACTTCAACAAAATATCCCATGGTACTGTTGTATTCGGCCCGGGTGATTTTTCCGTCGATGACGCTGACTATTTTCGTGTTCATGGGCATGGAATAATCAATGCCATTATGGGGACTCACTTTTCCCGATACCGGGTTAAGTCTTGCAGGATTGAAAGGCGAACTGAGTCTTGCTGTGGCCGGTAACGGATAATCGAGACTGCCTTTCCCGGAAGTATCGGAAAGGTTATAGAACTTTTTATCTGATATACGATACGCCGTGTAATTAAATGAACCGGACGTAAATTTATAGGCCACGACACGTGATTTTCCCGCTTTCTTTTGCAGTACGAGTTTTAATGATTCATTTTTTTTCAAATGCCGCAGATTAAACCGGGAAGGCAAGGAGCGCTGAAGAGTAGCGATCTCGTTCGATTCCAGCCCCGAGCGGGTGGCTGAAAGGTAGGCATTTTCTTTTACGACATCGGTAGAATACATTTACTGGAATTCGCCGTTAGCATGAACACTGCGGCGTATGCTAGGGGTTTTCAGGAGGCGTGTCATCTGTCAGTTAATCGGGAGCACCGTTGATGGTCGTCATTTTTGTAACATATCTTGTTTCCCGTTTGCTCCTGAAGCTCTGGGAACTGTATGACCAGCCCGACGGTGATGATTAACGGGACTGAAACAGGTTACGGCAGAGCAATATGGGGCTCATGTCCTGCTACGTAACCCGTCAGTAAAGCCCTGCTGCGCACCTGACGCTAAGCACTAACCCGCCTGCAGTTACCTGGTCGAATACAGCCCGCGAAGCTTTCTTGCCTGCGTCTGATGTGCTTCCGCACCGGCATTATTGACCTGCTCATGCACGAGAGCGGCTTTTTCTCCGGCATTCAGTTCGTTAAAAGAAGAAGACGAGGTCTTTGAATTTGCATCACTGCCGGACAGCATTTTTTTATGTTCCTCAATCATTTTCTGATGCGCATAGGACGCGCTGTTGTTCATAAATGAATGAGCAACAATGGCCCTTTCATGTTCATTCATTTCAGAGAATGAGGGCGTGTTGTTTTTATTAACCCTGTCCGGTAAGTTTTCATGCGTCGAGGAATTCACATGACTGACGGCTGAGGCATTATTAACAAATCGATGTGCTTCATGGGCAATATCACTGGACTGAGCAAAAGCTGCCCCACAAAATAAAGCTGTAAACGCAGTGGTCGTGATTAATATATTCATGTGTAATTACCTTCTGAGGTACATAAAAGATGTCCTTATGATCATATATAAAAATAATCAACCTGTGGGGAAGATGACGTAAATGTAATACAGCTATGTACATTACACGATTGTAATGAATTTGTTTCTTAAGGTGTGCTAGATTCATTTCATTGTAAGTGGATGAACCAGTAATTTAATTTAAATCGGTTCTCGAATTCTGTCAGTAACCATACTTTAAATAAGGGAATGCGCATGCTGTTGAAAACGTCTCGACGAACTTTCCTGAAGGGGTTAACCCTCTCTGGCGTAGCCGGAAGTCTTGGCGTATGGAGTTTCAATGCGCGTTCCAGTCTGAGCCTGCCAGTTGCCGCATCCCTGCAGGGTACTCAGTTTGACCTGACCATTGGTGAAACGGCCGTCAATATCACGGGCAGTGAGCGTCAGGCCAAAACAATCAATGGAGGCCTGCCGGGGCCCGTTCTTCGCTGGAAAGAAGGTGACACCATTACCCTGAAGGTCAAAAACCGTCTTAATGAACAGACGTCCATTCACTGGCACGGCATTATTCTTCCGGCCAATATGGATGGTGTTCCGGGGCTGAGTTTTATGGGCATAGAGCCTGATGATACCTACGTTTACACCTTTAAGGTTAAGCAGAACGGGACTTACTGGTACCACAGCCATTCCGGTCTGCAGGAACAGGAGGGGGTATACGGTGCCATTATCATCGATGCCAGGGAGCCAGAACCGTTTGCTTACGATCGTGAGCATGTGGTCATGTTGTCTGACTGGACCGATGAAAATCCTCACAGCCTGCTGAAAAAATTAAAAAAACAGTCGGATTACTACAATTTCAATAAACCAACCGTTGGCTCTTTTTTCCGCGACGTGAATACCAGGGGGCTGTCAGCCACCATTGCCGATCGGAAAATGTGGGCTGAAATGAAAATGAATCCGACTGACCTCGCGGATGTCAGTGGCTACACCTACACCTATCTCATGAACGGGCAGGCCCCGCTGAAAAACTGGACCGGACTGTTCCGTCCCGGTGAAAAGATACGCTTACGGTTTATCAACGGCTCGGCAATGACCTATTTCGATATCCGTATCCCCGGGCTGAAAATGACGGTCGTGGCTGCAGATGGCCAGTATGTAAACCCGGTTACCGTTGACGAATTCAGGATTGCCGTTGCCGAAACCTATGATGTCATTGTGGAGCCTCAGGGTGAGGCCTATACCATCTTCGCACAATCCATGGACAGGACCGGTTACGCTCGAGGGACACTGGCCACGAGAGAGGGGTTAAGTGCTGCCGTTCCCCCCCTCGATCCCCGTCCTCTGTTGACCATGGAAGATATGGGTATGGGGGGAATGGGACATGATATGGCAGGAATGGACCACAGCCAGATGGGAGGCATGGATAACAGCGGAGAGATGATGTCTATGGACGGTGCTGACCTTCCGGATAGCGGGACATCCTCCGCGCCCATGGATCACAGCAGCATGGCCGGTATGGATCATTCCCGGATGGCCGGAATGCCGGGTATGCAAAGTCATCCTGCGTCAGAAACGGATAACCCACTGGTTGATATGCAGGCGATGAGCGTCTCTCCGAAATTAAATGATCCGGGTATTGGTCTTCGAAATAACGGAAGAAAGGTTCTCACGTACGCGGATTTGAAAAGCCGCTTTGAGGATCCTGACGGACGTGAACCTGGCCGTACCATAGAACTGCATTTAACCGGCCACATGGAAAAGTTTGCCTGGTCATTTAACGGAATCAAGTTTTCAGATGCCGCACCGGTGCTGCTGAAATACGGTGAGCGGCTCAGGATCACGCTGATCAACGATACCATGATGACTCACCCCATTCACCTGCATGGTATGTGGAGCGATCTGGAAGATGAAAACGGTAATTTCATGGTTCGTAAACACACAATAGATGTTCCCCCTGGTACAAAACGCAGTTACAGAGTGACAGCAGATGCGCTTGGCCGCTGGGCGTATCACTGCCATTTGCTCTATCACATGGAAATGGGAATGTTTCGTGAAGTCCGGGTGGAGGAATGATGCGAATGAAGAGAAATTTGAAGGCCATACCTGTTCTGGTCGCCGGTTTGTTTACCTCACAGCTTTCTATTGCGGCGGGCTCCGTCTCTGCAGATCCCCACGCCGGGCACGACATGTCTGCCATGCAGATGCCAGCAGATGAGAATTTCACTGAGATGACGTCAATGGAGCCCATTGTAACTGAGAGCAGAACGCCAATTCCGCCTGTTACCGATGCCGACCGGAAGGCTGCATTCGGCAATTTACAGGGGCATGCGATTCACGACAGTGCGATTAATTATCTGGTTCTGCTGGATCAACTGGAATGGCAACGGTCGGATAACACCAACAATTTCAGCTGGAGTGTTAACAGCTGGATTGGAGGCGACACAGATCGGATTTGGCTAAAGAGTGAAGGTGAACGAAGCAATGGGGAAACGGAGGCGGCTGAAGCGCAGTTACTCTGGGGACATGCGGTTGGCCCATGGTGGGATTTGGTTGCGGGTGTCAGGCAGGATTTCAGACCTGCTTCTGCCCGGACCTGGGCTGCTGTCGGTTTTCAGGGGCTGGCACTCTATAATTTTGAGTCTGAAATTACGGGTTTTGTCAGTAATGGCGGAAAAGCAGCCCTTCGTCTGGGAGGAGAATACGACGTTTTACTGACTAACCGGCTCATACTCCAGCCATCCTATGAGGTGAATTTCTACAGTCAGGATGATGAATCGCGGGGTCGCGGCAGGGGACTGACTGACACAGAGCTGGGGCTCCGGCTGCGCTATGAAATACGCCGTGAGTTTGCACCCTATATAGGCGTTTCCTGGAATCAACTTTACGGGAAAACATCCGATATGGCGAAAAGAGAAGGTGAGAAAGACCATCAGGTAGTATTCCTGGCGGGAGCCAGAATCTGGTTTTAACGCACTGATATAAAACACTCAACTAAACAGGTAAATAAAATGTCGATTTTAAATAAAGCCATTCTTACAGGTGGCCTCGTTATGGGCGTTGCTTTCTCTGCTATGGCCCATCCGGAATTAAAAAGCTCTGTGCCACAGGCTGATTCAGCCGTAGCGGCCCCGGAAAAGATTCAGCTTAATTTCTCGGAAAATCTGACCGTGAAATTCTCAGGTGCAAAATTAACGATGACGGGTATGAAAGGCATGTCATCACATTCTCCGATGCCGGTCGCGGCAAAAGTGGCGCCAGGCGCTGACCCTAAATCGATGGTCATTATTCCGCGAGAGCCTTTACCCGCTGGCACTTATCGTGTTGACTGGCGCGCGGTTTCTTCAGATACGCACCCTATTACCGGTAATTACACCTTTACAGTGAAGTAATATTATGAACGACCTGATTATGATTGTTATTCGTTTTCTTCTTTATCTGGATTTGATGGTAATATTTGGATTGCCATTTTTTCAGATATATGGAATAAGCGGTGTCAGACATGAAACCTATAACCTGACTAATTTCAGGTCGTTTATAACCTTTGCTGTTGTTACAGGCATCATTCTTACTGGCATTAATATGCTCCTGGTATCTAATGCCATGAGTGGAGTAACTGACCTCAGAGAATTATCCATCCATGTTATCGAGATGGTGATAGAAGAAACTGATGTGGGTATTAGCTGGATTGTCAGGCTCTGTGCCCTGTTTACCACACTCGGTGCTTTGTTCCTTTACACTAATAAGAGAGTATTGTCCTGCCTGCTGATGACGATGAGTGGGGGCGTGGCGCTGGCTACACTTGCCTGGGGAGGACACGCCGTTATGCATGACGGTCTGCATTACTATCTCCATTTACTGAGCGATCTGACCCATCTCGGCGCTGCAGGTGCCTGGACAGGTGCTCTGGTTGCATTTGCTATCCTGCTGATGCGCAGAAACGAGCATAATGCACAGAGCGTCATTGTGATATCTGACTCCCTGGCAAAATTTGCCACGGCAGGAACGGTGATTGTTGTAGCCCTGATCCTGAGTGCGCTGGTCAACTATCTGTATATTGCTGAGGGTAACTTAACTCCCTTATTCAACAGTTCCTGGGGGAGGATATTGCTTGCCAAGACGGCTCTGTTTGTTCTGATGCTTCTTCTGGCTGCAGCAAACCGGTTTCACCTGGGTCCCCGGCTTGAAGTTATGGTCAGGGAAGGGAATTATGATCGCAGCGTTGCCCTGATGCGAAACAGCATCCTGACAGAATTCGTTGTTGCGATTATCATTCTGGGCGCCGTAGCGTGGCTCGGAATGCTTGCTCCGTCTCAGGTCAGCTAGGGGACAGCCAAAGCTCATGCGTGAGATTTTTACTTTCATATCAGCGAGTTGACCATGCAGCGTATTTTAATCGTTGAAGACGAACAAAAAACAGGTCGTTACCTGCAGCAGGGACTGGTTGAGGAAGGCTATCAGGCCGATCTCTTTAATAATGGCCGCGATGGTCTCGGGGCCGCGTCGAAGGGACAGTATGATTTGATAATACTGGACGTGATGCTGCCTTTCCTCGACGGGTGGCAAATCATCAGCGCACTGAGGGAGTCCGGGCACGAAGAACCGGTCCTGTTTTTAACCGCAAAGGACAACGTGCGGGACAAAGTGAAAGGACTGGAGCTTGGCGCAGATGACTACCTGATTAAGCCCTTTGATTTTACGGAGCTGGTTGCACGTGTAAGAACCCTACTGCGCCGGGCACGCTCGCAGGCCGCAACAGTCTGCACCATCGCCGATATGACCGTTGATATGGTGCGCCGGACCGTGATCCGTTCGGGGAAGAAGATCCATCTCACCGGTAAAGAATACGTTCTGCTTGAGTTGCTGCTGCAACGCACCGGAGAAGTGTTACCCAGGAGTCTTATCTCGTCCCTGGTCTGGAACATGAATTTTGACAGTGATACGAATGTGATTGATGTCGCCGTGAGACGTCTGAGAAGTAAAATTGATGATGACTTTGAGCCAAAACTGATCCATACCGTTCGCGGTGCCGGATATGTCCTGGAGATCAGAGAAGAGTGAGGTTCAAAATTTCCCTGACCACACGCCTGAGCCTGATTTTTTCTGCGGTGATGCTTACGGTATGGTGGTTATCAAGTTTTATCCTGATTAGCACCCTTAATGGCTATTTCGATAATCAGGACCGCGATTTTCTGACAGGTAAACTTCAGCTCACCGAAGAGTTTCTTAAAACAGAGACGTTCCGGAACAAAACGGATATTAAGTCATTATCAGAAAAAATAAACGATGCGATGGTAGGGCACAATGGTTTATTCATTTCTATAAAAAACATGGAAAATGAAAAAATTGTTGAACTCTATGCCAAAAATTCTGTTGTTCCAGCGGTCCTGCTTAATAAGTCGGGTGATATTCTCGACTATATGATCCAGACGGAAGAAAATAACACCGTGTACCGCAGTATCTCGCGGCGGGTTGCCGTGACGCCGGAACAGGGTAAAAGCAAACATGTCATCATTACGGTTGCCACGGATACTGGGTATCACACCCTGTTTATGGACAAACTCAGTACCTGGCTGTTCTGGTTCAATATCGGTCTGGTCTTTATTTCTGTTTTTCTGGGCTGGCTGACCACACGTATTGGTCTGAAACCGTTACGGGAAATGACCAGTCTGGCTTCCTCCATGACCGTACACAGCCTTGATCAGCGTCTTAATCCCGATCTGGCCCCACCGGAAATCTCTGAGACCATGCAGGAATTCAATAACATGTTCGATCGCCTGGAGGGGTCATTTCGGAAACTGTCAGATTTCTCGTCTGACATCGCGCATGAGCTGCGCACACCAGTCAGTAATCTGATGATGCAGACGCAGTTTGCACTGGCTAAGGAAAGGGATGTTTCGCATTACCGCGAAATTTTATTCGCTAACCTGGAAGAACTGAAAAGGTTGTCACGAATGACCAGTGACATGCTTTTTCTGGCACGTTCAGAGCATGGTCTGCTGCAGCTGGATAAACATGATGTAGATCTGGCAGCCGAACTGAATGAATTACGTGAGTTATTCGAGCCCCTGGCAGACGAAACAGGAAAGACAATCACGGTTGAAGGAGAGGGCGTTGTTGCCGGAGACAGCGATATGCTGCGACGAGCTTTCAGTAACCTGCTTTCCAATGCAATCAAGTATTCTCCCGATAACACCTGTACAGCGATACACCTTGAGCGTGACAGTGACTGTGTGAACGTGATGATTACGAATACGATGTCTGGCCCGGTTCCCGCTAATCTGGAACGCCTGTTTGACCGGTTCTATCGCGCAGACTCATCTAGGGTCCACAACACGGAAGGCGCGGGGCTGGGATTATCAATTACAAGGTCGATCATTCATGCTCACGGCGGCGAGCTGTCAGCAGAACAGCAGGGGCGGGAAATTGTGTTCAGTGTGCGTCTGTTAACGGATTAATACTGTTATTCAGGAAAAATCCGGAAGGTGACAAAAATGTCATCATTTAGTCACGCGATAAACAGAGGCGGTTTTTTATAATCAGTCATAAATCAGGAGCAACGTGATAATTCAATCGCCCGGTTCCTGGCGTGATGATTAACCAGCCCTGAGATCAAATGCTTTCTCTGTTATAAGCATTGATTGTTCGGGTATGAAAACACCGGAGACCCAACCATGAAAAAAATTCTTGTATCCTTTATTGCCATGATGGCTGTCGCTTCATCTGCCTGGGCTGCAGAGACAATGAACATGCATGACCATGTAAATAATGCCCAGGCGCCTGCCCATCAGATGCAGTCATCCGCTGAAAAAAGTGCAGTTCAGGGGGAGAGCATGAAAATGATGGATATGAGCGGTCACGATCAGGCCGCTATGTCCCATGAAATGATGCAAAACGGCAATTCTGCCGCCCATCAGGACATGGCTGAAATGCATAAAAAAATGATGAAAGCCAAACCTGAGAACACCCAAGAAACTGCTAAGCCATTTTCCGAAATGAGCGAGCATGAGAAAGCCGCTGTTGTGCATGAGAAGGCGAATAATGGCCAGTCTTCCGTTATTCATCAGCAACAGGCGGAAAAGCATCGCAGCCAGATCACCCAGAATTAACCCGCAGCTCCACTTGTCAGACCCTCATTTGACGCCGAAGTCACTGGCTTACGCTCCCGTCCGGGAGCGTTTTTTTATATATGCATCCGCCTGGACAACTCCGAACTGTCTGAAGCTGTAGTCGTAAGCGTCAAGCCACTGCCGCCTGTTGCGATTACTAACGATTGACGATGATAGAGTCCTCTTATTAACGTTAATGGACTCTATCAATGTCAAACACTCTTCAGCCCCGCAGGGCGCGGGCGTCCTA
>NZ_CATNHH010000025.1:0-14962 GCF_950098555.1 Citrobacter sp. T1.2D-1
GTGCTTTTGCCGTTACGCACCACCCCGTCAGTAGCTGAACAGGAGGGACAGCTGATAGAAACAGAAGCCACTGGAGCACCTCAAAAACACCATCATACACTAAATCAGTAAGTTGGCAGCATCACCCAGCGGACGTTCATCCGGTCCTCATTTACATTACGAGCTGGTCATCAATAACAATCCTGTTAATTCACTGTCGTTCCGGGCATCGGCACCCGCTGATAACAAACTCGAACAGCATGCCTTTGCGCATGCCAGAGACTACGAACGATACCTGGACTGATAACGGGACCGCGACGCGGCCCCGTTTGCCGGATTAATTTTTTTTATCGTTTTCACTTCCGTGATGTTGGTGATCCCCATGCCCTCCGTGGCCGTGGAAAAGATGCATTAGCGGGCAGACCAGCAATAACAGATATGGCCAGTAACCTGCCACATGTGACCAGTGTTCTCGCAGGAGGGCAAATGCCGCGATCGCGGCGACAGCAATAAGCGCATAGGTGGTACTTTTCATACTGGACTCCTTCTGTTCATAACAGACCCTTCACTCAGTGTTATTTCCCGAGCCTGACACTTTTCAGACGCAACGCATTCACAATGACGCTGACGGAAGAAAGAGCCATGGCCGCCGCCGCAATAACTGGCGACAGCAGTATTCCATACACAGGATAAAGCAGGCCTGCAGCCACCGGCACACCAAGTGCGTTGTAGATAAATGCAAAAAACAGATTCTGTCGGATATTTTTCATGGTGATCTCTGACAGATGACGGGCCCTGTTCAGTATCATCAGGTCGCCTTTGAGAAGGGTGACTCCGGCACTTTCAATTGCCACATCTGTACCCGTTCCCATGGCTATACCCACGTCAGCCGCTGCCAGCGCCGGGGCATCATTCACACCGTCTCCGGCCATCGCAACCNTAGCGCCTTCCATCCGCAACGTATCCGCAACGGCCTTTTGATTATCAATAACGATACTGTTTTCCTGCATAGCCAGTTCATTACCAATAACAACCCGTTGACCTTCGACATCGCCTGAGACACCTTTCCCCGACGGGGCATTGAAATTACTGACGGCAGGTATCACGATCCCCTTTTCCTGCGCGGCTCTGACAACAGCCATACCCAACGGATGCTGCGAACCTTTTTCCACTGCAGCTGTTACACGTAAAAGAGATATTTCCCCACCCGGACTGAGACTGATAATCCCTGTCACCGTAGGCGAACCTTCCGTGAGCGTGCCTGTTTTGTCGACAACCAGCGTGTCCACTTTTTCAAGACGCTCAAGGGCTTCGGCATTCTTGATTAACACCCCGGCCTGGGCGCCTTTGCCCACCCCCACCATTATCGACATCGGCGTGGCCAGTCCCAGCGCGCAGGGACAGGCAATAATCAGGACCGACACAGCCGCAATGAGACCGTGCGCCATCCTGGGCTCGGGCCCCCAGACAGACCAGATCAAGAAAGCAACAACCGCGATAAGTATCACCAGAGGAACAAACCAGCCTGAAACGCTGTCTGCCATTCTCTGGATGGGGGCACGCGAACGCTGTGCATCAGCGACCATCTGAACAATTCGTGAGAGCATCGTTTCATCACCGACTTTCTCTGCTCGGATGATAAGACTACCTGTCTGATTAATCGTCCCCCCAATGACAGGTTCACCCTCTTTTTTGGTAACCGGCATAGACTCCCCGGTCACCATCGATTCATCAACAGTTGTTTTGCCTTCGACCACGATACCGTCGACCGGAATACTCTCTCCAGGTCTGATGCGGAGCTTATCGCCAGGCAGGACATCTTCTGCATTAATATCCGTTTCATGACCGTCATGATCCAGCCGCCTGGCTGTTTTGGGGGCAAGGTTCAGAAGCGCAGTAATGGCACCTGAGGTTTGTTCCCGTGCCCGCAGTTCAAGAACCTGTCCCAGCAGAACAAGCACCGTAATTACTGCTGCGGCTTCAAAATAAACGGCCACCAGGCCATCCATGTTTCTGAACGATGCAGGAAACCAGGAAGGGAAGACGGTTGCAATGACGCTGTAAACCCAGGCTGCGCCGGTCCCCATTGCAACAAGGGTAAACATATTCAGGGAGCGGTTACGCAACGACATTCCGGCCCGGGCGAAGAATGGCCAGCCACAGTACAACACGACTGGAGAGGCCAGAAGCAGCTGCAGCCATGTGTTGTATTGTGGCGGTACTGTATTCCTCAAGGCGGGAAACAGATGAGATCCCATTTCGAGTATCAGAACCGGAAACGCCAGCAACAACCCCAGCCAGAAGCGTCTTGTCATGTCGCGAAGTTCATCACTCGGCCCCGTCGATGCCGTGGCTACGAGCGGTTCCAGTGCCATTCCACAGACAGGACAGCTTCCGGGACCACTGCGGCGTATCTCCGGGTGCATCGGACATGTCCACACACCTTCAGAAATATCTTTCTCCGCCTGATGGTGAGGCTGTTTTATCTGGTCTGGGCTGACTTCGTGGTGATCGTGGTGGTGGTGGGAATGTTCACTGGCATCTTCGGTAAGATAACGGTCGGGATGGGCTGTAAATTTACTCTCACAGCTGGCAGAGCAGAAATAAAGCTGATGGTCCTGGTATCGAATGCTGCTGTGCGCCTTGTCGGGCAGGAATGCCATCCCGCACACGGGATCTCTCACCTTATGCAATACGTGGCTCTCGTCCGGGGATAATGTCTGTTCAGAAGCAGTCTGGTTGTTGTGTTGCACTACATTGTCATTTTTCACAGTAACTCTCCTTATGCATGCCTGAAGCATTTTCTGTCTTCAGGGTATGTCATGGATGCGATTACCACGAATGTCGCCGGCACAGGAGTGCCTGCTGCCGGCGTCCCGTTATCAGCCGTTCCGCTGACTATTCGATTCGCTGGAAGACTTTTTTACTGCCCTCCGGAGAGAATGAAATAACATCGTAAGCCTCTTTACGGGCCCCCATCTCCATTCCCGGGCTCCCCGCAGGCATGCCCGGGGTGGCAAGACCATAAATCCCTGAACCAGACAGCATTGCCTTATGTATCGTGGCTGCAGGCACATGGCCTTCAATGATCAAATTACCAGTAACTGCGGTATGACAGCTTCTCAGCTCAGCAGGAACAGCATATTTTTCTTTCAGGGCTGACAGGGCCTGATCATTCATGACGTGGGTCCGCACCTCAAACCCGTCCTTTTCCATCGCCTTGCCCCACAGGGAACAGCAACCACAGTTTTCAGACTTGTACATGTCTATTACTTTTTCACCTGCCATTGCAGGAAGTGAAAGGCCAAAAGCCAGGGTCATTAAAATTATTTTTTTCATACTCACCTCTGTATGTTATCGATATAAACCCTGACGTCAGGGTGAATTTATGCAAAAGGACACCCGCAGGGGTGCCCTTTCAGGGTTATGACACGCTCTTTTTATGTCTGCGCAGCCAGATGAGTTTATAGGCGGCAGGAATAATGAACAGGGACAGCAGCGGAGCTGTGATCATCCCGCCAATCATGGGGGCCGCGATACGGCTCATGACTTCTGAACCTGCGCCGGTACCCCAGAGTATCGGCAGCAGACCCGCGATGATCACCGCCACGGTCATGGCTTTCGGCCGGACACGCAGCACGGCACCATGATAAAGGGCTTCATCAAGACCTTCCGGTGTGAACGTTTCTTTGTTTGACAGTTCCGGATGCGCTTCAATGGCATGACGCAGATACATCAGCATGACCACGCCAAACTCTGCTGCCACACCGGCCAGGGCGATAAACCCGGTTCCGGTTGCGACTGACATATGGAAGCCCTGCCAGTACAGGAACCATATCCCGCCAACCAGGGCGAACGGCAGACTCATCAGGATCAACAACGCTTCATCAACCCGGCGGAACGCCAGATACAACAGGATGAAAATGATCATCACCGTCATCGGCACCATCAATTTAAGTTTCTTGTTGGCGTGCTCAAGCAGTTCAAATTGTCCGGAGAATGACACGCTGGTACCCGGTCTAAGTTTCACTTTCTGACTGATAGCCGTTTTAATATCATTAACCACCGACACCATATCCCTGCCGCGCGCGTCAATGTAAATCCAGCTGGCTGGACGGGCATTTTCCGTTTTCAGCATAGTCGGCCCTGAAACGACCTTAATATCCGCGACATCGCCCAGCGTGATCTGCTGCTTCATCGGGGTCAGGATCGGCATCTGTTTCAATGCATTTGGACTGTTCCGATAATCCTGTGGATAGCGAATATTAATCGGGTACCGGGCCACGCCTTCAACCGTTTCCCCTACCGTTGCGCCGCCGATGGCTGATGAGACAAACAGCTGTACATCACCAACAGTCATACCGTAACGGGACGCTTTTTCCCGGTTGATATCGATATCGATGTAACGCCCGCCTTCAAGTCGCTCAGCCAGGGCAGACACCACGCCCGGCACGGTTTTGGCTACCGCCTCGATACTCTGCGCAGTCGCATCAATATCGGCCAGGACAGTCCCTGAGACCTTGATACCTATCGGGCTTTTGATCCCGGTTGAGAGCATATCAATACGGTTACGGATAGGCGGAACCCAGAGGTTTGCCAGACCCGGTAAACGGACGGTCTTGTCGAGTTCTTCAATAATCTTGTCAATCGTCATACCCGGACGCCACTGATCCTCAGGTTTGAGCTGGATCGTGGTTTCCACCATTTCAAGCGGTGCGGAATCCGTTGCGGTCTCTGCTTTACCGGTCTTGCCAAATACAGAGGCCACTTCAGGAACGCTTTTGATTAACTTGTCCGTCGTCTGCAGGAGTGCTGCAGCTTCTGCCGGAGAGACGCCAGGCAATGTTGATGGCATATACAGCAGGTCGCCCTCATTGATCTTCGGCAGAAACTCCCCCCCCACCTGACTCAATGGCCATATAACGGTGAAAATGGACAAGGCCGCAACCAGCAGGGTTGTTTTTGGCCAATGGAGGACCCGCAGCAGCAATGGATGATACGCTTTGATCAGCACCCGGTTCAGGGGGTTACTGGTCTCGGCAGGAATTTTTCCCCGGATCCAGAATCCCATCAAGATCGGAATGACAATGATGGCCAGCGCGGCCGCTCCCGCCATGGAGTACGTTTTCGTGAATGCCAGCGGGCCAAACAGACGTCCTTCCTGACCTTCCAGGGTAAAGATAGGAATAAAGGACAGGGTGATGATCAGCAGGCTGATAAACAGTGCGGGTCCCACTTCCACGGAGGCGTCGGTAATCACCTTCCAGCGGGTGGCGTTGTCAATCTGCTCACCCGGATGCTGATGATCCCACTCCTCAAGCCGTTTATGCGCATTCTCAATCATCACAATGGCGGCATCCACCATCGCACCGACGGCAATAGCTATCCCTCCCAGCGACATGATATTGGCGTTTAGTCCCTGGAAGTGCATGACGATAAAGGCGATACACAGGCCAAGCGGCAGAGAGATAATCGCCACCAGGGCAGAACGTACGTGCCACAGGAACAGGGCACAGACGATGGCCACCACGAAAAACTCTTCCAGAAGTTTGGAACTGAGGTTATCAATCGCCCGGTCGATCAACTGGCTGCGATCGTAGGTGGTCACGATTTCAACGCCTTCCGGCAGGCTGGCCTTCAGCGTCTCCAGTTTATCCCTCACTGCCGTGATAACGTCGCGCGCATTTTTACCCGACCGCAGGATCACCACGCCGCCAGCGACTTCTCCCTGGCCGTTCAGCTCGGCAATACCACGCCTCATTTCGGGCCCGGTCTGCACGCGGGCAACATCCCGCAGATAAACCGGCACGCCGTTCTCACCTGTTTTCAGGACGATGTTATTAAAATCATCAATGCTCTGAAGATAACCGCTGGCACGGACCATATACTCCGCTTCGGCCATTTCAACGGATGAACCACCGGCCTCCTGGTTAGACGATTCAAGAGCCTGTTTCACTTCGGGCAGGCTGATCCCATACTGGGACAGTTTTACCGGATTGACCTGAATCTGGTACTGCTTCACCACGCCACCAACCGAGGCTACCTCAGCCACGTTCGGGATGGTCTTCAGTTCAAATTTCAGAAACCAGTCCTGCAAAGAACGCAGTTCTGAAAGGTCGTGTTTTCCGCTGCGATCGACCAGGGCATATTCAAATATCCAGCCCACTCCCGTGGCGTCCGGACCGATTTCAGAGCTCACACCCGCAGGCAGTTTGCCCTGAACCTGATTCAGGTATTCCAGCACGCGCGAACGGGCCCAGTACAGATCGGTCCCGTCTTCAAAAATGACATATACATACGAATCACCGAACTGTGAAAAGCCACGCACGGTTTTTGCGCCAGGTACGGACAGCATGGTGGTGGTAAGCGGATAGGTGACCTGGTTTTCTACAATCTGCGGGGCCTGTCCGGGATAGCTGGTTTTAATAATGACCTGCACATCTGACAGGTCAGGCAGCGCATCGACCGGCGTGTTAATTATCGTCCATGTGCCCCAGATGCTGAGAAACAGTGCCCCCATCATGACCAGGAAACGGTTGGCGACAGAGCGCCGGATAATCCATTCAATCATCGTCGTCTCCTCAGTGCCCTGAATGCATATTTACAGGCTGCTCAGACATTGCTGGCATACTGTTTTCTGTTTTTTCAGGGTGGCGCATACGTTCCAGCGCGCCCGTAATATTGGCTTCGGAGTCAATGAGGAACAGGCCACTGACCACCACGGTATCGCCTTCATTCAGGCCGGAGCCAATGCCGGACTGTTGCTGTGATTCATGCAGAACGTGGATCTGTTTCGGCACAAACTTGCCTTCATCATCAACAGTAATCACGCGCTGTTCTTTGCCGGTATCGATAACGGCCTGGCTTGGTATCAGCAGCATCTCCTGACTTTGGGTATTCAGTTTGAGATAGGCATTCATGCCCGGCTTGAGAAACTCATCCTTGTTAGTAACCTGGAGGCGGACCTGAAGCGTGCGGGTTGTCTGATCCACGCTGGGAAGAATGTTCCATTTTTCGACATGGAATGTTTTATCCGGATAAGCCGGTACCGAAATTTCAAACTGCGACGTATCTTTCAGCAGATAGGCGATAGATTCTGGCACTGCAGCGCTGATCCAGACCGGGTCCATCCCCTGAATCTGAGCCACCACCTTATCTTTGGAAATATTCATGCCGGTGCGCAGGTCAAATGCAGTAATGACACCATCAATAGGTGCTTTAATGGTAAAACGGGTCTGGATTGTGCGGGTTGAACGCAGCCTTTGAATATCCTCTTCCGGCATACCAGCCAGACGAAGTCGCTCCAGAACCCCTTTTATCTGGGTTGGCGTACCGCCTGTACCGGATAACAGCAGAAACTCACTTTGTGCCTCAACCCATTCAGGAATGGTGATATCGATAAGCGGAGTGCCTTTCTTCACATGATCGCCAATCGTCAGGGGATACACTTTTTCGACGAAACCGTCAGAACGCGCCTGCACAATGACAAACTGATATTCGTTGTAACTGACATTAGCCGGGATTGTCTGAGAATAATTCAGCATTCCTCGCGTGACTTTTTGCGTTTTTAATCCCAGATTCTGAACCTGAGTTGGATCGATACGGATCCCGCCACTGCTTTTATCGCCACTTTCATCAGCATATTTCGGCACAAGGTCCATATCCATAAAAGGCGATTTTCCGGGTTTATCAAATTTGGTATCCGGTTTCATAGGGTCATACCAGAAAAGTACCTTTTTCTCCGGTGCCTTTTGTTCTGCTGGTACTGTTTTTTGTGATGAGTTTAAATACTGCCAGGCAGTAACCGATATCAGCCCCCCTGCTATGAGGCTGCTGATAATTATTGCAGCATATTTTATCTTTAAAGAAGCCATACAATTTCTCGCTGAAAAATCAAAACACCTGGCATATGCGCACGATTATTCATTCACAGTAATCCCATAATGAATGTTCAGGCGCACTGGATGTATTCGCTCCGGACTGTTAATCAGGATTGCGTAACGTTAATGCTTTTGAGTAAGGAGATATTGCCCTGCTGAATAAACGAGAAATCGACATGGTTGCCGGTTTTCAGGGCATTGATAGCGTCGTCTGCATTAACAAAAGTGAAGCGCATGGTCATTGCAGGCCAGCCCACCGCCGGGATTGCTTCGTGCGAAATGGTAATCTTTTTACTATTCATATCAATGTCTTTAACGATACCGGTGCCCTTGATAACCTGCTGTACCGAAGCATCACTGGCAGCATTCATATCGCCATGCTGATGTGTTTCAGCATGAAGACCGGCAGAAAACATGACAGAGAAGGCACCAAATAAAACGGCTTTAAGTGAATTACGCATTTTAATTTCCTGATTAATTGAATAAATTTACTCTACCCAACCGCCACCCAGCGCGGTAAACAGATTAATTTCGTTAACCTGTCGGGAATAGGTAAGATCGAGAATGGTTTGCTGCGTCGCGAAGAGGGAACGTTCTGCATCCAGCACTTCGATGTAACTGACAGCACCACTTGCATACAATCCTCTGGCACGCTGTAGAGTTATCTGAAGTGAATCAAGATAACGCTGCTGTGACTCAAGTTGCTGGCTAAGGCTGTCGCGCAGCGCAAGCGTGTCGGAAACATCCTTAAAGGCTGACTGAATTTTTTGTTCGTAATTAACCACGGACTGTTGCTGGCGAATTTCAGCCAGCTTCAGATTGGCTTTGTTCCTGCCAGCATTAAATATAGGAATTTCAATTTTAGGAATAAAATTCCACATTCCACTTCCTGACGTAAAGAGGCTGGACAGCTCCGTACTGCTAGAGGAGAGACCACTGGTCAGGGTAATGGACGGGAAAAAAGCCGCTCGCGCTGCGCCAATATTGGCATCAGCCGCTTTCAACTGGTATTCCGCTTCCATAATATCCGGACGCTGCAGCAATATTTGTGACGACAGATTTGGTGGCAATTTTACTGGTGCGATCTCCCCACCTTTAATCCCTTTTTCTGACGGAACTGCGCGGTACGTTCCCAGCACCAGTTGCAGGGCATTGTTTGCCTGAGCCAGATCGCCTTCTCGTTTGGCTATTTCGGCGCGGGTACTTTCGATTTGCCCCCTGGCTTGTTCAAGCGCCAGAACGTTCGTACTCCCGGTCACCAGTTGTTGCTCAACGAATGCATAAGACTGTTCATAATTTTTCAGCGTTTCCCGCGCAATACGGAGTTGTTCGTACGCCAGTTGCTGGCTGAAATAGCTCTGTGAAACGTTGGAGACCAGCAGGATGTGTACGGCACGACGGGCTTCTTCGCTGGCAAAGTAGTTCTGGCGATCAGCCTCACTCATGTTCTTAAGTTTGCCAAAAAAATCGAGCTCATAGCTGAGCTCCAGACCCGCGTCGTACTCCTGTGTGGTCGGCTTGTCACCTTTCAGACCACCGTTGTATGTGATCCCGGATGAGGCATTCAGTTGGGGATAACGATCTGCATCCGTGACGTTGAACTGGGCCCGGGCCTCTTCAACCTTCAGGGCAGCCATTCTCAAATCACGGTTATTATTCAGGGCTTCACCGATCAGCCTGCTGACCTGGGGATCGACAAAAAAGTTTCGCCAGCCCGTATCCTGATAGCTGTTTACCGCAGGCGTCAGACTGTTTTTAGACAATGAAAACTGCTGGGGAACCGGAGCTGGCGGACGCTGATATTCAGGTGCCAGAGAAACACAACCAGCCAGGATGAATATGGTACTGATGCTGAGTAATTTTAATTTGAACATAACGCTTCTCGTACAGGCAGACCTGGTAAATGGTTCAAACGAAGTCCAGAGTATTGATAGGGATACTTTACCGAACGCTCTCTGTTTGCCGGGTGACAGGATAATGACAATGTTGTCATTTTTGCTGTAATCCGTTGATAACGATCGTGGGCGCAATAAAATGACATTAGCAGCCAGCCGGGGAGCATGATGAAAATATTAATCGTTGAAGACGAAATTAAAACAGGTGAATATCTCAGCAAGGGGCTGACAGAGGCGGGGTTCGTCGTGGATCACGCTGATAATGGTCTGACCGGATATCATCTTGCCATGACAGCCGAGTATGATTTAGCCATCCTGGATATCATGCTGCCTGATGTAAACGGCTGGGATATCATCCGTATGCTGCGCAGTGCCGGAAAGGGGATGCCGGTATTACTGCTGACGGCCCTTGGCACGATTGAACACAGGGTCAAAGGACTTGAGCTGGGTGCGGACGATTATCTGGTGAAGCCCTTTGCGTTTGCTGAACTGCTCGCCCGGGTAAGAACCCTCCTCAGGCGGGGAAACACGATGATCACGGAAAGCCAGCTTAAAGTGGCTGACCTCTCGGTTGATCTCGTATCCAGAAAAGTCAGCCGCGCCGGGAACCGCATTGTGCTCACCAGTAAAGAGTTCAGCTTGCTGGAATTCTTCATTCGCCATCAGGGAGAAGTTCTTCCCCGCTCCCTGATTGCCTCTCAGGTCTGGGACATGAATTTTGACAGCGACACTAACGCGATTGATGTCGCAGTAAAGCGACTCCGCGCTAAAATAGACAACGATTACGGGACAAAACTGATCCAGACAGTGCGGGGCGTGGGCTACATGCTGGAGATCCCGGATGCATAGCAAACCGTCCAGACGACCTTTCTCACTCGCGCTGCGGCTGACCTTTTTTATCAGCCTGTCCACAATACTGGCGTTTATCGCCTTCACCTGGTTTATGCTGCATTCTGTTGAAAAGCATTTTGCCGAGCAGGATGTCAGCGATCTGCAACAAATCAGCACCACACTGAGCCGTATACTCCAGTCCCCGGCAGATCCGGATGAAAAAAAAGTAAGCAAAATAAAGGAATCGATCGCCAGCTACCGCAACGTTGCCCTTTTGCTCCTCAATCCCCGGGGTGAGGTGCTGTACAGCTCTGCGCAGGGGGCAGCACTACGCCCGGCCGTGAATTCAGCCGATTTTAGCGAGCACAGCCGCGCACGGGATGTCTTTCTCTGGACGGTGGAGGATACTGCGAGAGCGATGGATACCGGGTCCGGAATGAAGATGGAAACGTACCGGATTATCGCCTCCTCTGGCCAGGCGACATTTCAGGGCAAACAGCAGAATTATGTCATGCTGACTGGCCTCTCCATTAATTTCCATCTCCATTACCTCGATGCGCTGAAAAAAAATCTGATTGCGATCGCCGTCGTGATAAGCCTGCTGATTGTTCTGATCATTCGCATCGCTGTCCGTCAGGGGCACCTGCCCCTTCGTAATGTCAGCAATGCCATTAAAAACATCACCTCCGAGAATCTTGATGCGCGGCTGGAACCGACACGCGTTCCCATTGAGCTGGAGCAACTGGTTATCTCGTTCAATCATATGATTGGAAAGATTGAGGACGTCTTTACCCGCCAGGCCAATTTCTCTGCCGATATCGCGCATGAGATCAGAACGCCCATCACCAATCTGGTGACGCAGACTGAAATCGCACTGAGTCAGGATCGAACCCAGAAGGAACTTGAGGATGTCCTCTACTCCAGTCTTGAAGAGTATAACCGGATGACCAAAATGGTCAGCGACATGCTGTTTCTGGCACAGGCGGACAATAACCAGCTTATACCTGACAGGGTCCGTTTTGACCTCAGAGCAGAAGTCATGAAAGTCTTCGAGTTTTTCGAAGCCTGGGCCGAAGAACGCAATATCACGCTCAAATTTAACGGGATGCCCTGCCTGGTTGAGGGAGATCCACAAATGTTCAGAAGAGCGATCAATAATCTGTTATCCAATGCCCTGCGTTATACCCCGGAGGGACAGGCCATCACCGTCTCAATAAGAGAGCAGGAGAGTTTTTTTGACCTTGTGATTGAAAATCCGGGGAAACCAATCCCTGAAGAACATTTATTAAGGCTTTTTGACCGTTTTTATCGGGTGGATCCGTCCAGACAACGAAAAGGAGAAGGCAGCGGCATCGGCCTTGCGATTGTAAAGTCAATCGTGGAAGCACATCACGGAAGAGTGCGGGTGGAATCGGACGTACGCTCCACGCGTTTTATCTTATCCGTGCCCAGACTGGAGAAAATGATCCCGGAAATCCAATGCTGAGAATAAAGATTTAAATGACAAAGATGTCATTAGCCTGTCATGCAGCAAACAGAAGCCATTCGATATAATTAGTGCAACTTATCAGGAAGGCTGGATTGCTTCATCAATACCCGGCGTCAGAGTACGCCAGGAAATGAATATCCAGCCTTCTCCCGGAGAAATAAACGCTGCCGAACCTGTTTCAGTTATGGAACTGAAAACACCGGTTGTACTTCCCCGGACATCACTAATTCAGAAATGGAGAGTTATCATGAAAAATATCGTATTAGCATCTTTGCTGGGCTTTGGTTTAATTACATCGTCCTGGGCCACTGAAACCGTGAATATCCATGATCGCGTCAACAATGCACAGGCTCCTGCTCACCAGATGCAGTCTGCTGCGGCTCCTGTCGGGATCCAGGGGACTGCTCCTCGTATGACCGGTATGGACCAGCATGAACAGGCCATTATTGCTCATGAAACCATGACGAACGGCTCGGCGGATGCGCACCAGAAAATGGTGGAAAGTCATCAGAAGATGATGGGAAATAACACAGTATCCACGACCGTCCCGTCAACATCTTACACGGCGATGAATGAGCATGAAAGAGCAGCGGTTGCCCATGAATTCATGAATAACGGGCAATCCGGCCCACATCAGGCCATGGCCGAAGCGCACCGCCGCATGATCAATGCAGGCTGAATGCGACTGTAGTATCCGTGCTTTTACCCTTTCCTTGATAGATTATTCCTTAACCGGATATGTTGTGAGATTTTTGCCCCCGTCAGGGGGCTTTTTTATCTGACTCAGCTACAATTAACCGGTACCTGTCTGAAAGGATTTATTAAATGAAAATCAAAAACACCCTTTTTGTAATATTAATGTTATCCCTGCCAGCCATTTCTGCTGAACATTCGGAAATGAAAATGTCAGATATGCACTCATCGGCATCGTCACAGGAATATATGGCTGGCATGAAAGACATGCATGACAAAATGATGGCCGCCGTTAATGAGCCCGATCCCGATAAGGCCTTTGCAAAAGGTATGATCGCACACCATGAAGGAGCAATAGCAATGGCTGAGACCGAACTTAAATACGGAAAAGATCCCGAAATGAGAAAGCTTGCGCAGGACATCATTAAAGCTCAGAAAGGTGAAATCGAGCAGATGAATAAATGGCTTGGCAGTCAAAAATAAAGATTGCAAAAACGCCATAATAAGCGTAATTTTAATTCACTCCCGGGCACGGGAGCCTGTTAAACGTTAAATAATTAAAACCCGATTAATTTCGGGTTTTTTATATACTATACTCCGGTCCTTTGCTGTGGACCGGAATATATGCAGCAGCGATAATTTTTACACATTATCTCGTCATGGCAACAATATCGCTCAGGATCTCAACCAGCTCAATCCTTTCCTGCATTCCGTCATGATAGGTTGATCTTGAGATGATTCTTTCCGCTGTCATCCGGGGCCAGAATTTATCAAGCACATTATCGGGCTTCATTCCCACCGCCCGGCCAATTATTTTTTTAGCATCACAGGTGTCCGTAAACGTGACGGCTACACCGGTCATTTCTTCGATCAGATCCGGGCAGAGATAGTTCTCTATTTCACGTTTACGCGTGGCGAAGAATACCTTACCGGCATCCTCCACTTCTCTTTTACGTTTCTGAATGGACATAACCTGTGCAGGGTCTCCCCCAATATCGGAGTCCAGAAAAACGCACCAGGGAAGCCCCAGATCGTTGGCCAGATTCAATGTAACCCAGTGTTTGACGCTGCCACACCCTCCTATGAGGACTGGCACTATTTTCACGTCCTCCAGAGAGGCTGGCAGCACACCTGACTGTTTTAATGAACTGGCCGCATGCCTCAGGAAAGTGACATCCGACTTTCCCTCTACCAGAACAATCCCCTGCGCCCTTTCCATACCGGTCTCTGGTAGCACCCCCAGGCTTTCAGTGGCTTCCTTCAGCACAGCGTCATCCGGCATTTTTACTACGGGTTCACCCGCCTCATTTCGGGTGACATAACGTACACCTTCGACAGGGATCAATCCGGCCAGCGCCGGGACATGGGTGGTGACGATAATCTGACGGTGCGGCTGGCCTGCCAGTGCCAGCAACGCTTTCATCAGCATCATCTGATAGTTTGGCTGCTGTGACGTTTCAGGCTCTTCGATGGCATAAATCATGTTTCTGGGCGTCCCCGCGACATTCTTTTCAGCCTCAGCCCGGAAAAAATTCAACAGGATAAGCCTCCTTATCCCGCTGCCGCGCTTATTGATGGGGATGCCATTTTCCCCGTCCAGGGTGAAATTGAAGGTCCACTTGGGTTTTTCCTTAAATCGTGGAGTCAGTTCACTGGCGAGTTCGGGGGCCATTTCACGTAATTTATCCGGGTATACGGATTTAATGGTTGATGGGGCACCTTCACCCCATCAATCTGATACCACCCTCAGATGGGGTCCGCTTGGAAAAGGGAAAATAACCTACGCTAAGACTACTTTTTAACCAATCGGCTATTGGATATCACTCGGTTCGCGGGGCTACAGCGTTTCTGTGTCCGAAACCGAACGATTGCGTACACCATGCCAATAACATGTACGAAAGTAAGCAAAACTGTTAACGGACAGTCAGATCGTTCCGTACATCCCTTACGGTCAGGGGTTCGCGCTCAATGGAACGAAATCACTCGTTAAGCTCAAAACGCTTAACGTAGGAAAATTTCCGTTTTCCAAGCGGACCCCAAGACCATCAATCGCTGGCTGGCCGAAGCAGGCGTCATGATGACCCAAGGCACTTTGGTGGATGCCACCATCATTGAGGCACCCAGCTCTACCAAGAACAAAGAGCAGCAACGCGATCCGGAGATGCATCAGACCAAGAAAGGCAATCAGTGGCACT
>NZ_CATNHH010000026.1:0-3624 GCF_950098555.1 Citrobacter sp. T1.2D-1
AATGGTGGAAAAAATAGCCTAAATAGGCTGATTCGATGTGTTTGCGGGAAAAAAATCGGCCCAGATCCGCGAAATTTTAATCAGCGAGTCAGCTTGGGAAGAAATGACCTGCTTATTCGCACCTTCCTTAGATGATATCAAGTCCAGCCCGGAATCTCAGTGAGATAAAAGGATATGATTGTCTGATACCTGATACTGACCATTTCACGGACAGAAACTGAGTAACAGTTCATATAGACAATTCCTTAACAAAAATGAGGCATATTTACCCCCTTATTTGTCGTTTTGTTCATGACAATAGACGCTATCCTACTGGAACCCTGACGTACACAGAACCAGGATACTATTATTCGACCATTTTTCCCCCGTGAGGAATGGTCTTTTTTTCATTAACTTGCCATTACCCCGATGAATTTGAAGCCCAGAATACCGGTGCATTAAGTCCTAAAAATAACGATTACCTACACATACCTCACATTTGTTACATTGCACAACAATTAAGCAACGTGGCTATCTGAACCATAAGCTGGTATGATATTTGCACACTGATGAATACATAACATCAGACAGTTTATTGAAGCGGTCCGGGGGATGTCGCCGGACCGCTTTTTTTATTTGAAGGTATTATTAACTGAAATACTGATAATGATATATTCAGAGATTTGAAGTTGTCCCTTAAAAGTACTGTAAGAAATTGATCTTTAAATACTTAATCTAAATAGGTTAGGTATGACCGTGCCCAGGGAACAGCCGTGAGGATGGATTATCGTAACTACAAATTGTGTAAACACAAAAAGAGTATGTACTTTCCGGCCTTCAGCCAAAAGATATTCACTCACCACGCTGTCCAGCGCGTTCAAAATCATGTCTGGTAATACGTTAAACACCGCAACAAGCCAGTCTATATAACAGCCTGAAAAAAATGAAAAAATAAATCATAAGAATTCTAAAGTATATCTGCGTATATGCCGATACACCTATAGGCACTGTTGCAAAGTTAGCGATGAGGCAGCCTTTTGTCTTATTCAAAGGCCTTACATTTCAAAAACTCTGCTTACCAGGCGCATTTCGCCCAGGGGATCACCATAATAAAATGCTGAGGCCTGGCCTTTGCGTAGTGCACGCATCACCTCAATACCTTTGATGGTGGCGTAAGCCGTCTTCATGGATTTAAATCCCAGCGTGGCGCCGATTATCCGTTTCAGTTTGCCATGATCGCATTCAATCACGTTGTTCCGGTACTTAATCTGTCGGTGTTCAACGTCAGACGGGCACCGGCCTTCGCGTTTGAGCAGAGCAAGCGCGCGACCATAGGCGGGCGCTTTATCCGTGTTGATGAATCGCGGGATCTGCCACTTCTTCACGTTGTTGAGGATTTTACCCAGAAACCGGTATGCAGCTTTGCTGTTACGACGGGAGGAGAGATAAAAATCGACAGTGCGGCCCCGGCTGTCGACGGCCCGGTACAGATACGCCCAGCGGCCATTGACCTTCACGTAGGTTTCATCCATGTGCCACGGGCAAAGATCGGAAGGGTTACGCCAGTACCAGCGCAGCCGTTTTTCCATTTCAGGCGCATAACGCTGAACCCAGCGGTAAATCGTGGAGTGATCGACATTCACTCCGCGTTCAGCCAGCATCTCCTGCAGCTCACGGTAACTGATGCCGTATTTGCAGTACCAGCGTACGGCCCACAGAATGATGTCACGCTGAAAATTCCGGCCTTTGAATGGGTTCATGTGCAGCTCCATCAGCAAAAGGGGATGATAAGTTTATCACCACCGACTATTTGCAACAGTGCCACCCGGCCTACAGAAACGTAGGCCCGTGCAAGCGCAGCGCCGCCGGGCATTAAGGGCTACAGGGAGGAATTATGCCGGTTCCGGCAGTCTGAAGCTGGCGATGCTCTGGGTCAGGTGTTTCGCCTGCTCTTCCAGCGAGGCGGCCGCGGCCGCGGACTCCTGCACCAGGGCGGCGTTTTGCTGGGTGACGCCGTCCATCTCGGTTACCGCCTGGCCGACCTGGCCGATGCCACGGCTCTGCTCTTCCGACGCCACCGAGATCTGCTCCATCAGCGCGTTCACCTTATTGACCGAATTGATAATGGCATGGATCACCTCCCCCGAGCGATTCACCAGCTGAGAACCGTTTTTCACGCTGGAGACCGACTGGGCGATCAGGTTTTCGATATCCTTCGCCGCCACGGCGCTCTTCTGCGCCAGGGTACGGACTTCCGTTGCCACCACCGCAAATCCCCGTCCCTGGGTGCCGGCGCGGGCGGCTTCAACCGCGGCGTTCAACGCCAGAATATTGGTCTGGAAGGCGATGCTGTTAATCACGCTGGTAATATCTTCGATACGCTGGGAGTTAGCGGCGATGGTGTTCATGGTCTCGATCACCTCGCGGGTCACGGCCTCCCCCGTGCGGGCGTTATTCACCGCATCCTGCACCAGCTTCCCGGCCTGATACACATTGTCGGTATTATTGGCGACGGTAGCGCTCAGCTGCTCCATGCTGGCGGCGGTTTCCGTCAGGGCTGACGCCTGCTGCTCGGTACGCGAGGCCAGATCGATGTTGCCGGAGGCAATTTCCTGCGAAGCGTAATTGACGGTACGGCAGGCTTCACGCACCTGAGAGATAGTCTCCAGCAGGGCCAGACGCATCTGCTCCATCGAGCCCATCAGCAGATCGATTTCGTTGTTCGAGCCCGCTTTTTGCGGCACCGCTTCCGTCAGCTGACCGGCAGCGATCTGGCTGCAGTGCGCCCGCGCCAGGTTAATCGGGGCAAAGACAAACCGCTTCATCAGTACGCTCACGCCGATAATCACCACCACAAACAGCGCAGCAAAGGCGGCAATAATGGTTAAGCCAGAGGCAAAGTGGGATCGCGCATCGTCATTCAGCTGTTTCGCGTATTTCTGGTGCACGGAGAGCACCTGGTCGAGGACGATTTCGTACTGGCGGTCGAGACGGGAGATCTGCGGGATCAGGGCATCAAATTTTGCCGCGTCATGCGCCGAGGCCGCATCAATCAGCGGTGCCAGTCCCTGATTACGGTAGGCAAGCCAGGCGTCGTCGTAATTTTTCACTAACGGAGCTTCATCCGCCAGACGCGGCGCGGCATTAAAGGCGGCAAACGCGCCATCGGCCTTGGTCAGCGCCAGCTTTACCGAGTCCAGCTTCTCCGCAAGACCGGCGGTATCTCCGCTCTCCGCCTGCTTCATGTACTCCATGACCCGCACGCGCAGGGTACGGCTGTGGTTAATGGGATCGATAATGGATAACACCACCTGGATCTCTTTATCCACGTTATCCAGTGAATCATGGATTTTAATGGCCAGCAAGACATTGGTTGCGGCACTGGCAACAAAGAAAAACAGCAAAGCGAGCAGAATGGCAAGGGACGACTTTTTCAACGACATAACTACCTCAGATATAAAACGGTCTAAAGTGTTATCGGCATCCGCCCCTTAATATTGAATTAAAGTTATTTATTTAGGGAAGGTGCGAACAAGTTCCTGATATGAGATCATCATATTCATCCGGAGCGCATCCCAGAGGGACATCATGAGCCATCAACTCACCTTCGCCGATAGTGAATTCAGCACTAAGCGCCGTCAGACC
>NZ_CATNHH010000027.1:0-3135 GCF_950098555.1 Citrobacter sp. T1.2D-1
TCGACATTCACTCCGCGTTCAGCCAGCATCTCCTGCAGCTCACGGTAACTGATGCCGTATTTGCAGTACCAGCGTACGGCCCACAGAATGATGTCACGCTGAAAATGCCGGCCTTTGAATGGGTTCATGTGCAGCTCCATCAGCAAAAGGGGATGATAAGTTTATCACCACCGACTATTTGCAACAGTGCCCCTTAACGAATGGAAGGGACTTCCCCTGGATATGCGCCTGATTAACTCTTGTGCAATCATGGGGTAAACATAGCCCCGGAGGGATTCGTTATGACCATCACGACTGTCGGTATCGATCTTGCTAAAAATGTGTTCGCTGTTCACTGCGTTGACCAACACGGTAAAACTGTTCTGGTTAAACCCAAAGTATCGCGTGCTGCCCTTCCTGAGCTGATTGCCAGTTTACCTCCCTGTGTTATCGGGATGGAGGCATGCTCCGGGGCTCACTACTGGGCAAGGTTGTTTCGGCAATATGGTCATGAACCACGGCTGATGGCTGCTAAATTTGTATCTCCTTACCGCATGGCCGGTAAATCAGGCAAAAATGATGCAGCTGATGCTCAGGCTATCTGTGAAGCAGTTCGTCGCCCGCATATGCGGTTTGTACCAGTGAAGGATGAGAGCCAGCAGGCGATGCAATGCCTACACCGTATCAGACAGGGTTTTATCGAAGAGAAAACAGCAACATATAACCGATTGAGAGGTTTGATATCGGAATTCGGTGTCATCGCCCCACAAAGTACAGATGCCCTGCGTCACATGGTTTCTGAGCAGAAGAGTTCTTTGCCACTTCAGGTTCAACAATGTGTTAATGACCTGCTGGAACACATTGATCGTATTGAAGATAATATTACTGAATATGACCGGATTTTGTCCCGCATGGCAAAAACAGATCACCGCAGCCAGCGATTGATGGAACTGAAAGGGATTGGTCCCACAACGGCCTGTGCGCTGGTCGCCAGTATCGGTAATGCACACGATTTTAAAAATGGGCGACAACTGGCAGCCTGGCTGGGACTAACGCCATCGCAGTACAGCAGTGGTGGGAAATCAAAGCTTGGCAGGATAACTAAAGCTGGCGATTCGTATCTGCGAACGCTACTGGTTCAGGGGGCTCGTTCGGTTCTGATTGGTGCCGAGAAAAGGACTGATTTATTCAGTCGTTGGGTCTGTTCACTGGTCGATCGCAGAGGATACTGGCGTGCCGTTGTAGCCATCGCCGCCAAAAACGCAAGGCTGTGCTGGGCATCATTGCATTACGGTGATGATTTCAGGCTGTACTCAGCCAGCTAAAGCACGAAACAAAATAACCATCTGACCTGCAATTCGTTGATGATAAAGGGTTATACCCCGTGAGGCCTATCTGGCTATTGTACAGGATATACGTATCCGCTTAACGAACAAGAACCTCACGCGCGTCTTTCATCAGGGTCCGAATCGATGACGATTCATCATGGCCGTTTATAGTACCGCAGTCTCTCCCCTTTATTTTTACTGAAGAGCAGACAGAAACCATAAACACCGGCGTTGACACGCCGGGGAAGCCCTTATAGTACAATAATTTTCGAAATCCAACCCATCCCGCCTACAGGAATGACGGATTTTTCGGCGGTTCCGGCGTAGACCCACCACAACTGCTGTATAGCTTGTGGGTAAGTGATAATGAAGTGCAAACGAGATGGCGCAAATACTCTTTTGGTTTATCTTTTAATTACTTACGTATTAAAAGATAAACCAAAAAATAAAAGACATTACTGTTATCCCCTTTAAAAAGTGGATAACCGAACAGCATCGGCGCGAGCGCCTCAAAAGTAGCTCCCCACGCTAAAGCGCGGGGCATTCAGAACGGAATCCCTCGATGGCTAACAGCTCGCCTGTTAGCCATCGAGGGATTGGACAAATCCGGCCACGCCGGATACGTCAGCAAATATCGCTGAAGAATTAGCTTACACGCTCGTAAGCGGCTCTTACGACCCGCTAACGCGGAGATACGCCCCAACTGCGGCTTCGCCTTGTTGTGACCACTCCGACCGCGCACAAAAGCCTCTGAGCCGCTTTTAGCGGAATATGGCTTTGCAGGGTGAAGGGATGGATAGGCGATCCCTTTCGATCCCTCACTGGTATCGGCGGCTAACCCTCGGTGCTACCTGTCATTTCATCCTGCCGCCTTACATGCGCTAACGCGCATAAATCCCCGTTCCTCAGTGGAACGAAAACTCACGCTAACAGGGTAGTGACCGGGTAGCCACGATAACTGCCAACAAAATTAGCTTATAGGTTAATTCTACCTTGTCTGAAATTAGCCTATAGGTTAATATTAATAGAAATGGGAGGTCACATGTTTAGCGTTGTTTATCACCCGGAAGCCAGGGAAGAAGCCACAGCATTACCCGTAAAAATCAGGGTGAAGTTTGACCGTCTCATCGGCAAACTGGAGTATGACGCCCGATTACTGCGGGAGCCGGACACGAAGCCCCTGGGCGATGGACTTTTTGAGATCCGCACGATGGGGACGGACATAGCCAGGGGAATCTGGGTATACCACAAAGGCAATACCATCATCATGCTCCGTGTTTTCATCAAGAAGTCACAGAAAACGCCAGCGAAAGAAATCGATCTCGCCAAAAAGCGGTTAGCGGAGGTACTTAATGAAACTGGTAAGCCATAAAGAACTGCATAACGAGTGGATGCAGGACGATGAATATCGCGCTGCATGGCAGGAAGAAGAACGTAAGGAAAAGCTCAGGGAGCTGCTTGCTGAATGGCGCAAGCATGACAACCTGACAAAAGCGCAGGTTGCTGAACGCATGGGGGTTACACCTCCGGTTATTTCTCGCCTGGAAAACAACATCACCAAAGCCAGCATCGACACACTGACCCGCTACGCTCACGCCTGCGGCATCAAGAAACCTGTCATTGCCCTGTACTGAATAGCCAGCCCTCCGGGGCTGGCCTTTTTGTTTCGGTCAGTCCCAAAATTTTGTTAAAGCAAGTTTAAGGTAATGACTCCAACTTATTGATAGTGTTTTATGTTCAGATAATGCCCGATGACTTTGTCATGCAGCTCCACCGATTTTGAGAACGACAGCGACTTCCGTCCCAGCCGTGCCAGGTGCTGCCTCAG
>NZ_CATNHH010000028.1:0-2513 GCF_950098555.1 Citrobacter sp. T1.2D-1
CACCATCAAAGGTATTGAGGTGATGCGTGCACTACGCAAAGGCCAGGCCTCAGCATTTTATTATGGTGATCCCCTGGGCGAAATGCGCCTGGTAAGCAGAGTTTTTGAAATGTAAGGCCTTTGAATAAGACAAAAGGCTGCCTCATCGCTAACTTTGCAACAGTGCCCCTCAGAATTATAGAGAATACCTGAAATTTTTGTAGAGCGAGGTTTGTTACCCTGCCCGACCAGCGACATGTGGTTAGTTTAGTGATCAGAAATGTCGAGCGTTTGGTCGTTCATTGACGCGGGATCTTCCAACGGTTCCACATGAGTGGTGATATGGATAAAAGGCAGTGCGGTGCGGATATCATTCTCTATACGCTCGGCCCAGTCGTGCCCATATTGAACAGTCCATCGCCCAGGAACTAGGATGTGCATTGTCATAAACGCCCGCCCGCCAGCCTGGCGTGTACGTAGTGCATGGAAATCAAGCCCCTGTTCACGATATCCTGCCAGCAGTGACTCGATTTTTTTGAGTTCTTCCGTGGGTAGCGATACGTCCATCAGACCTGCAGCTGAACGACTCATAAGCTGATAACCAGTCCAAACGATGTTGGCTGCGACCAGCAATGCAACGATCGGATCGACCCAAAACCAGCCGGTCAGATAAACCAGTCCGACACCAAAAATGACACCGACCGACGTCCAGACATCGGTCAGCAGGTGATGAGCATCTGCCTCAAGAGTGATAGAGTTGTGCTGCCTGCCAGCCCTTAACAAAATGCGAGCCGTCACAAAATTAAGGATTGATGCGACTGTTGAAACCAGTAATCCGAGACCAATCTCCTCAAGCGGCTGTGGAGTTAACATCCGCTCAACTGCGGTATAGGCGATACTGGCTGCCGCCAATAGGATCAGAAATCCTTCGAAAGCACTCGAGAAATATTCGGCTTTGCCGTGCCCATATGCATGGTTCTCATCGGCCGGAAGCGCAGCCAAGGTCAGCATCCAGAGCGCCATTAGGGCTCCTGCGAGGTTAACTACGGATTCGATGGCATCAGATAGCAGACCGACCGAACCGGTCATTTTCCACGCCACACCTTTGAGTCCGATAGTGGCAATAGCCGTGGCAATGGAAAGCCAAGCGTAGTGCGTCAGCGGACGAGGTAACCCTTTTGTTTTAGTCATTATTAACTTCCTAAAATAGGACGACTAACTCACATTTCTATCCATGATAGATAATTAAACAATCATTTCGCCATGAATATTTTTTCGTTTTTATTAAATTTAATTAAAAAGTCTCTGCAAGTGCTGTTTCATCTTCTAGTAAACTAAATTTTATTTTTAGGGTTTTCTTCAACTTGAAGTAATATTATCTCACAACAGATTAGTCACTTAGGTTAACTGAGCGGCTTTTATATTTTTCAATTAAAATATGCAAAACTCCCATTGCACCATGTGCATAAAAATAGACCTCAATGAAAGTAGTAAAGAACTTATGCCAGTGGATTACTGTTTCAGCCAGATTTGACTGCATGGTATTCAACAAGAACCATAGGCCACCTGAAAGTGCTACAATTAGCAATGCTAGAACTCCAAATCCTTGGATTGTACTGGCAATACCTCCCGAATGTGCATCGGGCAGTCGGAAACTAGTCAACGTTTTTATATCTTGCTTAATACCACTAAAGTCAAGCCCTACCCATGAAAAATAATAAGTAAAACCTCTTTGAGTAAGCATCCAACTTAACATAATAAAACCACAAATAATCAGTCCTAACCCTGAAATAATGTGCATCCAGGTTATAACTCCTTCAAGACTATGTTCACCAATTGCTTCGGTCTCTGTCAGATTAGAGTTAATAATTTGTGATAATATTAGAAATGCCACAATGATGTGAAGAATACGAAAAAAAGGAGCGTAATCATGGGGTAATAGATTCCAGAGTCGCAATTTCATTAATGAGTCCTTAGTAAATTTATCGATGATCTTAATCATACAAAAGAATTATTAGGATAACCTTAATTCTTAAAATTGCAGCAGGCATTAGTTCACCTCTGATATGGCCACTTGCGAAATGGGAATGGTAACTGTTATTACTATGTGTTTACTTGCTGTTCTTGTTACGCAGCCCCTTAAACACATTACTTTCAAATATGATTTCCTGCTGGGTTTAAATATGTGTCTTTCTATAGTGCGGCAACCTATTTTTACACCAACTCATGAATTAAATAAGAATCATAAATTAAATGAGAGGTTTAATTCTCTTGCTTAACGCGATGATATTAAATGGAAATTTTAATTTTTGTAATTTATTAAACAGTTAGAATGAGACATGGTAAATACGATCTTCCTTTAGATAATTCTGATAGCACTTTTTCTACTGGGCAGTCTGCAATGTCCGCTTCACGCCCTGAGACATTCGACAAGCTTTTTATGGCTTCAGTAAGGGCGAGTGTCTCGCTTCGAGAGCCAGCAAATATTTCGCTTCGTCATAACAGGTTCTGGCCTTCCAGCAGCGGTAAATGAT
>NZ_CATNHH010000029.1:0-2073 GCF_950098555.1 Citrobacter sp. T1.2D-1
GTACCAGCGTACGGCCCACAGAATGATGTCACGCTGAAAATGCCGGCCTTTGAATGGGTTCATGTGCAGCTCCATCAGCAAAAGGGGATGATAAGTTTATCACCACCGACTATTTGCAACAGTGCCCTTCGGGGTGGGCGTGGTGAGCGCCGGCAGCAGCTACCGCCGCAGCGATATTTCGGTTGATGTGGCCGCCCTGCCGGAGGACGTGGACGTCAGCAGCTCCGTCATCAGCCAGGTGCTGACGGAAGGCGCGGTGGGCTACCGGAAGATTGACGCCAGCCAGGGGGAGCAGGTGCTCGGCCATATCCGGCTGGCTGACAGCACAAGTCCGCCGTTTGGCTCCATGGTGGTGTCAGGGAAAACCGGCAGAACCGCAGGGATGGTCGGGGATGACGGACTGGTCTACCTGACAGGTCTCAGCGGGGAAGACCGCCGGACTCTGGACGTATCCTGGAATGGCCGGACACACTGCAGGCTGACGCTGCCTGAGAGCGCAGACCTCAGCCGGGGGCCGCTGTTACTGCCCTGCAGATAAAAATATCCCTGTCACAGAGCAGGACTAACGGAGAAAACAGTTTAAAAACAGCAGAATAAGCCGTGCGATTATACTCACACTGGCGGCAGCATGGGAGCCAGTGCAGCCCGGCGGCCGTCAACGTCGACCGGACCCGCATCATTATGGATGCACCACAGAAAACGGTGGCCATCACGCTGAATAATGATGACAAAACCACGCCGTTTCTGGCGCAGTCGTGGGTGACGGATGCTGACGGGGTGAAAACGGATGCGCTGATGGCGTTGCCGCCGCTGCAGCGTATTGATGCCGGACAGAAATCCCAGGTCCGTATCACCCAGGTTCGCGGGCTGACAGACAAGCTCCCTCAGGACAGGGAAACGCTGTTCTGGTTTAACGTGCGGGGCGTTCCCCCGAAGCCCGGAGACAATAATGTCCTGCAGCTGGCCATGCAGAGCCAGCTGAAATTGTTTTACCGGCCGAAAGCCATTATCAGAAACAGCAGTGACCAGCCGGAAAGCTGTGGTGTCACGCCGGCCCAGCAAAAGCTTCTGCAGGAAGTGTACAGGGGGCACACTCTGGCAGAAATGACGGGTATTCTGAGCACAGACATGAAGAAAATCTGGCAGAATAAGGATCGCCTGTTAGCAAAAATGGGCATGAGAAACCGACTGTATGAATTGCTGAATGGCACCCGCTTTCGTGAGGATTTACAGCGAACGGCTTTTATGGCGCCCGCTGAATCTGACATGATGTGCAACACCGAAGCCACTGCGGGGAATCAGCGTTCACGTTCCGCCAGAATGACCGGTCACGCCAGGCCAGAATACGCAGTCAGGGATATTGCAGAATACTGGTGCCAGTTGCAGCGTGAAATGGATGACAATTAAACAAGAGATTACTTATGGGAATGTTTAAGAGAAATAGAACGACTGGCGGGTGCCTGTCGTTGAGATACTCAGTGGCGAATTTGCGCCAGGTCGTCTTCGGAAAGACCGGTCATTTTCATGACCGTATTGCGGTCGATACCGTTCTGCAGAATGGTAAACAAATATTATGGTATATTCTCTTGTTCTGTTTGGCGTTGTCTCCGCTGCATTTTAAGTTGTAATATCATCAAATAAGGTTTATTGGCGCAATATTGTTTATCCTGATGATGGGAGTCAGTGATGAGTAAAATGTCCGCTCATTTGTATTAGCTCAGACTTGATCTGACGTTTTTCACTGGCAGTACACAGTCAAATATGACAGTCTGCTTTGAGCGCAGGCTGTGTGAAAACCCTAACCAAAAACCGAAGTGCGTGAGGTTATGCGAAATCTGGCGTCGATCAACTGTTCAACTGCGTCAAATTTTACGTAGGAGCGCATTTTTCGGGTCTGTTCTACACCCTTTTTGCAATCGCTAACGTTTTCACACAGCCTGAGCGACATATAGTCATTCGTACCCTGAGAATTACACTTTGAAGTGATTCAGGGTATGCGCTTACTGGTTACGAATATTGAGCGAGAATCATGTGATGATCGCCGCTTTTCTTTCGAGCCAGTAGGTGCTCCAC
>NZ_CATNHH010000030.1:0-1497 GCF_950098555.1 Citrobacter sp. T1.2D-1
ATATAGTCATTCGTACCCTGAGAATTACACTTTGAAGTGATTCAGGGTATGCGCTTACTGGTTACGAATATTGAGCGAGAATCATGTGATGATCGCCGCTTTTCTTTCGAGCCAGTAGGTGCTCCACGTTCGCTAACGAATACTCAGGGCATGCAGATAAACTGCTGGCTATATTTCTTTCGAAGAGCGTGGAATGCATACCAATCCCCGATAAAAAGGAGTTGGTGATGACTGTGACTAATCAATTTGCTGCGCACGTTGGTCTGGACTGGGCTGATAAAAAACACGATGTCTGTGTTCAGTTTAAAAACGGTGAACGCGTATTCGATGTGATTGAACATACAGCAGAAGCGCTTGATGCCTGGCTTACTGAGTTACACCAGAAAGTAAAAGGTAGAATCGCAATAGCTCTCGAACTGAAGAAGGGCCCCGTGGTATATGCTCTTCAAAAATACCCCTTTATCACCGTTTTCCCCGTCCACGCATTGTCCCTGGCTCGTTATCGGCAAGCCTTCTCGCCCAGCGGCGCTAAAGATGATCCGCAGGATGCCGAGCTGGCATTAGAGTTAATGCTGCGTTACCCCCAGAAGATAAAAGCTATTGAACCCGACAATGCGGATATTCGCTTACTTCAGCAACTGGTTGAGCAACGTCGTCAGTTGGTTGAAGATAAACGACGCTTTGTGAACCGGATAATCAACACGCTTAAACAGTATTATCCTCAGCCACTGGAGTGGTTCTCACATCGGGGTAGCTTACTGTTGTGTGAGCTGATTATCCGGTGGCCCAGTCTGCAACAACTGAAACGAGCCAGACGCGACACGATCCGCAACTTTCTGAATGCCAAAGGTGGTCGCGCTATGGCCCTTACCGAGCAACGTGTTGCGAGTATTGATAATGCGATCCCATTGACTACAGACCCGAGTGTTATAGAGGCTAATGCTTTGATGGCAGCAGCACTGGCGACACAAATTAAAGTCGTGAGTGAAATCATCAAAACCTATGACGAACGAATCGAAACGCTGTTTGACACATTGCCAGATGCGGGGCTGTTCAAATCACTTCCGGGCATGGGACCGTGCATGGGCCCACGGATGCTTGCTGCACTTGGTGATAACCGTGACCGGTTTAACAGCGCTGAAGAAATTCAAAACTACGCAGGTATAGCACCGGTGACCGAACGAAGCGGCCAAAAATCCTGGGTTCACTGGCGATGGCAATGTGCCAAGTTCGTCAGGCAGACCTTTGTTGAATGGGCTGCCAAGACGGTTAATTCATCATACTGGGCCAAACTGTATTATCAGGGCCTCAGAGAAAAGGGCAAATCTCATCAGTCTGCGATCCGGGCACTGGCGTTCAAATGGATAAGGATCATTTACCGCTGCTGGAAGGCCAGAACCTGTTATGACGAAGCGAAATATTTGCTGGCTCTCGAAGCGAGACACTCGCCCTTACTGAAGCCATAAAAAGCTTGTCGAATGTCTCAGGGCGTGAAGC
>NZ_CATNHH010000031.1:0-1229 GCF_950098555.1 Citrobacter sp. T1.2D-1
TGAATCGCCACGGATAATCTAGACACTTCCGAGCCGTTGATAATACTGGTTTTCATATTCTGTCGGTGACATCTGATCGCTAGAACCATGCCGACGCTTACTGTTATAAAACATTTCGATGTAATCAAAAATATCGCTGCGGGCTTCTTCCCGCGTTCCGTAGATCTTTTTCTTTATCCGTTCGCGTTTCAACAACTGGAAAAAGCTTTCTGCAACCGCATTATCATGGCAGTTACCGCGACGGCTCATGCTGCCCTCCAGGCCGTGTGATTTCAGGAACGACTGCCACTCATGGCTTGTGTACTGACTGCCCTGATCCGAATGAACCAGCACCTGTTTTTGGGGATTACGCCGCCATACAGCCATCAGCAGTGCGTTCAGGACAATGTCCTTTGTCATCCGGGATTGCATGGACCAGCCGATAATTTTGCGTGAGAACAGATCAACAACCACGGCAAGATACAGCCAGCCTTCGTGGGTCCTGATGTAGGTTATGTCCGTTACCCAACGCTCATCCGGAGCATCCGGATTGAACTGTCGCTGGAGCCTGTTGGGCGACACGATACTGGCCTCGCCTTTACGTGCCCGCGGGCTCCGGTATCCGACCTGAGCCTTTATCCCGACACGTTTCATCAGTCGCCAGACTCTGTTCACTCCGCACTGTTGCCCGCTGTCCCGCAGATCCAAATGGATTTTGCGATAACCATAGACGCATCCCGATTCCAGCCAGAACTGTTTAATCTGTCCTGTCAGTCTCAGGTCTGCCTGATGGCGTTGTGAATGCGGCTGCTGAAGCCAGGCGTAAAAACCACTGGGATGAACATCCAGCACCCGACAGAGCAGGCGAACAGGCCAGCAACAGGTGTTGTCACGGATAAAGGCGTACCTCAGTCGGACAGCTTTGCGAAGTACGCCGCGGCTTTTTTTAATATGTCCCGTTCGTCGGTAACCCGCTTCAGCTCTTTCTGAAGACGGCGGATCTCGGCCTGAGCATCTGACTGTTCTTTATTAGTGGAAGAATCCGGACCGTACTTCTTTATCCAGGCGTAAAGGCTGTGGGTGGTGATATCGAGACGTGTTGCAACGCTGGCAACAGAATAACCGCGATCAACAACCTGTTTGACTGCTTCAATTTTAAACTCTTCGGGATAACGCTTACCGCTCATGGGCACCTCTCTTTAAGCCATCTTAAATGACTCTGAGGTGTCTGTTAAACCCGTGGCGATTCA
>NZ_CATNHH010000032.1:0-768 GCF_950098555.1 Citrobacter sp. T1.2D-1
GGTGATGCTGCCAACTTACTGATTTAGTGTATGATGGTGTTTTTGAGGTGCTCCAGTGGCTTCTGTTTCTATCAGCTGTCCCTCCTGTTCAGCTACTGACGGGGTGGTGCGTAACGGCAAAAGCACTGCCGGACATCAGCGCTATCTCTGCTCTCACTGCCGTAAAACATGGCAACTGCAGTTCACTTACACCGCTTCTCAACCCGGTACGCACCAGAAAATCATTGATATGGCCATGAATGGCGTTGGATGCCGGGCAACCGCCCGCATTATGGGCGTTGGCCTCAACACGATTTTCCGCCATTTAAAAAACTCAGGCCGCAGTCGGTAACCTCGCGCATACAGCCGGGCAGTGACGTCATCGTCTGCGCGGAAATGGACGAACAGTGGGGATACGTCGGGGCTAAATCGCGCCAGCGCTGGCTGTTTTACGCGTATGACAGGCTCCGGAAGACGGTTGTTGCGCACGTATTCGGTGAACGCACGATGGCGACGCTGGGGCGTCTTATGAGCCTGCTGTCACCCTTTGACGTGGTGATATGGATGACGGATGGCTGGCCGCTGTATGAATCCCGCCTGAAGGGAAAGCTGCACGTAATCAGCAAGCGATATACGCAGCGAATTGAGCGGCATAACCTGAATCTGAGGCAGCACCTGGCACGGCTGGGACGGAAGTCGCTGTCGTTCTCAAAATCGGTGGAGCTGCATGACAAAGTCATCGGGCATTATCTGAACATAAAACACTATCAATAAGTTGGAGTCATTACC
>NZ_CATNHH010000033.1:0-587 GCF_950098555.1 Citrobacter sp. T1.2D-1
AGCTTAACCTTCGGGAGGGCGCTTACCACTTTGTGATTCATGACTGGGGTGAAGTCGTAACAAGGTAACCGTAGGGGAACCTGCGGTTGGATCACCTCCTTACCTTAAAGAACCTGCCTTTGTAGTGCTCACACAGATTGTCTGATGAAAAGTGAATAGCAAGGCGTCTTGCGATTGAGACTTCAGTGTCCCCTTCGTCTAGAGGCCCAGGACACCGCCCTTTCACGGCGGTAACAGGGGTTCGAATCCCCTAGGGGACGCCAGCGTTCAAACTGATGAGGTGCAAACCTCCCAGGGGACGCCACTTGCTGGTTTGTGAGTGAAAGTCACCTGCCTTAATATCTCAAAACTGACTTCAGAGTCATGTTTGAGATATTTGCTCTTTAAAAATCTGGATCAAGCTGAAAATTGAAACGACACACAGTTAATGTGTGTTCGAGTCTCTCAAATTTTCACAACACTGACGGTGTTTTACGAAACATCTTCGGGTTGTGAGGTTAAGCGACTAAGCGTACACGGTGGATGCCCTGGCAGTCAGAGGCGATGAAGGACGTGCTAATCTGCGAAAAGCGTCGGTAAGGTGATAT
>NZ_CATNHH010000034.1:0-320878 GCF_950098555.1 Citrobacter sp. T1.2D-1
CTAAATAGCTGCGCGGAATAGTAGATCACTGAAAGGGAACTCAGCCCGGATTGTGCGATCTGATCAATCGCCAAACCAACCAAAACCACCAACCGGACTGAGCGATGCCGATCATAGCACCAATACCCCGTGGCGAACGACGCCTGATGCAGAAAGCTATTCATAAAACGCGCGATAAAAATCATGCCCGCAGACTCACGGCCATGCTGATGCTTCATCGGGGTGAACGGGTCAGCGATGTTGCCAGAACTCTCTGTTGTGCCCGTTCATCCGTTGGTCGCTGGATTAACTGGTTTACGCACTCAGGTATTGAAGGCCTGAAATCCTTACCCGCAGGGCGCTCCCGACGCTGGCCTTTTGAACATATCTGCACCCTGTTACGTGAGCTGATAAAGCATTCTCCCGGCGATTTTGGTTATCAACGTTCACGCTGGAGCACCGAATTACTGGCAATAAAAATCAATGAGATAACCGGTTGCCAGTTACATGCAGGAACCGTTCGCCGCTGGTTGCCATCTGCGGGGCTTGTATGGCGCAGGGCCGCGCCAACTCTGCGTATCCGTGACCCACATAAAGATGAAAAGATGGCGGTAATCCACAAAGCGCTGGATGAATGCAGCGCAGAGCATCCGGTATTTTATGAAGATGAAGTGGATATCCACCTTAATCCTAAAATCGGTGCGGACTGGCAGTTGCGCGGACAGCAGAAACGGGTAGTGACGCCGGGGCAGAACGAAAAATACTATCTGGCCGGCGCACTGCACAGTGGCACGGGTAAAGTCAGCTACGTGGGCGGCAACAGCAAAAGTTCAGCGCTGTTTATCGCTCTGCTGAAGCACCTGAAAGCCACTTACCGGCGGGCGAAAACAATCACGCTGATCGTTGATAACTACATTATCCATAAAAGCCGCGAAACACAGCGCTGGTTGAAAGCAAATCCCAAGTTCAGGGTAATTTACCAGCCGGTTTACTCGCCGTGGGTGAATCATGTGGAACGGCTATGGCAGGCACTTCATGACACGATAACCCGTAATCATCAGTGCCGCTCAATGTGGCAGTTACTGAAAAAGGTCCGCCATTTTATGGAAACCGCCAGCCCATTCCCCGGAGGAAAACATGGTCAGGCAAAAGTGTAGCGGTATTAGGCACAGCTATTTAGCCTGTTGGCAGCAGGCGTCGTGAATGCGGCAGAAGTGTACAACAAAGACGGCAACAAACTGGATCTGTACGGTAAAGTTACCGCTCTGCACTACTTCTCCGACAATGACGGCGATGATGGCGACAAAACTTATGCTCGTCTGGGTTTCAAAGGCGAAACGCAGATTAACGATCAGCTGACCGGTTTCGGTCAGTGGGAATATGAATTCAAAGGCAACAATGCTGAATCAACTGGCAACAAAGGCAACAAAACCCGTCTGGCGTTTGCTGGTCTGAAATTTGCTGAATTTGGTTCTTTCGATTATGGCCGTAACTACGGTGTGGCTTACGATGTTGGCGCATGGACCGACGTTCTGCCTGAGTTCGGTGGTGACACCTGGACCCAGACTGACGTGTTCATGACTGCCCGTACTACTGGCGTTGCAACCTACCGTAACACTGACTTCTTCGGTCTGGTTGAAGGCTGGAACTTCGCGCTGCAGTATCAGGGCAAAAATGGCGCTTCTGGCGAAACCAACAATGGTCGTTCTAAACTCGTTGAGCAAAACGGCGACGGTTTCGGTCTGTCCACCAGCTACGAATATGAAGGCTTTGCTGCTACTGCTGCGTACGCGAAATCTGACCGTACCGATTCCCAGACTCGCGGTGGCGACAACGTATTCTATGCAGCGGGTAAAAACGCTGAAGTATGGGCTGCTGGTCTGAAATATGATGCGAACAACATCTACCTGGCAACCACCTATGCTGAAACCCGTAACATGACCACTTTCGGTGATGTAAACGGTATTGCTAACAAAGCGCAGAACTTCGAAGTGGTTGCACAGTACCAGTTCGACTTCGGTCTGCGTCCGTCCCTGGCTTACCTGAAATCCAAAGCTAAAGACATGGGCGGTTACGGCGATCAGGATCTGGTTGAATATGTTGATGTTGGCGCAACCTACTACTTCAACAAAAACATGTCTACCTATGTTGATTACAAAATCAACCTGCTGGATGACAACAACTTTACCCGTGCAGCGGGTATCTCAACTGACGACATCGTTGCCGTTGGCCTGACCTATCAGTTCTAATTTTTAGAATTGAGCTGTACAAAAAGCCAGCCCACGATGGGCTGGCTTTTTTTCCCCCCGATGTTAAACCGGCCATAAGGAGAATGCCGTGCAAACCTATACAGGACGTTGCCTCTGCGGGCAGAGTCATTTCACCGTCGATGTCGAATCCCTCGACGTCTATGCCTGCCACTGTACGATATGCCAGAAATGGTCTGGCGGTATCGCTATGTATCTGGAAGCCTGTGGACAACCGGTGATGGATCCCGATGCGCCCGGGCCCGCTTACTTTGCATCGTCTTCGCGCGGCGAACGGTATTTTTGTTCCGGCTGTGGTTGCCCACTGTGGATCAAGTTAACCGACACCGAGCGCTATTTCATTCCCTGGACGTTGCTCGAATTTAACGAGGTCGACCGTCGCCGTCTGATCCTTGCCGCCGAGATTTATACCGAGACGCAACCCGCGTTCTGGCGACTCACGGGTCAGTACGCCCGCCTGAGCGGAAAGGAAGTTGAAGAACTGGATAACCGCTGTCAGTTCACCCACTGAGTTATTCGCGTGCGGCCTTCGCCAGACTGAACCACATGCCCACCGCCAACAGAATCAACATGCTTCCGGCACTGCTTAATGCCACGCTATGCGACCAGGTAAAAGCCTGCTTCGCGGCCAGCAGAACCGTATCCGCCATTGCCGAAGGAAGCGTCTGCGCCAGTTGTACCGCTTCACCCATTGAGGACGAGGCGCGTGCGATTTCCCCGGCGTTCAGACCGTCAGGCAGCGCAATTGACGCAGAGAAACTGCGACTGAGCAACAGACCAAAGATAGCAATCCCCAGCCCCGCGCCCAGTTCATAGGCCATCGTTTCGATAGCCCCGGCCGCAGCCGCTTTTTCTGCCGGCGCCGCCGCCATGATCGCCGCCGTTGAGGCCAACAGGGCGCTGGCCGCGCTGAATCCGAGCAATGCCATTAACACCCAGGCCTGAAGTTGCTGGCTACTGAAGTCCGTTGCCGCCAGACCATAGAAACTCAGGGCGCTCAGCGCCATCCCGCCGGTCGCGACTTTCCGCAGCCCCAGCCGAGACACCAGCATCCCGGCAATCGGGCCGCTGAATCCACTGGCGAGCATCACCGGCAGCATAAATAATCCCGCCTGATACGGCGTTAAGCCATGAACAAACTGCAGTTCCTGCGCCATTAGCAGCTCAAAACCGACCAGCGTAATCATCGCCGTCATTGCCATCACCACGCCGCTCAAAATGATACGATGGGTGAACAGGCGCATATCAATCATGGGACGACTCGCCGCCAGTTGAATGCGGACAAACTGCGCCAGCAGCAGTGCGCCGCTCACCAGCGCCAGCGCAATAACGCCGGTGGCGATATGCCCTTTAAGCGCCGTCTTCGCGCTGTAGACCAGCAGCAGAATCGCGACAATCAGCATAATGGCGTGTCCCAGATTCAACGACTGATCGCGGCGTCCGGCCTGACGCGGAACATAGCGCGCGGTAAGTGCTACAACGACCAGTACAATCGGCACATTGATTAAGAACACGGAGCCCCAGTAAAAGTGCTCAAGCAGCATACCGCCAACCAGTGGGCCGAATGCCGCCCCGCCCGATCCCACTGCCGCCCAGACGCCAAGCGCCATGTTGCGGTGGTGCGCTTGCGAAAAGGTGGCGCGGATCCCGGCCAGCGTCGCTGGCACGATCATCGCTGCGCCTATCGCCAAAATGGCACGGGTGGCAATAAGCCAACTGGCAGTATGTGCAAAGGCGGCGGCCAGTGACGCAAGACCGAACAGCGCCCCGCCGAGGATCAGCAGGCGTTTAAAGCCGATACGATCGCCGAGTGCGCCCATCGGCAGTACCATCCCTGCCATCACCAGCGAGTAAATATCAATGATCCACAACAGTTCGTTGCCACTGGCACCCAGCGTCATGCTCAGAGTGGGTGCGGCAACGTGCAGCACCGTTGCATCAATCGCAACAGGAATGTAGACCAGCACAATAATCACTAACGTTAACCACTGACGAAACATAAAACTCCCTACGAAACAAGCTGGACACACGTCCAGCTTTGTCGATCCTACGGAAAATTGAACGTATGTCCAACTTTTTGTTCAGCGCCGTGATTACCAAATAATGAGAGTATTGAATGAGTGAATGATTTTGACGTCGGTGAAGAATGGCAGAACCGCGGGATAAGACAGTAAGCCGAACACGATGGCCGGCCTACTGGCAAAACAACATCAGCCGAGATCGCCGCCGGCAACCGGTAAGGTGATGCCGGTGATATAACTGGCGTCGTCGCTGGCGAGAAACAGAATCGCATTCGCCTGCTCCGCCAGCGTTCCATAGCGGTGCATCAGACTGCTGTCGACGGTCTGATCAATCACCTGCTGATACCACGCCTGTTCCTGGGCAGAGGGCGTTTCTTCATTACGCGGTACAAGACGCGCCGGGGCATCGGTCCCTCCGGGGGCGACGGCATTGATGCGAATGCCGCTTCCGCTGTACTCCATCGCAATCGATCGCGTTAGCGCGTTGACGCCGCCCTTCGCTGCGGAGTAAGGCACGCGATTCACCCCGCCCGTGGCGACGGAAGAGATATTCACAATGCTGCCGCGCCCCTGTTTCAGCATCCAGGGCAGCGCTGCGCGACAGCCCCACAGGGTCGGGAACAGCGAACGGCGGATCTCTTTTTCAATCTGATCCGGCTGATATTCGGCAAACGGTCGGGCCCAGATGGTTCCCCCGACGTTATTGACCAGCACGTCCAGTTGACCAAAATGCGCGACGCCCGCGGCAAAAACCTGCTCGGTGCTTTCCCATTGTTCCAGATCCGCCTCCAGCGCCAGCACCTGACATCCGCCGGACGCCAGGGTTGCCGCCAGTTCATGGACGTGACGGGAACGATCGATGAGCAACAATCGCGCCCCTTCCTGTGCCGCCTGAATAGCCGTCTGGCGACCAATGCCCTGCGCCGCGCCGGTAATGGCCACGACTTTATCGTTAAATCGCATTAAGGCTCCTTATGCCGCGGCACTTTGGCTGGCGATAAATTTTTCATACCAGAAACCAGTTGGCGTAATGCCCCGTTCGCGTAACGCCGTGGTGATGGCGTTGACCATCGGCGGCGGACCGCAGAGATAAATATCCACATCGCCCTGATTCAACAGCGCCTCACTGAGATGATCGGTGACAAACCCGCGCTGTGGGCAACCGCTTTGCGCGTCGGCGACCACAGGCAACCAGCGGAAGCCAGCCAGTTTGTGCTGGAAGGCGTCCAGCGCGTCGGTTTTGACCAGGTCGACGTCGTAGGTCACGCCATATAGCAGCGTGACCTGCCGCGAGCTCTGCTGCGCGGCAAGCGTTTCCAGCATGGACAGCATCGGCGCCAGTCCCGTGCCGCCGGCAAGCATCAACACCGGACGCTCGCCGTGACGCAGATAAAAGCTGCCCATCGGACCGCTGAGTGTGACGGTATCGCCGGGTTGTCCGCGCTGGGTCAACCACTGGCTCATCAACCCTCCGTGCACATTGCGGATCAAAAATCGCCCTTCGTCGCTGCCCGGTAGTGAACTGAACGAATAGGCGCGCTGCTGCGCCGTGCCCGGCACCTGAATGTTGATGTACTGTCCGGACAGAAAATGCAGCGCGACGTGCGGACGCACGACCAGTTCAATCGCCGTCTCAGAGAGCGAATTGATCGCCAGCACGTCTGCATCGGTGGTCGTGATACTGGTTTTGCATTGTGCGGCGGCGACCGGCACGTCAATCACGCAGTCGCTGGAAGGGATCATCTGGCAGGTCAGCACCTGTCGTGCGGTCGCGTCGTCATCGCTCAGCGCCTCTTCCAGAAAGTCCTCTCCCAGCGAATAATCGCCGCTGGCGCAGTGGCATTTGCAGGTGCCGCAGACGCCGTCGGAGCAATCCATCGGCAGGTTTACCTTCTGCCGGTAAGCAGCATCCAGCACCTTTTCACCAGCGTTACACTGAATAAAGCGGGTGATGCCGTCCTCAAAGTTGAGGGCAATTGTAAAGCTCATAAGCACCTCTTAAATATGATAAACGTCAATCACCTGACGGATATAGTCGTTATTGAGCCGTACCGTTTTACGCGTGATGAGCGGCTGATCGCCCTCTTCAACTAACGTGCAGTGCGTGGTGCCGAAGTAGGCATCGGTGTGCTGATAGCGGTGGCTGTAGGTGACCCAGTTGTAGCGCACCTCAACGCCGCCCTCTTTTTCGCCCAACAGTTCGATATTGCCGATCATATGCGTGGTGCGCGGCTCCGGGGTACTGGCACCGGAACGTTCGGTTTTGATGCGGTACACCCGGTCTTCCAGCCCGTCCCGGCTGGGATAATAGATAAGCGAGATCTCCCGCTGCGGGTCGCGGGTGGTTTTATCATCATCGCCCCAGGCAGGCATCCAGAAGACCACTTTTGGGCTATAGCAATGGAGCCACGCATCCCACTGCCGGTCGTCAAGCAGCCGCGCTTCGTAATAGAGAAACTGGCGAACCTGTTCAAGCGTTAACATCCGCCTACCTCCACGCGCTGTGTAATTGACCGCTCATACTGCTGATGTTCCTTTTCCACCGCCGCGAGCATCACGTTCTGCCAGTGGTGGTGGTGAGCGATGTAGAGCGCCTCATCTTCAGATTTGATGCCGCTCAGCAGTGGCGTAAATCCGACATGCTGCGCATGCTCATCGGGTCCGTCCACCCAGTGCAGCGCACCACGACTGAGATCGCTCCATGCCAGATTTTCGCCCAGATAGCCGCGCTGACAGGCGCTGAACTCTTCCAGGTCGTCGGGCGTTCCCATCCCGCTGACGTTAAAGAAATCCTCATACTGGCGGATGCGCAGCGCCCGCGCCGGGTCAGATTCACCTTTGGGCGCAAAACACCAGATCGTCACTTCGGTTTTGTCGACGGCAATGGGGCGAATCACGCGGATCTGCGTTGAGAATTGATCCATCAGGTATACATTGGGATAGAGGCACAAATTCCGTGTCTCATTTACCATCTGGTCGGCGCGATTTTCACCAAACTCCGCCTGCAGGCGTTCACGATGGTCGTAAACCGGACGAACTTCAGGGTTCATCGCCCGCGTCCACAGCAGCATATGGCCGTGTTCAAACCCGTAGCCGCCGCCGAGGCTCTTTGACCAGCCGTTGGCATCTACCGCGCGCGTCCCTTCCGCCTCGTAGTTCCGCCGCGACATGGTGGAGGCGTAGTTCCAGTGCACTACGCTGACGTGATAACCGTCGGCCCCGTTTTCCGCCCCCAGTTTCCAGTTGCCTTCGTAGACGTAGCTGGACGAACCTTTCAGAACCTCCAGCCCTTCGGGAGCCTGGTCGACCATTAGATCGATAATTTTACAGGTCTCGCCGAGGTACGTTTCCAGCGGCAGTACATCCTCACTCAGGCTACCGAACAGAAATCCGCGATAGGAAGCAAAACGCGGCAGCGATTTCAGATCGTGTGAACCTTCATGTTTAAACGTTTCCGGGTAACCGCCGGTACTTTCATCTTTCGCCTTCAGCAATTTGCCGTTATTACTGAAGGTCCAACCGTGAAACGGACAGGTAAAGGAATTTTTATTCCCCGTTTTGCGTCGGCATAACATGGCGCCGCGATGCGCACAGCTATTAATTAACGCGTGCAGTTCGTTCTTTTTATCGCGGGTGATAATAACCGGTTGTCGACCCAGGGTCAGGGTAAAATAATCGCCGGGTTCCGGGATCTGGCTTTCATGCGCCAGAAATACCCAGTTCCCTTCGAATATATGTTTTAGTTCCAGATTAAATAACTGCTCATCGGTAAATATCGAACGATGGCAACGATAAATATGCTTATCACGATCCACAATCAGGGCCTGCGTGATTTTATCTTTTAATGCCGAGAGCGTTTTTTGCATGAGTGTATTCCTCCTGCATCATTCAGGATTTATAAAACGGTACGAGTCAGACAGGCGTCGTGAATTATTCCTGCGCGCGCAGTCGGGTAATACGCTGCTCTTCCTCAGCACGCTGCGCCGCGCACAGCGTAAAGTCGAAACAGACTTCGGTATGTTCACCGTCCAGGTCGCGCTGCTGAATCAACGCAGGGTCGTTGACCTTCACCGGGTCGGCAATCAGGCCATCACGGGTGGCGAAAGCAAAATCATCCCACAGGTACTGGTCACCGTTCAGGTTGATCTGGCTGGTCAGGTGCTTAAAGCCCGGCGCGGAGACAAAGAAGTGGATGTGCGCCGGACGGTTGCCGTGACGACCCAGTTGATCGAGCAATTTTTGCGTCGGGCCGTCCGGCGGGCAACCGTAACCCGAAGGCAGGATACTGCGCACGCTGTAGCGCCCTTCGGCGTCGGTACGAATGCGACGACGCAGGTTGTAGTCGCTCTGGCTCTGATCGAAGAATGAGTAGTTGCCCAGCGTGTTGGCGTGCCAGATATCAACAATGGCCCCGGCCACCGGTTGTCCATGCACGTCTGTGACCTGACCATGCAGCCACATCACGTCGCCAGCATCTTTGCCGTCATCCATCCGGGCGTAGCCATCGGCCAGCGGCGCGTTGGCGACGTACAGCGGACCTTCGATAGTGCGCGGGGTGCCCGTCTCTGATGACAGACGGGATTCAATGGCTTCCTGGCGCAGATCGAGGAAATGTTCAAGACCCAGGCCAGCGGCGAGCAGTGCCGCTTCCTGACGACCGCCCAGTTCATGCAGATAATTCACCGCATGCCAGAATTCTTCCTGCGTGACATTATAGTCGTCGATAAGCGTACAAATATCGCCGAGCAGGCGGTGAATAATCGATTTAAAGCGCTCATTACCTTCCGGTCCATTTAAACCGGCACCTTCACGCAATAATTTCTGTACGTCATCTTGTTGGATAAAAGAGTGGCTCATAGTGCTTCTCACTTATTATTGTCTGTAGGGTTTATGCCGGATAATTCCGGCATGCGGTACGGCTATTATTGGTCGTTACTGTGTATAGACGACGGATGGCGGCACAGCGCTTCTATCCGAATATCCATGAAGGGATAGAGCGGCAGCGCCATTAATATCTGATGTAATTCTTCGGCATCGTTGACATCAAATATACTGACATTGGCGTACAAACCGGCAACGCGCCAGAGATGTCGCCATTTGCCGTCTCGTTGTAACTGTTGGGAATAAGCTTTTTCCCGTGATTTAATCTCGTCGATTTCATTAGCCAGCATTCCGTAAGGAATATTTACGGTCATATCCACTTTAAATAACATTAGGTTCTCCTGTTATTCCCGAGGCTTACGGGCATAAAACTGCAGTTTTTCCTCATCGAGCTCGACGCCAAGCCCTGGCGTTTGCGGCAGCACCACGCAACCGTCGGCGAAGGAGAGCGGAAGGCTGACGATGTCGTCTTTTAGCAGCAGCGGGCCGAACATCTCGGTGCCCCACTGCAACGGCAGGGTTGACCAGGCATGCAGCGACGCCACGGTGCCCACGGTGCCTTCGAGCATCGTGCCGCCGTACAGGCCGATACCCGCCGCCTGCGCAACGTGCGCCAGTTTCAGCACGCTTTCCGGTCCGCCGGCTTTGGCGATTTTCAGGGCATACGCGCCGCTGAACCCCTGCAGTGCCAGACGGTAACCGTCGAAATGGCTGGCAACGGATTCATCCGCCAGAATAGCCGTTTCAATGCGTTGACTCAGGCGAACCAGCGCATCACTGTCCTGGGCACTCACCGGTTGTTCAATCAGGTCGACGCCCATGGCCGCCAGTTCCCGACATCCTCTCGCCGCCGACGTGGCATCCCACGCCTGGTTGACGTCAACGCGGATGCTGGCACGGTCCCCCAGCGCTTCCACAATGGCGCGGGTGTGGCGCAGATCGGTCTCCAGCTCCCGGGCACCGATCTTCAGCTTAAACGCCTGATGCCGCCCGGCATCCAGCAGTCGCTGCCCCTCGGCAATGTCGTTATCCGTATTGCCGCTGGCGAGGGTCCACAGGACCGGCAACACGGTATTCTGCGCGCCGCCCAACAGTGCGGAAACCGGCAGCCCCAGCGCCTTTCCCTGGGCATCCAGCAGCGCGGTTTCAATGGCCGATTTGGCAAACGTATTGCCTTTGATCGCCCGGTTAATGCGTGACGTCAACGCATTCAGATTCCCGGCTGGCTGGCCTTTCAGCAGCGGTGTGAAATAGTGCGTAATCGCGGATTGAATCGCCTCCGGGCTTTCCACCCCATAGCTCAGTCCGCCAATCGTAGTGGCTTCGCCAATGCCGCTAATGCCGTCTGAACGCGTGATCCGCACAATCACCAGCGTCTGGCAACCCATCGTGGTCATGGAGAGTTTGTGAGGCCGAATCGTCGGGACATCAACCAGCCAGCTTTCAATACGTTCAACGGTCGCAGTCATTGTTTCTTCCTGAGCATGAATATCATCACTTTTTGTGCCACCGGTGATAACCCACGGTGACGGTGCTTTTGACAATAGGTGCGCGCCACGAAGGTGGTCAACGGCGATTATCGAAATGTTGTGCGATTATCGGCATGATTGTTACATTGAGGTTAATAATGTGATCCCGGTGGGAAAATACGGATATTCCCCGACTCACGTTCGCCTGCACGGTATAGTTGATGCGGTTAAGGATTTGAATTGCACAGGAGAAGGACTCAATGAGCGATAAAAATCAGTTAGTTATAGGCAGCCCATCGGCTAAATCAGACCCTAACTTTATGCTGTCTCTGGCACGGGGTCTGGAAGTCCTGAATGCGTTTACCCCTCAACGTCAGCGTCTGACGATTTCACAACTCAGCCAGAAAACGCAGATTTCCCGCGCGGCGGTGCGTCGCTGTCTCTATACTCTGGCGGCGCTGGGAATGGTGCACAGTCCAGACGGGCGTAGCTATGAACTGCTGCCGCGCGTGCTGGCCGTGGGACACGCGTATCTTGCGGGGACGCCGCTGGCAAAAGTGGCGCAGGCCGCACTGGATAATCTGGGAAAATCACTCGGTGAATCCTGTTCTGCCGCCACGCTCGACGGTGACAATGTGCTGTACATTGCCCGTGCGGCGGTTAACAACCTGCTCAGCGTCGACATCGGACGTGGCAGTCGACTGCCCGCGTGGGCCACCTCTATGGGACGCGTGTTGCTCAGTGCGCTTCCCGAAGAGCTGCTTGAAGTGACATTGTCACGCGCGCAGTTACTCCGCTATACCCCACACACGATTTGTGACCTGGCAGCGCTGCGGGAAGAGATCGCCCGCGTGCGTATTCAGGGCTATGCGCTGGCCGACAGGCAGATTGAAGTTGGACTCTGTTCCCTTGCCGTTCCGCTGCTTTCCCGCAATGGCACCGTGGTTGCTGCCCTCAACGTCGGGGTGCCAGCGTCATCCATGAGCGCTGCCGCGTTAAAAGAGAAAGCGCTGGCTCCTTTGCGTCGTTCCGCGATGGAGCTCTCACTTCAGCTGTAGCGTGTAACAATTGAACGTCTGTCCAGCTTGTTGATACACTGCCTCTCCAGCAAGAATGGAGGTGGTATGAGCTATCTGAATAAAGATGAGCGTCGCGAAGTAATATTACAGGCGGCCATGCGCGTGGCGCTCGAAGACGGTTTTTCCGCCATGACCGTCCGGCGAATCGCCACAGAAGCGAAAGTGGCGACCGGTCAAGTCCACCACCATTTCACCTCCGCCGGAGAACTTAAATCGCAGGCCTTTGTCCGTCTTATTCGCGCCCTGCTGGATGCGGAACTCGTCGCGGAAGATGCCACCTGGCGCATGCGTCTGCACGCCACGCTGGGCAGTGATGACCGCGGATTCGAGCCCTATATTAAGCTCTGGCGCGAAGCGCAGATCCTTGCGGACAAAGATCCGGAAATCAAAAGCGCCTACCTTCTCACCATGCGCATGTGGCATGAGGAAACGGTCGCCATTATCGAAAGCGGACTCGCCGCCGGAGAGTTCACCACCGCCTCCGCCCCCGCAGACATCGCCTGGCGCTTGATAGCGCTGGTGTGCGGTCTGGATGGCATGTACGTTCTCGGCATTCAGGAGATGGACGATCCGGCGTTTGATCGCCATCTGGATCGCATGATTGCGCTGGAGCTTTTTTCCTGAACGAATGCCTGAACGAATGAATGTTAGCCATTTATACTTTTTATTTACATTTGGTAACACTTAAGCAACCTGTTATTCCCCCTTCACTCCGCGTGGTTGCGCATTTTTATCTATCCTTTCCTCAACATTCATAAAAGCATCAATAAATTCTTAAAAGGGCGTATAGCGCTCTGCGCAGACTATTTCTTTTTTTTCATGAACGCATGTGCATGTGAGGGGTAATATGGCGCGACAAAATGAGAAAAATAACCGTTATCTTTTGAGTGACTGGAAGCCGGAAAATCCCGCATTCTGGGAGAATAAAGGTAAACACATAGCACGAAGAAACCTTTGTATCTCAGTCGCTTGCCTGTTACTTGCCTTCTGCGTCTGGATGTTGTTCAGCGCCGTCGCCGTCAATCTCAATAAAATTGGTTTTAATTTCACCACCGATCAACTCTTTTTATTAACCGCATTACCTTCACTTTCTGGCGCAATATTACGCGTTCCCTACTCCTTTATGGTGCCTATATTTGGCGGACGCCGCTGGACGGTTTTTAGCACCGCGATACTGATTATTCCTTGCGTCTGGCTCGGCTTTGCGGTGCAAAATACCACCACCCCTTTCGAGGTATTTATCATCATCGCGCTGCTGTGCGGTTTTGCCGGTGCAAACTTTGCTTCCAGCATGGGCAATATCAGTTTCTTTTTCCCGAAAGCGAAGCAAGGCAGCGCGCTTGGGGTGAACGGAGGGCTGGGCAATCTCGGCGTCAGCGTGATGCAACTGGCTGCGCCGCTGGTTATCTTCCTGCCGATATTTGCCTTCCTCGGCGTCCAGGGCGTCCCGCAACCCGATGGGTCACTGCTTTCGCTGGCAAACGCCGCCTGGATCTGGGTGCCGCTGCTGGCGATTGCCACAATAGCCGCCTGGCTTGGCACCAATGACATCGCCAGTTCCAAAGCCTCTATCGCCTCTCAGTTGCCGGTGCTCAAGCGTTTTCACCTTTGGCTATTAAGCCTGCTCTATCTGGCAACGTTCGGCTCATTCATCGGCTTTTCCGCAGGCTTTGCCATGCTGGCGAAGACGCAGTTTCCGGATGTGAATATCCTCAACCTGGCGTTTTTTGGCCCGTTTATCGGCGCGCTGGCGCGTTCTGCGGGCGGGGTCATCTCCGACAAGTTTGGCGGCGTGCGCGTGACGCTGATTAACTTCATCTTTATGGCGCTGTTCTCGGCCCTGCTCTTCCTGACGCTGCCCGGCTCAGGTTCCGGCAGTTTTATCGCCTTCTATCTGGTCTTTATGGGGCTGTTCTTAACCGCAGGTCTGGGTAGCGGCTCTACCTTCCAGATGATTGCCGTCATCTTCCGCCAGCTCACTATCTACAAAGTGAAACTGCGCGGCGGCAGCGACGAACAGGCACAGCGTGAAGCGGTGACCGACACCGCCGCCGCGCTGGGTTTTATTTCCGCAATTGGCGCCGTCGGCGGCTTCTTCATTCCTAAAGCATTCGGCAGTTCGCTGGCGATGACCGGTTCCCCCATCGGCGCCATGAAAATCTTTCTGGTGTTTTACATCGTCTGCGTGCTGGTGACCTGGCTGGTCTATGGCCGCCGTAAACCACAACAAAAATAACAACAACTGACGTAGGCCTGATAAGACGCCATGCGTCGCCATCAGGCAATCACGCAATGCCGGATGACGGCTTGCGCCTTATCCGGCCTACAAGACCCTATGGAGCAGGAGAAATGTCATGAGTAAACTGTTGGATCGCTTCCGTTACTTTAAACAAAAGGGTGACACCTTTGCTGACGGTCACGGTCAGGTGATGCATACCAACCGGGACTGGGAAGACAGCTATCGTCAGCGCTGGCAATTTGACAAGATTGTCCGTTCAACCCATGGGGTGAACTGCACCGGCTCCTGTAGCTGGAAAATCTACGTCAAAAATGGTCTGGTGACCTGGGAAACCCAGCAGACCGACTATCCGCGTACCCGTCCGGACCTGCCCAACCATGAACCGCGCGGTTGTCCGCGTGGTGCCAGCTACTCCTGGTATCTGTACAGCGCCAACCGTCTGAAATACCCGCTGGTGCGCAAACGGCTGATCGAACTGTGGCGCGAGGCCCTGGCTTCCCATCCCGATCCGGTGCTGGCGTGGGATTCGATCATGAATGACCCGCAAAAGTGCCAGAGCTACAAGCAGGTGCGCGGTCGCGGCGGGTTTATCCGCTCCAACTGGAAAGAACTCAACCAGCTCATTGCCGCCGCTAACGTCTGGACCGTCAAAACCTATGGCCCGGACCGCGTCGCTGGCTTCTCGCCGATCCCGGCGATGTCGATGGTCTCTTACGCCGCCGGCACCCGCTATCTTTCCCTGCTCGGCGGCACCTGTCTGAGTTTTTACGACTGGTACTGCGACCTGCCGCCCGCTTCACCGATGACCTGGGGCGAACAGACCGACGTGCCTGAATCCGCCGACTGGTACAACTCCAGCTATATCATTGCCTGGGGCTCCAACGTACCGCAAACCCGTACGCCGGATGCCCACTTCTTTACCGAAGTCCGTTACAAAGGCACCAAAACCGTCGCGATTACTCCTGATTTCTCCGAAGTTGCCAAGCTGAGCGATCAGTGGCTGGCGCCAAAACAAGGCACCGACAGCGCGCTGGCCATGGCGATGGGACACGTTATCTTAAAAGAATTCCATCTCGACAATCCCAGCGACTACTTCCTCAACTACTGCCGTCACTACACCGACATGCCGATGCTGGTATTACTGGACGCCCGCGAGGACGGCAGTTACGTGCCGGGACGGATGATGCGCGCCTCGGATCTGGTCGATGGGCTGGGTGAAAGCAATAACCCGGAGTGGAAAACGGTCGCCTGTAACAGCACCGGGGAACTGGTGGTGCCTAACGGTTCGATTGGTTTCCGCTGGGGTGAAAAAGGCAAATGGAACCTTGAATCACTGGCGGCAGGATCAGAAACCGAACTGTCACTGTCATTGCTCGGTCAGCATGATGAGGTGCTGGGCGTCGCCTTCCCCTATTTCGGCGGCAACGAAAACCCCCATTTTCGCAGCGTGAAGCAGGAACCCGTACTGGTGCGCCAACTGCCGGTGAAGCAGTTAACGCTTGCCGATGGCAGCCGATGCCCGGTGGTCAGCGTCTACGATCTGGTACTGGCAAACTACGGCCTCGATCGCGGTCTGGAAGACGCGTACGCTGCGATTACGTATTCCGAGGTGAAAGCCTATACGCCAGCGTGGGCGGAACAGATAACCGGCGTGCCGCGTTTTCAGATTGAAACCATCGCCCGTGAGTTCGCCGATACGGCGCATAAGACCCACGGTCGCTCGATGATTATCCTCGGTGCCGGCGTCAACCACTGGTATCACATGGACATGAACTACCGGGGAATGATCAACATCCTCGTGTTCTGCGGATGTGTCGGGCAGAGCGGCGGCGGCTGGGCGCACTATGTCGGCCAGGAAAAGCTGCGTCCGCAAACCGGCTGGCTACCGCTGGCCTTTGCCCTGGACTGGAACCGTCCGCCGCGCCAGATGAACAGCACCTCGTTTTTCTACAATCACGCCAGCCAGTGGCGTTATGAAAAACTGACCGCGCAGGAACTGCTTTCGCCGCTGGCGGATGCCTCAAAATTCACCGGTCATCTGATCGATTTCAATGTGCGCGCCGAACGCATGGGCTGGCTACCCTCTGCGCCGCAGCTTAATCTCAATCCGCTGACGGTCAAAGCCAGCGCCGAAAAGGCCGGCTTGTCACCCGTGGAATACACCGTTGCGGCATTGAAATCCGGTGATATTCGCTTTGCCTGCGAACAGCCGGACAGCGGTAAGAATCATCCGCGTAACCTGTTTGTCTGGCGTTCTAACCTGCTCGGTTCTTCCGGTAAAGGCCATGAGTACATGCTCAAATATTTGCTCGGTACAGAGAGCGGTATTCAGGGAGAAGCGCTGGGTTCCAGCGAAGGCATTAAGCCAGAAGAGGTGGAATGGCAGTCTGCGGCGATCGAAGGCAAGCTCGACCTGCTGGTGACGCTCGATTTCCGTATGTCGAGCACCTGTCTGTTCTCAGATGTCGTTCTGCCGACCGCCACCTGGTATGAAAAAGACGACATGAATACCTCGGATATGCATCCGTTTATTCACCCGCTGTCGGCGGCGGTGGATCCCGCGTGGGAATCGAAAAGCGACTGGGAAATCTACAAAGGCATCGCCAACGTCTTTTCCGAGGTCTGCGTCGGCCATCTGGGACAAGAAACCGACGTGGTGCTGCAACCGTTACAGCACGATTCACCGGCAGAACTCTCGCAGCCGTTCGACATTCAGGACTGGCGTAAAGGGGAATGCGACCTGATCCCCGGAAAAACCGCGCCAAACATTGCCGTGGTGGAACGCGACTATCCCGCGACGTACGAGCGTTTTACTTCGCTCGGACCGCTGATGGATACGTTGGGTAACGGCGGTAAGGGGATATCGTGGAACACCCAGACGGAGGTCGATTTCCTCGGCAAGCTTAACTACACCAAGCGCGAAGGCCCGGCGAAAGGCCGCCCGCTGATCGAAACGGCAATCGATGCCTCGGAGGTTATCCTGGCGCTGGCGCCGGAAACCAACGGTCAGGTGGCGGTGAAAGCGTGGCAAGCGCTTGGTGCGATGACCGGACGTGAGCATACCCATCTGGCGCTCAACAAAGAAGACGAGAAGATTCGTTTTCGCGATATCCAGGCACAGCCGCGCAAAATCATCTCCAGCCCGACATGGTCTGGTCTGGAAAGCGAGCATGTCTCCTATAACGCGGGCTATACCAACGTCCATGAGCTGATTCCGTGGCGCACACTCTCCGGCCGTCAGCAGCTGTATCAGGATCATCAGTGGATGCGCGCGTTTGGTGAAAGTCTCGTCGCCTATCGCCCGCCGATTGACACCCGCAGCGTCAGTGAGATGCGTGAAATTCCGCCGAACGGCTTCCCGGAGAAAGCGCTGAACTTCCTGACGCCGCACCAGAAATGGGGCATTCACTCCACCTACAGCGAAAACCTGTTGATGCTGACGCTGTCGCGCGGCGGGCCGATTGTCTGGATCAGTGAAACGGATGCGAAAGAGCTCGGTATCGAGGATAACGACTGGATCGAGGCCTTCAACGCCAACGGCGCCCTCACCGCTCGCGCGGTCGTCAGCCAGCGCGTGCCGCCCGGCATGACCATGATGTACCACGCGCAGGAACGCATCATGAATATCCCCGGTTCGGAAGTGACCGGCATGCGCGGCGGGATCCACAACTCCGTCACCCGTGTGTGCCCGAAACCGACGCACATGATCGGCGGCTATGCGCAGCTTGCCTACGGTTTTAACTATTACGGTACCGTCGGCTCCAACCGCGACGAGTTCATCATGATTAGAAAAATGAAGAACATTGACTGGCTGGATGATGAAGGTCGGGATCAGGTACAGGAGGCGAAAAAATGAAGATACGCTCACAGGTTGGCATGGTACTGAACCTCGATAAATGCATTGGTTGTCACACCTGCTCCGTTACCTGTAAAAACGTCTGGACCGGGCGTGAAGGAATGGAGTACGCGTGGTTTAACAACGTCGAGACGAAACCCGGCATCGGCTATCCGAAAAACTGGGAAGATCAGGAGGAGTGGCAAGGCGGTTGGGTTCGCGACGTGAATGGCAAGATCAGACCCCGTCTGGGCGGTAAAATGGGCGTCATCACTAAAATCTTCGCTAACCCGGTCATTCCGCAAATCGATGATTATTACGAGCCGTTCACCTACGACTATCAGCATCTGCACAGCGCGCCGGAGGGAAAACATGTGCCTACCGCCCGTCCCCGTTCGCTCATTGACGGCAAGCGGATGGATAAAATCATCTGGGGGCCGAACTGGGAAGAGCTGCTTGGCGGTGAATTTGAAAAACGCGCCCGCGACCGCAATTTCGACAAGATCCAGAAGGAGATGTACGGCCAGTTTGAAAACACCTTCATGATGTATCTGCCGCGTCTGTGCGAACACTGCCTGAATCCAAGCTGTGTCGCTACCTGTCCGAGCGGTGCCATCTACAAGCGTGAAGAAGACGGGATTGTGCTTATCGATCAGGATAAATGCCGCGGCTGGCGTTTGTGCATCAGCGGCTGCCCGTACAAAAAAATCTATTTCAACTGGAAAAGCGGCAAATCAGAGAAATGCATTTTCTGCTATCCGCGCATTGAGTCCGGCCAGCCGACCGTCTGTTCGGAAACCTGCGTCGGGCGTATCCGCTATCTCGGCGTACTGCTCTACGATGCGGATCGCATTGAAGAAGCGGCCAGCACCGAACATGAAACCGATCTCTATGAGCGCCAGTGCGACGTGTTCCTGAACCCGCACGACCCGGCGGTGATTGAAGAAGCGCTGAAACAGGGGATCCCGCAAAACGTTATCGACGCGGCGCAGCGATCGCCGGTATACAAAATGGCGATGGACTGGAAGCTGGCGCTGCCGCTACATCCGGAATACCGCACGCTGCCAATGGTCTGGTATGTGCCGCCGCTGTCGCCCATTCAGTCCTACGCCGATGCGGGCGGACTGCCCAAAAGCGACGGCGTGCTGCCGGCGATCGAAAGCCTGCGGATCCCAGTGCAGTATCTCGCCAATATGCTGAGCGCAGGCGACACCGGGCCGGTGCTGCGTGCGCTCAAGCGCATGATGGCAATGCGCCACTATATGCGGGCGCAAACCGTCGAAGGCGTCACCGATACTCGTGCGATTGATGAAGTGGGCTTAAGCGTTGAACAAATTGAAGAGATGTATCGCTACCTGGCGATTGCCAACTACGAAGACCGCTTTGTGATCCCGACCAGCCACCGTGAAATGGCGCACGATGCCTTCCCGGAGAAAAACGGTTGCGGCTTCTCCTTCGGCGACGGGTGCCACGGTTCCGATACCAAATTCAATCTGTTCAACAGCAGTCGCATTGACGCCATCAACATCACCGAAGTGCGTGACAAGGCGGAGGGTGAATAATGCAAATCCTCAAGGTGATTGGCCTGCTGATGGAGTATCCGGATGAGTGGCTGTGGGCGTGTAAGGACGACGCGCTGGCACTGGTGCGCCACGATGCGCCAATGCTCACCGACTTCACCGAAGCACTGCTCAACGCGCCGCTGCTCGATAAACAGGCCGAATGGTGCGAGGTGTTTGACCGTGGGCGCGCCACTTCGCTACTGCTGTTCGAGCACGTGCATGCAGAGTCCCGCGATCGCGGCCAGGCGATGGTGGATCTGTTGACGCAGTACGAAAAAGTGGGATTGCAACTCGACTGTCGCGAACTGCCGGACCATCTGCCGCTGTATCTGGAATACCTGAGCGTGCTGCCAGAAACCGACGCACGCGAAGGCTTGCAGAACGTCTCGCCGATTCTGGCCCTGCTGGGGGGACGTTTAAAGCAGCGTGGCACGCCGTGGTATCAGCTATTCGATGCCCTGTTGCTCCTGTCGGGTAGCCCACTTTCAAGTGACAGTGTCACGAAACAGGTTGACACTGAAACGCGTGATGACACTCGTCAGGCGTTGGATGCCGTCTGGGAAGAAGAACAGGTGAAATTTATCGAAGATAACGCCACGGCCTGTGACAGTTCGCCATTACAGCAATATCAACGACGCTTTAGCCAGGACGTGGCGCCGCAGTACGTCGACGTCAGCGCGGGAGGCCCGAAATGATACAGTTCCTGAACGTCTTTTTTTACGACATCTACCCCTATCTTTGCGGGACGGTCTTCATCCTCGGCAGTTGGCTGCGCTATGACTACGGGCAGTACACCTGGCGGGCGTCCTCCAGTCAGATGCTGGACAAACGCGGGATGGTCCTGTGGTCGAATCTGTTCCACATCGGCATTCTGGGGATCTTCTTTGGCCACCTGTTCGGGATGTTAACCCCACACTGGATGTACGCCTGGTTCCTGCCCATCGCGGTGAAACAGCAGATGGCGATGATTGCAGGCGGGATCTGCGGCGTGCTGACGCTGGTCGGCGGTGCGGGGTTGCTGGTACGTCGTCTGACAAACTCCCGCATCCGGGCCACCTCATCCACGGCGGATATCCTGATCCTCTGCATTCTGCTGATTCAGTGCATACTGGGCTTAAGCACGATACCGTTCTCCGCGCAGCACCCGGACGGCAGTGAAATGTTGAAACTGGTGGAGTGGGCGCAGTCAGTTGTGACCTTCCGTGGCGGGGCCTCTGCCCACCTGGACGGCGTGGCGTTTATTTTCCGCGTGCACCTGGTGCTGGGGATGACCATCTTCCTGCTCTTCCCGTTCACCCGTCTGGTTCACGTCTGGAGCGCGCCGTTTGAGTACTTCAGTCGTCGCTACCAGATCGTTCGTTCCCGTCGATAGCCTTCCACTGCCCGGCAGTGCAATCTGCCGGGCGACTGTTCGCTCCAGCCGAAAAGCGTGTTCATGTTGGCGGCATCGCCATCCGCTACGCTGCACGTTATGATGCTTCTCCAACTCAGGGAGAATGCTAATGAAACCACAGGTTTACCACGTTGATGCCTTCACCAGAACCCCTTTTCGCGGCAATTCCGCCGGTGTTGTCCTGCATGCTGACGGCCTTAGCGACGCGCAGATGCAACTGATTGCCCGCGAACTGCGTCACTCCGAAACCGCATTCCTGCTGCAAAGCGACGACAGCGATGTACGCATTCGCTATTTTACGCCGACGGTAGAAGTGCCCATTTGCGGGCACGCCACCGTTGCGGCACATTACGTCCGCGCCACGGCGCTGGGACTGGGTAATACCACGGTGTGGCAAACCTCGCTGGCGGGACGTCACCGGGTTGAGATCCGCTATGATAGCGACGATTATCGTATCTCGCTGGAACAAGGTGCGCCCTCCTTCGACGCGCCGCTCGAAGGCGACATCCGCGCCGCCATTCTACGCGCGCTGCACCTGAGTGAGGACGCAATGCTACCGGGCCTGCCGATTCAGGTCGCCTCGACCGGTCATTCCAAAGTGATGATCCCACTGAAGCCTGAGGTCAATATTGACGCCCTCGCCCCCGACCTTTCTGCGCTTTGCGCTATCAGTCAGCAGATTGGCTGCAATGGCTTTTTTCCTTTTCAGATCCGTCCGGGTAAAAATGAGACCGATGGACGCATGTTCTCTCCGGCAATCGGTATTGTGGAAGATCCGGTGACGGGCAATGCCAATGGCCCAATGGGTGCCTGGCTGGTGCATCATCATTTATTACAACATGACGGGAAATTGCTACAGGTGAAAGGACATCAGGGACGGGCATTAGGTCGCGACGGCATCGTTGATATTGACGTGACGATTCAGGATAACCAACCGGTAAAAGTCACGATATCCGGTAACGCAGTGATCCTGTTTCACGCACAATGGGCGGTAGATTTTTAAAAACAGCCCGGTAAAGATACGCCTTACCGGGCGGCTTTATTTTCCTTTCTTATATTGACCGCTTTAAATTCTTATTAAGATAGTCCAATTAATCTTAAATAGCATTTAAGGTGGTAAACGCTTTAAAAATCATAATGATAATCCGCTTTATTTTCTTCTTTCATCAACCGGGATTAATTAAAAATCAACATCATTTCATCTGTTTTGTTTTATTTTAATACTATCACCAATCGATTTATTTAGTTACGTAAGAACAATTCATTTGTAATTTTCTTAGGCGATATGAAAAATAAGTCATTATCTTGAGAGTGAGTCGCAGCAAAGGATTCTTCAGATATAGCAAAAGTTAAACAACACTCGTTCTGTCTGGAAACAAAAAACTCAACGCCGTAAATATAATATATTACGCGCTGTATTTGTCTATTAAGAATGTGAATATTGATATGAAAGAATTTAAATTAACAACCATGGCATTATTGATTGGCAGCTTGTTAATGACAAATAACGTTTGTGCAAAAATTTATAATGAGGATGAGGGGATTATCACCGGGAGTGGAGCCCTTACCGACGGCGGTACCTATAAAATTATCAGTACCTCCGGGGAAAACAACACCCTCTCCGTGGCGAACAATGGCGGGATTACGGTTACCCACCCGGGCGGAACGCCAATCGTCAGCGGCAGGGGCGAGTTTGAAGATGGCGATCTTACGCTCGCGTCTGGTACTGTTTTTGTTGCCAACAGCGGAACAATCAATTTAGGGTCAGGCTCTACGGTGAATCAAATTACCGGGGATTTGATTCCGGGTACGGTCGACGGACGCCCGGACCTGGCGCTTGATGAAGATTATCAATCTCTGTTCGCCGTCGGCATTGTTGATATGGGGGGAACCAGTGACGCCTATCGTGCACAAAAAGGCGCGCTTATTGCTGATGATTTAACCATCAACATCAGCCACCAGCGTGATGGCAAGACTATCTCGGGTATCTTTTCTGATAAAAATAATGGCGTTATTACCTTAACCGGCGATACCACGGTGAATGCAACGGTAACCGGGGCGAATGGACACGCTTTTAGCGTTTATGCGAAGGAAGGGACTTTCATCGACGCTGAAAATCTTATTGTTAATAGCAAGAGTACAGAATACGCCGTGGGGATCGTTTCGGAATCGACAGACGCAGCTAACCGCTCGCTGATTCAGTATCAAAATGCCAGCGTTAAATCCGTTGCCAATGATTTTGCGGATGGTATTAATGCTAACGCCGGTTATATCGAAGCGTTTGGCGATACCAATGTCGATGTCACCGTCAATGGCGTCGGGGGCGTGGCGTCCGCAATCTGGCTTTCTGATGGTCTTTCAGGCATCGATTTGGATTCGACTATCACCACCCACGGTACAACGACCCTGCTGTTGAAATCAGGTGCAGACAGAACGGTTCTTGATGGCGTTGACTCCATGGGGTCCACGCAGTTTACCAGCAACGACCTGAACATCACGCTGGACACCCAGGGACACCAACAGACGACCGGTACCGGTATTCTGGCCAGTAAAGACGATGCGTCGACGGCGGGTAAAATCGACATTAATGGGCGTCTCAATATTGATGTTGTTGATACCACCCGCAGCGGGAGCTGGAACTATGTCCATGCGGACAAAGGCGGCGAAATCACGCTGAATGGCGGGGTGCAGATGGGGGTTAACTACAACGACCCGAATGCCACCGCTATTCTGGCTGAAAACGCTGACTCCCGCGTGACGATTCATCCGCAGAACGTGCAGATTGTCGGTACTGTCGAAGCCAGCGATGCCGCCGTGGTTGACATCAGTGCGACCAGCCAGTCGCGTTTCGTTGGCGGAACGGTAACCAGCGGCAACGCGGTGAATAACCTGTCGCTGGCGGAAGGCTCGGCCTGGAACATGACCAAAAGTTCTCAGCTTACTCACCTGACGCTGGATGATTCCACGCTGACCTTCATGCCCACCAGCGTGCAGAGTCGCAGGCTGACCCGTGAGGCCACGAGCTTCAAAACCCTGACGGTGGACGGCGATTATACCGGTGCGAACGGTAACATCGTGATGAACACCCAACTGGGCGATGACGCCTCGCCGACTGACCGGATGATCGTTGCCGGCAACACCTCGGGCACGACGAGCGTCAAAGTGCTGAACGCCGGGGGCGCGGGTGGACTGACGACGGACGGTATCGAACTCATCAGCGTCGCCGGTCATTCCGACGGGGAGTTCAGACAGAATGGCCGCATCGTGGCAGGCGCCTATGACTACACCCTGCAACGCGGCGAAGGCGGGAATAACAAGAACTGGTACCTGAGCAGCGCGTTGTCTCCGGTCACCCCGGTGGATCCGGCATCGCCTGTTGATCCCACCGATCCGCAGTCGCCATCCCCGACGCCGCGTGAACACGCAATTCGTCCGGAAGCCGGTCTGTACGGTATGAACCTGCAGGCGGCGAACACGATGTTTAACACCCGCTTACAGGATCGTCTGGGCGAAACGCATTATGTTGACGCACTGACCGGCGAGGACGCGGTCACCAGCCTGTGGCTGCGTAATGTCGGTGGTCATACCCGTCAGAAAGACAGCAGCGACCAACTGAACATGCAGAGCAACCGCTATGTCATGCAGTTGGGTGGCGATCTCGCACAGTGGTCTTCGGACAACACCGATCGTTACCATCTGGGTCTGATGGCAGGTTACGCTAACCAGAAGAGCCGCGCGGAAAACCAGCGTAATGGTAACCGCGCTGACAGTCGCATCAGCGGTTACAGCGTCGGTCTGTACGGTACGTGGCTGCAGGACAACGCCACTCACGAAGGGGCATACGTTGACACCTGGGCGCAGTACAGCTGGTTCGATAACACCGTTTCCGGTCGTGACGTTGAAGCGGAAGAGTATGATTCCAGCGGATTCACCGCGTCTGTCGAATCCGGCTATACCTGGAAACTGGCAGCGTTAAGCGAACGTAACGCGCTGTATATCCAGCCTAAAGCGCAGGTCACCTGGATGGGCGTGAAGGCGGATGAGCACAAAGAAGTTAACGGTACCCGCGTGGAAGGCAACGGGGATGGCAACATCCAGACCCGCGTCGGCGTCCGTCTGTTCGGCAAGGGACATAACCAACTGGACAATGATAAGAACCGCACCTTCCAGCCGTTTGTGGAAGCCAACTGGATCCACAACAGCAAAGACTTTGGCGTCTCGATGAACGGTGAAAACGTGAATCTGCAGGGTGCCCGCAATATCGGCGAACTGAAAGCCGGTGTCGAAGGCCAGTTGACGAAGAACGTCGCGCTGTGGGGTAACGTCGCTCAGCAGGTTGGCGACAAAGGTTACAGCGATACCTCAGCGATGATCGGGATTAAAGCCTCGTTCTGATGAAAAACCCCCGGTAAGCGCATGCGCTGCCTGCCGGGTTTTCTTTATTTTCCGGCTTCCGGATGCGTATCAAACGCCGCCATCACCCTTGCCAGCTCAGTTTCCGTAAACCCATGCTTCGCGTCCGTCACCCCCAGGCCAAAACGTTCCTGTAGTAACGCATACAGCGAGGCGACATCCGGCAAATTGCGCTGTTCTACCACCCTGTCATTATCGTAATGCGTGAAATGGAAGTTGGTGAGGGTCAATTTTCCCCCGTCCGGCAAATGACGACACATTAACAGATGATGACGAAAGTGCGATTGCGGCCAGTGCGCAGACCAGAAGTTGCCCATCACATGGTCACTTTGCTGCTGCGTCACCCGATCGAAGCGATACATGGACTGCCAGTGTTCGTGATGACAGAACTGCAGGATCCAGTCGTCCCCCTCCTGCTGCAAACGGTATTCACCGTGCGGCGTCTTCTGAATCATGTCCGCTTGCAGACGAATGGGAGCCGTGAGCGTCTGGCCGCCAAACCCCACATCGGCTACCCACGATTCGCCGTCCAGTTCCACCAACAGCAGACGGTGAGTTCGCGGGGGTAAATTTGGTGGATTTGCCAGCACCACGCGCCCCAACAGGCTGCGTACGGTAAAGCCCAGTTCGCGCAGTACGCGCTCAAACACGCCATTTTGCTCAAAACAATAGCCACCGCGACGTGCGGTAATGAGTTTCTCTTCCAGCGACCGATCGTCAAGGTGCATTTCTCGCGGCAACAGCACGTCAAGATTCTCAAACGGGATAGTACAGTTATGCTGCAAATGTAGCGCCCGAAGCGTCTCAATATTGACTTCGGTACGCCCTGACCAGTTCAGACGCGCAAAATAAGCATTCAGGATGGGAGTCATCAGGTTTCCTGTCGTGAGCCTTAATCGTTACCCGAGTATAAACGATGAGTCCAAAGCGTGAGGCTGATGTTATTAGTAGGTTGGCGCAACGTCGATTTTCATTAATACTCAGAAAAACCCTTTGCGAGACAATCCTATGAGCCGATTCCGTCCTGTCGAATTACGCCACGCCAGTCGCCTGCTCAATCATGGCCCTACGGTGCTTATCACCAGTCGCGATGAGGTCAGCAACCGACGCAACATCATGGCCGCCGCGTGGTCTATGCCCGTCGAGTTTGAACCGCCCCGTCTCGCCATTGTGGTCGATAAAACGGCCTGGTCGCGAGAGTTAATTGAGCGCAGCGGCCTGTTCGGTATCGTCATTCCCGGCGTCGCCGCCACCAACTGGACGTACGCTGTCGGCAGCGTCTCCGGTCGCGATGAAGACAAGTTCAACTGTTACGGTATCCCGGTGATACAAGGGCCGGTTCTGGGGCTGCCGGTGGTCGAAGAAAAATGTCTGGCCTGGATGGAGTGTCGTCTCCTCCCCGCCACCGCCGCGCAGGAAAAATACGACACCTTATTCGGTGAAGTGGTTTCTGCCGCCGCGGATGAACGTGTGTTTGTCGAAGGCCGCTGGCAGTTCGATGACGATAAGCTTAATACCCTGCATCATCTTGGCGCTGGAACGTTCGTCACCAGCGGCAAACGCGTAACGGCGGGTTAGCTGCGCCTGCACCATAGTGCTCCTCTTGCCTGGCTATACGGATAAAGTTGAGTTCTGGTTCAATATCGTCACGCCATAATCCGACGTCGCCCGGTCAGCCCTCGCGACCGGGCGTTTTATTACATGCTGTAGCCTGGCTTTTTAATCAGCGCGTCCATCTGCGGTGCAATCTCGCTATCCCATACGTCCTGCCACGCTTCTTCAGGAACTTCAGTCAGCGCCACGCTCACCGAGCGCGCTTTGCTTTTCAGATGACGAACGATCGTCTCAGTAATCTCTGAGGCCAGCGCCGCTTTTTGTTCTTCAGTCAGGTCGCGCGGAAAACATTTAATATCAACGTGTGGCATTGCAGGTTCCTAATTATCAGTGTGAGGATTAAAACGAGCACAGTTGTGAATACGCCAGTGTCAGTTTATGCGGACTCACGCTCAATAAGGTGAAAACCGATATCGATAATGGCCTCTTCCACTGCCGTTTGTTCAATGCGATTCGCCAACAGCGTGGCGGCTCGCTGACCAATGGCGCGACGGTCAACGCTGACGGTGGTGATCGACGGACGATTACTGGCGGCAAAATCGAGATCGCCAAAACCGATAACCGCTAAATCCTGCGGAATACGTAATCCACGGCTTTCCGCTTCCATCATCGCGCCCTGCGCCAGGGTGTCGGAACTGCAGACAATTACGTCGAATTCCCCTTCGCTGAAGAGTTGCGTGAGTCCGCTGCGTCCCAGCGACAGCGATGCCGGGAGCGGTACATCGACCTGCGGCACATCATGAATATCATGGCGTGCCAGAACGCTGCATAGCCCCTGCTTACGCTGACCGGCGCGGCGATCGGCCGTCCACAGCAAACCGGGACGACGATACCCTTTACTTAGCAGATACTCGCCGGTGGCCTGCCCGACTTTTTCATGAGAGAAACCGACCAGCATATCAAGCGGCGTTGGGGTGAGATCCCAGATTTCGACCACCGGAATAGCCGCGTTGAGAATCACTTTTTTCAGTTCGCTGGTGTGGTGGATGCCGGTTAACACTACGCCGTCCGGACGCCGGGAAAGCAGTGTTGCCACCAGCTCCGCTTCCGTCTGCTCGGTATACCCCGCCACGCACAGGAGAATATGATAGCCGCGCCTTGCCAGTTCATCGCTCAGCGACTGGATAGTATCGACGAACATGTTGTTGTTGATCTGCGGCACCACAATGGCAATCAATTTACTGCGCCGTGACGCAAGACCTCCCGCCAGCGCGTTGGGAATATAGCCGGTCGCCCGCACCGCCTGCATCACTTTCTCAACCGTTTTAGGCCGCACCAGTTGCGGTGTATTGAGCGCCCGACTCACCGTCATGGGCGACAGTCCAGCACTGCGGGCAACATCTTCCAGCGTCGGCGCGCGAGGTGGTTTTGTGCTCTTCACTGTGGATGCCCCTGCAAAATTCACTGATTTATCTGTGCATTATTCATCATGCCGGTGGCTATTGCCAGCTTCTGACCAGGAAACGCCGCAAATACAGCAGCTTACTTTCCCCCTCGCACAATGAAATGTTAGCGCCATCATTCAATGTTGTGCATTTTACCAGATTGTTTTGGATCGTGACCTGTTTTGCAGGAATTCCCCTTTTTTATTCGCCATATGTGATCGATTGTTCAATTCAACATCAACTCTCTGGATTAATTTCTGCCATCAGAATAGAAATGTTAGCGCAATCATTTTACATCAATCAGGAGAATGACATGTCCTTAAGCGCGAATTCTGACGCCGTAACCTATGCCAAAGCAGCCAACGCCAGAACGGCAGCGGAAACCGGCGATCGCATCGAGTGGGTGAAGCTGTCACTGGCATTTCTGCCGCTGGCGACCCCGGTGAGTGACGCCAAAGTGTTAACCGGTCGCCAGAAACCGCTGACCGAAGTGGCGATCATCATTGCCGAGATCCGCAGTCGCGATGGATTTGAAGGCGTCGGCTTCAGCTATTCAAAACGAGCCGGTGGTCAGGGCATTTACGCTCATGCCAAAGAAATCGCCGACAACCTGCTGGGTGAAGATCCGAATGACATCGATAAGATCTACACCAAGCTGCTGTGGGCAGGCGCATCCGTTGGCCGCAGCGGAATGGCGGTTCAGGCCATCTCCCCTATCGATATCGCCCTCTGGGACATGAAAGCCAAGCGTGCTGGCCTGCCGCTGGCTAAACTGCTGGGCGCGCACCGGGATTCCGTGCAGTGCTACAACACCTCCGGCGGTTTCCTGCATACCCCGCTCGATCAGGTACTGAAAAATGTCGTGATTTCACGCGAAAACGGCATCGGCGGGATCAAACTGAAAGTTGGGCAACCCAACTGTGCCGAGGATATCCGCCGCTTAACCGCCGTTCGCGAAGCGCTGGGCGATGACTTCCCGTTGATGGTCGATGCCAACCAACAGTGGGATCGTGAAACGGCGATCCGCATGGGGCGCAAAATGGAACAGTTCAATCTTATCTGGATTGAAGAGCCGCTGGACGCCTACGATGTTGAAGGTCACGCTCAGCTTGCCGCCGCGCTGGATACGCCCATCGCCACCGGTGAAATGCTCACCAGCTTCCGCGAGCACGAACAGCTGATTCTGGGGAACGCCAGCGACTTCGTCCAGCCAGACGCTCCTCGCGTTGGCGGTATTTCACCGTTCCTGAAGATTATGGATCTGGCCGCGAAGCACGGGCGTAAGCTTGCGCCGCATTTTGCCATGGAAGTTCACCTGCATTTGTCCGCCGCCTACCCGCTGGAGCCGTGGCTGGAGCATTTCGAGTGGCTGAACCCGCTGTTCAACGAACAGCTTGAACTGCGCGACGGTCGCATGTGGATCTCCGATCGCCACGGTCTGGGCTTCACCCTGAGCGAGCAGGCTCGCCGCTGGACCCAATTAAGCTGTGAATTTGGCAAACGCCCCTGATGACACTGGCGGGAATCATTCCCGCCCTCTTACCTTACAGAACGCTTTCTGCCCTTATCGAGGAGTAGAGAATGAGCACAATGATAAAGCGCACCAAAGTGCGTTACAGCATTCTTATATTTTTATTTCTTGCCACTGTATTTAATTATGCCGACCGGGCAACGTTATCCGTCGTCGCGCCGATTATGAGTAAGGAATTAGGCTTTGACCCGGAAGCAATGGGACTGGCTTTTTCTTCTTTTGGTATTGCCTATGTGATAATGCAATTACCCGGTGGCTGGTTATTAGACCGCTACGGCTCGCGTCTGGTATATGGCTGTGCGCTGATCGGTTGGTCGCTGGTGACCATGTTTCAGGGCACCATCTATCTGTACGCCAGCCCGCTGATTGTCCTGATTATTCTGCGTTTACTGATGGGCGCAATCGAAGCGCCTGCCTTCCCGGCAAACAGTCGCTTAAGCGTACAGTGGTTCCCGAATAATGAGCGAGGTTTTGTCACCTCGGTTTATCAGGCAGCACAGTATATCTCGCTGGGGATTATTACCCCGCTGATGACTATTATTCTGCATAACCTGAGCTGGCATTTTGTCTTTTATTACATCGGTGCGATTGGCGTTATTCTCGGCGTCTTCTGGTTAATTAAAATCAAAGATCCGATGCACCATCCCAAAGTGAATCAACAGGAGATTGACTATATCCGCGAGGGTGGCGGTGAACCGATGCTTGGCAGTAAAAAGGAGTCGCAGAAGGTCTCGTTCGCCCAGATCAAAAGCGTCTGCGTCAACCGGATGATGATCGGTGTCTACATCGGGCAGTTTTGCGTCACCTCTATCACCTGGTTCTTCCTGACCTGGTTCCCAACCTACCTGTACCAGGCCAAGGGGATGTCGATACTGAAAGTGGGTTTTGTCGCCAGTATCCCGGCGATTGCCGGATTTATCGGCGGCCTGCTCGGTGGCGTCTTCTCCGACTGGTTGCTCAAACGCGGCTACAGCCTCACCATCGCGCGTAAACTGCCGGTGATTTGCGGCATGCTGCTCTCCTGCGTGATTGTTATCGCTAACTACACCTCTTCGGAGTTCGTGGTCATTGCTGCGATGAGCCTGGCCTTTTTCGCCAAAGGGTTTGGCAACCTCGGCTGGTGCGTCCTTAGCGATACGTCGCCGAAAGAGATGTTGGGCATCGCGGGGGGGGTCTTCAATATGTGCGGCAACATGGCAAGTATCGTCACTCCGCTGGTGATCGGCGTAATTCTGGCCAATACCCAGTCGTTTGACTTCGCCATTCTGTACGTCGGCTCAATGGGGCTCATTGGCCTTATTTCCTACCTGTTTATTGTTGGACCGTTGGATCGCATTACGCTAACCCCGTCTGCTGCCTGATAGTCCCTATGGCGAAGACTTCGCCCCGCTGTTCCGGGATTGCACTCCTCGGAACAGCGTTTTTTTATTGCGCTTTCACCCGCTGCCAGTGTCACCTTCTCTCAGATGATCTCGTTGTTTTTCAGCACCTGGCGTAATTCTGCCCGCTGACACACGGCGTCCGCTATCGCGCTGATATTCGGCGTATTGTCCTGAAACCAGTCATGACCTGGCCCCCAGGTGCGCATCACGCACAGATAACAATCAAGCAGGGTTAACTGCTCGCCGAAGGCATACGGTTCGGCGCTCAGTTGGTCGTTCAGCCAGAGGTAGAGTGATTTACGGTATTCAATACAGTTCTTTTTCAACTGTGCGGGCGCATCAGGAACCCAGCGTTCCGGATAGTCAGCGTAGGTATATGTCGGATAGATATTAGCCACCAGCCAGATTAACAGGCGCTGAAACTGCTGGCGCTCTGTACTTCCAACGGGCGGAGCCAGATCGGGGCGACGATCGAGTACCATCAGCGCGATGGCTGCCGTTTCGGTCATCACCTCACCATTTTCAAGCGTCAGCGTCGGTACCTGGCACAGCGGATTGATTTTTTTCAGCAGATCGCGCTGCGGCCCTTCACTATCAAAACCGCTGATATCAATAAAACGATACGGAATGTCCGCCAGCGTAAGCATTAATTCGCCGATCGCTGACCCCCACCCTGGCGCCCCGTAAACCTTAATCATACTGCCTCCTGCAGGTTAAAACTCTAAGTGTAGAGTAACCTGCATTTCTGGCATGGCTTTCTGAACGTTCCTGCCAACCGCTCCCTACAAAAATTAATAGGTCAGTAAAACGAATGATCTTAACCGCAATTGAACGACCCTATTTTCTTTTTGGCATCGTTTTATTGGTTAGATTTTACTTAAGAGAACACCCTGTACTTTTCAGGTTGCGCAGTTGTATTTATTTTTCATTTTACTGACATCTCATTTTAATTAAAGCGTGTAAATTTCATTTTAAATACTTTCGTCATTCTTATGTTTAGTAGAGAATGCAGCATTCTAAATACATCAATCTCTATTATCCGTCTGCCCGAGCTGACGGATTTTTGTGTTTATTCCGCACAGTATCACCAGGAGTCTTTCATGAGAAGTAACATTCCCGTTACACAGAAAGAGTTTTTACTTAACGAGAAAGCGACGCTCTTATCTACAACGAATACGCAAAGCCATATTACCTATGCGAATTCAGCGTTTATCGACGCCAGTGGATTTGGCGAAAATCAACTGATGGGCGAACCGCATAATATCATTCGTCATCCGGATATGCCGCCTGCCGCCTTTGCTGATATGTGGTTTACCCTGCAACAGGGCGACAGCTGGACCGGCATGGTCAAGAATCGTCGTCACAATGGTGACCATTACTGGGTTCGCGCCAACGTTACCCCCGTCTGGCATAACGAACAGTTAACCGGATACATCTCGGTACGCACTGTTCCTGCGCGTCAGGAAATTGAGCAAAGTGAGCAGCTTTATCAAAAGATAAATAATAACAATTTCAAGGGCCATCGATTATTTAAGGGCATTATTATTCGCCGTGGCATCCTGGCCTTTTTATCCGCGTTTAAATGGTTATCCATCCGTCAACGTGTCAATTATGCTATTGGTGCCAGTCTGTTTCTCGCCTTGGCTATTATTTTCTTAGCGATCAATCCGCTTATTCAGGCAGGCGCGTTTACCCTCTTATTTCTGCTGCTGGCTATTTACCTTAAGTATCAAATTTGTCATCCGGTTAAACAGATCCTGTCGCAGATGCAGAAAGTGGTCGCCGGGCGAAAACCCGACAGCATTCATTTAGATCGCGTCGATGAACTGGGGATGATGATGCGTCTGGTTAATCAGGCCGGATTAAATCTGAATTCACTGGTAGACGATGTCAGTACCCAAATTGCCGGTATTCAGGAGATCAGTACCCGCGTCAGTCAGGAAGGCTCAGCGCTGCATAAGCGCTCCGAAGAGACCTCGGCCAACCTGCAACAAACCGCGGCCGCGATTGAAGAGATAGGCAGCGCGGTGCAGCAAACGGCAGATACCGCCGCACAAACGATGACGATGGCGGACAGAACCAGCGCTAACGCCAGCGAAGGGGGCGACTTCATGAAGCAGACGATCGGCATGATGCAGTCGATTTCCCGCGATAACGGGCAGATCGTCGATATCATTGGCGTGATCGACAGTATTGCTTTCCAGACCAATATCCTCGCGCTTAACGCGGCGGTTGAAGCCGCCCGCGCCGGAGAATCCGGACGCGGATTTGCGGTCGTTGCCGCTGAAGTACGGAATCTGGCGCAGCACTCCGCGTCGGCCGCCAAAGAGATTGCGTCGCTGATTGAGAAGAACGTCGCCAACGTAAACGCCGGGGTGAGCATGGTTGAGCAGACGGAAACCCATCTGACCGGGATGATCGACGACGTGTTCCAGATGTCGACCATGATTAAAGAAATTGGCCTTGCGACGCGCGAACAGACGCAGGCGCTGGAACTGATTAACGATTCTATCTCCCGCATTGGCACCATGACCGATAACAATGCCGCGATGGTGGAAAGCGTCAGGGACGCCGCTGGCAATCTTTCCGGGCGCTCCTCACGCCTGCAACAGGCGGTACACGTCTTCGGCACCTCCGCCTGATCTTCCCTCCCGCTCTGCCTGTTCAGAGCGGGTTCTCACTTCAGTTCTGGTTGATTATTACGCAATCTGACCATTCGGAATGGACTATTTTGCACCGTTTATTATTTGCAGGTAGGATGCTCCGCCGGTGGTGTTATCCCTACCCAGAATGACGGGAAGCACCCCCTGCGTCGCAGCAGGTGGTTGCGACGAAAAGTTCGACTTATCAGACAGGTAAACAGGTAACGTAATGAATACACAAGAGACAACGGTGTCGGAGCAGCACGCGGCGAAACGACGCTGGTTGAATGCCCATGAAGAGGGTTATCACAAAGCGATGGGCAACCGTCAGGTTCAGATGATCGCCATCGGCGGCGCCATTGGAACCGGGTTATTTTTGGGGGCTGGCGCACGCCTGCAGATGGCGGGTCCGGCGCTGGCGCTGGTCTATCTGGTCTGCGGGATCTTCTCGTTCTTTATTCTGCGCGCGCTGGGCGAACTGGTTTTACACCGCCCTTCCAGCGGCAGTTTCGTCTCATACGCCCGTGAATTTCTCGGCGAGAAAGCCGCCTACGTCGCAGGATGGATGTACTTCATCAACTGGGCAATGACCGGCATTGTCGATATCACCGCCGTCGCGCTGTATATGCACTACTGGGGCGCGTTTGGTGACGTTCCGCAATGGGTCTTTGCGCTCGGCGCGCTGGCTATTGTGGGGACCATGAACATGATCGGCGTGAAGTGGTTTGCCGAAATGGAGTTCTGGTTTGCACTGGTCAAAGTACTGGCCATTGTCCTCTTTCTGGTGGTCGGGACGATTTTCCTCGGCTCGGGTAAACCGCTGGACGGTAATGCCACCGGCTTTCATCTGATTACCGATAACGGCGGGTTCTTCCCCCACGGCCTGCTGCCAGCGCTGGTGCTGGTGCAAGGGGTGGTCTTTGCCTTTGCTTCTATCGAACTGGTGGGAACCGCCGCTGGCGAGTGTAAAGATCCGCAGACGATGGTGCCAAAAGCCATCAACAGCGTGATCTGGCGTATCGGCCTGTTCTACGTCGGGTCCGTGGTGCTGCTGGTTCTGCTGCTGCCATGGAACGCCTACCAGGCGGGACAAAGCCCGTTTGTGACCTTCTTTTCGAAGCTCGGCGTTCCTTACATTGGCAGTATGATGAACATCGTCGTACTGACTGCCGCCCTCTCCAGCCTGAACTCCGGTCTTTATTGCACCGGACGCATTTTGCGCTCAATGGCGATGGGCGGCTCAGCCCCAAAATTCATGAGTAAGATGAGCCGTCAGCATGTGCCCTATGCGGGGATTCTGGCGACGCTGGTGGTGTATGTTGTCGGGGTTTTTCTCAACTATCTGGTCCCGTCACAGGTCTTCGAAATCGTGTTGAACTTTGCGTCGCTGGGGATCATCGCCTCGTGGGGCTTTATCGTGGTTTGCCAGTTGCGCTTGCGTCAGGCCATCAAAGAAGGGAAAGCCGCCGACGTCAGCTTCAGGCTGCCTGGCGCGCCGTATACCTCGTGGTTAACGCTGCTGTTTCTGTTGAGCGTTCTGGTGCTGATGGCGTTCGATTATCCGAACGGAACCTGGACCATTGCTTCTCTGCCGCTGATTGCCATCCTGCTGGTCGCCGGCTGGTACGGCGTGCGTAAACGCGTGGCGGAAATACACCGCACCGCGCCATAAATAATAAGGCCTGCACTTTCGGGCAGGCCTTATCAGATTGCACCTTGATGTATCTGCCGGGTGACGGCTTCGCCTTACCCGGCCTACGACACCCCTCAGGCGTAGGCCTGATAAGCGAAGCGCCATCAGGCGGTAGTCTTAGCGCCGGTGCCCGACATTACCGCCCTCTGGCGTCTTACAGGGCGATGCGAATCACATCATCCGGTTCAGAGGCTTCTTTCTCGCGAGTGGATTTCTGTTTCACGCTCACGTACAACGTTTTGCCATCGGCTGACAGCGCCAGGCTGTTCGGGAAGGTTGGCGTATTTCATGTATCTGCCGGGTGACGGCTTCGCCTTACCCGGCCTACGACACTCCTCAGGCGTAGGCCTGATAAGCGAAGCGCCATCAGGCGGTAGTCTTAGACATTACCGCCCTCTGGCGTCTTACAGGGCGATGCGAATCACATCATCCGGTTCAGTGGCTTCTTTCTCGCGAGTGGATTTCTGTTTCACGCTCACGTACAGCGTTTTGCCATCAGCTGACAGCGCCAGACTGTTCGGGAAGGTCGGCGTATCAAACGTTTTCACGACTTTGTAGCTCTTCGCATCAATCACGCTCACTTTACCCGCCTGACGGTGCGTCACATAGACTTCATTGCGCGTCGGGTTAAACAACACAGCCAGCGATTCCGGCGCGGCGATTTTCGCCAGCACGTTGCCGTTACGGGTATCAACGACCAGCACTTCGGCCGCTTTTGAGTCGGTAACAAATGCGCGATGACCGGTGGTATCGAGACTCAGGTTAATAAAGAAGTGCTCTTTACCGTCATCCAGCAGTTTTTTACGGCTGAGGATTTTGTTGGTGGCGGTATCGATGGTAATGAATTCGCCATCGGCATTAGTGGTGTACAGACGTTTCGCCTGGCTATCGATCGCCAGACCGGTGCTCATCTTACCGGTATTCTGGATAGTCTCTTTCAGCGCAATTTTTTCGCCATCAACTACCCAAATCACGCTCACTTTGCCAAGACCGCTGATATAAACCGTGTTGGTAGCTTCATCGGCAACCAGTTCACGCGGCTGCAGCGGACGCACGTCTTCTGAGCGCTTACGGGCATCGAGGACCAGTCGCCCTTTCACTTCACTCGTTTTCGCATCAATGGCCGTCACCGCGCTGTTCACCGTGTTGCCGAACCACAGCGTCTGGGTCGCATTGTTAATGGTGGCGCCAAACGGCTTGAGATCGTTATGGATGGCCTGCGTGACTTCCAGCGTCACCGGGTCAAGACGATAAACGATGCCGCCTTTGTCCAGCTTGCGGCTCTGCGAGGTAGCCAGCCACAGCGCGTTTTCCTGCTGGCTGTAAGCCATTTCGTAGGCACCTTTGCCCACGCCTTTACGCAGCATTTCTTCTGCGGCCTGGGCGCTGAATGACGAAGCAACCAGCAGCGAACCTAACAGCAATGAACTCCGCAGGCGCGGTGAAAACAGATGACGAAAATGCATGACGACTCCCTTTGATAAATCGCTATTTTTGCTGCTTCACATCGCTTCAACGAGCAACATCATGGTATTGCTCTTTTTTATAGATGGGAATGGTAATCATTATTCGTGTGAATGTGGAGCATTTATTCGCATTCTGGCTACAATCTTCTTAATTTCTCCATCAATTATTAACGCATCGTGCCGTTAAAATTTTCATATTTTTACAAATCCATTAACATAGAACTTACATACCGCTGGGTACGTTCAATTTAACTGGCCTTTTTCATGAAGATTATTTCCGCACGACATACCGCAGTTCCCGCACTTTTTCTCCCGCTCGTGTTCTCATCGCCAGTGATGGCTGATGACTCGACCGATGCCCAGACGATGATCGTTAGCGCGTCACCCCAGGCGATATCAGAGCTGGATACGCCAGCAGCCGTCAGCGTCGTTGACGGCGATGAGATGCGTCTGGCAGCGCCGCGCATCAACCTGTCAGAATCGCTGACCCGCGTGCCGGGACTTCAGGTACAAAACCGGCAAAACTATGCGCAGGATTTGCAGATTTCACTACGTGGATTCGGCTCCCGTTCCACCTATGGCATTCGCGGCATCCGTCTGTATGTGGACGGTATTCCCGCCACCATGCCGGACGGTCAAGGGCAGACCTCGAACATTGACCTCAGCAGCGTGCAGAACGTTGAGGTGCTGCGCGGCCCCTTCTCAGCGCTGTACGGCAATGCCTCCGGTGGCGTGATGAATGTCACCACCCAAACCGGTCAGCAGCCGCCGACAATAGAAGCGAGCAGCTATTACGGCAGTTTCGGTAGCTGGCGTTATGGGCTGAAAGCCACGGGCGCGATGGGTGATGGCACCCAGCCAGGCGACGTGGATTACACGGTCTCCACCACCCGTTTCACCACCCATGGCTATCGTGACCGCAGCGGCGCGCAGAAAAATCTGGCGAACGCAAAACTGGGCGTACGCCTCGATGACGACAGTAAACTGAGCCTGATTTTTAACAGTGTCGACATCAAAGCCGACGATCCGGGTGGCCTCAGCGAAACGGAATGGCGGGAAGATCCGCGGCAATCCCCTCGCGCTGAGCAATACAACACGCGCAAAACCATCAAACAGACCCAGGCCGGATTGCGCTATGAGCGCCAGTTCAGCGCGCGGGATGACATGAGCGTCATGATGTACGCCGGAGAGCGCGAAACCACGCAGTACCAGTCCATTCCCATCACGCCCCAGCTTCGCCCCTCTCATGCAGGCGGCGTGATCGCTCTGCAACGTCATTATCAGGGCATCGACAGCCGCTGGACGCATCGTGGTGAACTGGGTGTCCCCGTGACCTTCACCACCGGTTTGAACTACGAGAACATGAGTGAAAACCGTAAAGGCTATAACAACTATCGCCTGAGTAACGGTGTGCCGGAGTACGGACAAAAAGGCAGTCTGCGCCGCGATGAACGCAACCTGATGTGGAACGTGGATCCTTATCTGCAAACCCAGTGGCAGTTGACCGACAAACTCTCGCTGGATGCCGGCGTGCGCTACAGTTCAGTGTGGTTCGATTCCAACGATCGTTACGTCACGCCGGGTAATGGCGATGACAGCGGTGAGGCCAGCTACCATCAGTGGCTGCCAGCCGGCTCGTTAAAATACGCCTTAACCGATGGGTGGAACGTCTATCTCGCCGCAGGCCGTGGCTTCGAAACGCCGACCATCAATGAGCTTTCCTATCGCGCTGACGGACAAAGCGGGATGAATTTTGCGCTCAAACCCTCAACCAACGATACGGTGGAAATCGGGAGTAAAACCCGGATCGGTGACGGGTTGCTGACGGCGGCGCTCTTCCAGACCGATACCGATGATGAACTGGTGGTCGATTCCAGCAGCGGAGGACGCACGACCTATAAAAATGCCGGTAAAACGCGCCGCCAGGGCGCGGAACTCGCCTGGGATCAACGCGTTGCCGGAGACTGGCGGTTCATCGCGTCGTGGACCTGGCTGGATGCCACCTATCGCAGTAACGTGTGTAGCGACCAGAACTGTAACGGTAACCGGATGCCCGGCATCGCGCGGAACATGGGGTTCGCCTCGCTGGGATACGTTCCTGATGAAGGCTGGTATGCGGGTGCCGATGCACGCTATATGGGCGATATCATGGCCGATGATGAAAATACCGCGAAAGCGCCGTCTTATACCGTCGTCGGCCTGAATACCGGGTATAAATTTAACGTCAGCCGTCTGACGGTAGATGTATTTGGTCGCGTCGATAACCTGTTCGACAAAGAGTATGTCGGCTCGGTCATCGTGAATGAATCGAATGGCCGCTACTACGAACCTGCGCCAGGGCGAAACTATGGCGTTGGCGTCAACCTGGCCTGGCATTTTGAGTAAGGCTGATTATTAATGCCGCACGAGCGGGGATTTTCCCCGCTATATTTTAGCTATGCTTAATAACTATATTGCTGTTTAATTACCACTACATTTTTATGTATCAGGTCAATTAAACAATGACGGCTGGCGTCTTTATTTCCGGTCGCCATCACGCGTAGCAATTCCTGATAATGTCCGACGTTGTGCTGATAGGCTTCCTGCTTTGCCATATCATAAAGAAAATGCAGGCTCGGCCCCATGCGCACCCAAAGCTGTTCGATCATTTCGACAAGCGTAGGCATATTGGCAAACTGGTAAATTTTGAAGCGCAAGGCCCGGTTTGCCAACAGCCGGTCTTCTATCGTACCGCTCTCGTGAGCCTGCTGATAGTCCGCCAGAAGCGCATGCAGAATGCCCATTCGTTCCGGCGTGGCCTCGCCCGTCGCCGCCATCACCGCCATACCTTCCAGTTCACAGCGGATGTGAACGATCTCGCTAAACCTCGTCATTGTGATATCCGGAACCATGAACGCCTGTGCGGGCGCGATAGCCAATGCGCTTGAGGAGACCAGCCGTAGCAGCGCTTCCCGGACCGGGGTGATGCTGATCCCCAACTCCTGTGCGATATTTTTGGTGATAAGCCTGGCACCCGGACGTAAAGCACCAATGCTTAATTTGTCTTTTAGTCCTCTTTCAACTTGTGTAGTCAGACTTAAATGTTGCGTTTTTTCCATACCAGGCATTCTATTTCTTCACCTCATAACATAACCAATCGCAATTAAGCTAAATCGCCTAATTGATATAAATATCGCCTGGTATGAAAAATGTAAAACGTAAACAACAAGTAATTTACCCACGTTATTTTAACTGCCCCGACAGATTATTCGTCGGTTACGCGGTGATATATACCCGTCATACTTCAAGTTGCAGATGCGTTGGCTGCGCTCGTTCACCCCAGTCACTTACTCGAGTAAGCTCCCGGAGATTAATGAGAGACATCCTGTCTCTCACCGAAGGCCAGCCTGCGGCTGGTCAAATTCGTTCCCGACGAATTTGTCACTCCCATGCCGCGTGACTCAGCCTTCGGCTTCGCCCCTTCGGGGCCAGCGCTAGCGCTGTTCAAAGCCCTTTGGGCTTTGTCCTGCAACTCGACTTATTAAGGGTATAATTAAAGCTGGAATTTAAAATTTTGCCTATTTTTTAATGGCGGCTTTCGCCGCCAGGTTCTGTTTACGCGTCGTCGGCCAGACGGATCACCACTTTGCCAAAGTTTTTACCGGTCAGCAGGCCGATAAAAGTCTCTGGCGCGTTCTCCAGTCCGTCAGTGACCTGCTCGCGGTAGTGGATTTTCCCCTCTTTCACCCAGCGCCCCATTTCCTGCTGAAATTCGTGAATGCGGTGTCCGTAGTCCTGACCGATGATAAACCCCTGCAGTCGGATCCGTTTCTTCAGCAGGGTCGCCATCAGCAGCGGCAGTCTGTCGGGACCCGCCGGCAAGTTTGTCGCGTTATAACCGCTAACCAGACCACAGAGTGGGATCCGCGCCGAGGTGTTCAGCAACGGCAGCACCGCGTCAAACACCTTCCCGCCCACATTTTCGTAATAGACATCAATACCTTGTGGGCAAGCTTTCGCCAGTTGTTCAGCAAAGTCGCTGGCATAGTGATCCAGACAGACATCGAAGCCCAGCACGTCAGTGGCATGGCGGCATTTTTCCGCACCGCCAGCAACGCCCACGACGCGACACCCCTTCAACTTGCCAATTTGCCCAACCGTTGCGCCGACAGGGCCGGTTGCGGCCGCCACGACCAGCGTCTCGCCCTCTTTCGGCTGACCGATGTCAAGCAATCCCATATAGGCGGTAAATCCGGGCATCCCCAGCACGCCGAGCGCCCACGACGGATTCTCGGGATGATCCCCAAGCTTCACCAGCCCCGTGCCGTCGGAGATATCATAATCCTGCCAGCCGCTGTAGCTCAGGACCCATTCGCCAGGTTTATAGTCAGGATGATTTGACGTCACTACACGACTGACGGTGCCACCAACCATCACACCACCAATCTCGACCGGCGGCGAGTATGACGGTTCATCGCTCATGCGTCCGCGCATATACGGGTCGAGCGACAGATAAATCGTGCGCAGTAAAATCTGACCTTCGCCAGGGGTGGCGACATCGTCTTCTTCCAGACGGAAATTTTCCGCCACCGGTGCGCCATGTGGCCGGGATGCTAACACCCAACGACGATTACGCTGTGTTTGTTGAGCCATGATGTTCTCCTCTGCTTTTGGCATGAATCCATCAATAGTAGCAGGCCGCCGCGGTCATTAACTCCCGGCCTGGTTTAAGCGCACAACGAGGTAAACGCAGGGTTGCGTCGTCTCATTGATAAAACGACAGTCATTTGGCGGCCCCAGCTCCAGGCAATCTCCCGCCTTCATCTCGTGACGCGTATCCCCTTCGACGAACACCAGTTCGCCCCGCTGCAGCCAGATCAGCTGCCGGGCCTGAACGTACGATGACGCTGGCATGGGGATATCGCTACCCGCTGGCAATTCAATTTGCACCAGATCGATAGGCAGATCGCTACGCGGCGACACATGGCGGCGCAGATAGTGACTCTGCGGATCGTGCCACACGGGCTGATCGGCGAAACGGGACAGTTTACCCTCCTGCATTTCGGCACGAGCAATCAGCATGGACATACTGATGCCAAACGCCCCGGAGAGCCTGCCGAGCAGCGTCGCCGTTGGACTGCTTTCGCCGCGTTCGATTTTGTGGATCATGGCGCGCGACACGCCCGCCCGTTCAGCCAGTTCGGTAAGCGACCAGCTGCGGGATTCTCGTTCAATGCGAATTCTTGCACCGATCCGTTGATTTATGCTGTCTTCAATAGTATTCATATCGTAATACTATAGTGAACAAGCTCCGAGGTTCAACATGTCTATTCGATTCGCCAGCAAAGAGGACTGCGCCGCCATCGCAGAGATTTATAACCATGCGGTGCTGCACACGGCCGCCATCTGGAACGATCAGACGGTCGATGCCGATAACCGCATTACATGGTATCAAGCGCGGCAGGCGCTAGGTTACCCGGTGCTGGTAAGCGTGGAAGGTGACGTTGTCACGGGTTACGCCTCGTTTGGTGACTGGCGCAACTTTGATGGCTTCCGCCATACCGTCGAACATTCGGTTTATGTCCATCCGGATCATCAGGGAAAAGGTCTGGGACGCCAGTTACTGAGCAGGCTGATTGATGAAGCCCGTCGCTGTGGTAAACATGTGATGGTCGCCGGTATCGAGTCGCAGAACCACGCCTCACTACACCTGCACGAGACGCTCGGGTTTAACACTACCGCGCAGATGCCGCAGGTAGGCACTAAATTTGGCCGCTGGCTGGATCTGACCTTTATGCAGTTACAGCTTGACGACCGCCTCGAACCGGACTCACGCGGATGAACCAGTCGCTCACCCTCGCCTTTCTTATCGCCGCCGGTATCGGTCTGGTGGTACAAAACACCCTGATGGTGCGGATTACACAGACCTCATCGACCATCCTGATCGCCATGCTGTTGAACTCGCTGGTCGGGATTGTGCTGTTTGTCAGCATTTTGTGGTTTAAACAGGGCGTGGCGGGATTTGGCGAACTGGTTTCCAGCGTGCGCTGGTGGACACTGATCCCCGGTCTGCTGGGCTCGTTTTTCGTTTTCGCCAGCATCAGCGGCTATCAACATGTTGGTGCGGCGACCACCATTGCGGTGCTGGTCGCCAGCCAGTTAATTGGCGGTCTCGTGCTGGATATTTTACGCAGTCACGGCGTTCCGCTCAGAGCCTTAATCGGCCCGGTCTGCGGCGCAGTGATGCTGGTGGTCGGCGCCTGGCTCGTCGCCAGACGCCAGTTCTGATCAGAGGATCGTGCCGCCTTTCGTGAGTTGTTCGCGGCGCGCTTCCATATCTTCCTTATGCTGACGACCGTGGTGCGCGATAGCCGTTCTTAATCGCTGCTGCTGCGTGTAGCGATCTTCACGGCTTAACTGCGCGTCCTCGCTCAGGGCAACCAGCAGTTCGTTCATATGGGTAATGACGCCCTCATCAATGGCGGCATCGACACGGGCGCTGACCTCATCCAGGTGCGACATAAAAACTCCTTAATTCAGTTTTGCTTTTGAAAAATCACTGCCCATCAGGCTGACGCTGTAACCGGTCACGTTACTGCGCGTGGCGTAGAATGTCTTGCCGTTTGCCAGCGCAATCCACGGCGCCTGCTGATAATAGATCTCCTGCGCCTGCTGGTAGAGCTTCACGCGCGCTTCCGGTTTGCTGGTCAGCTTCGCTTTCTGGACCAGTGAATCATACTCCTTATCACACCAGCGCGCGGCATTCGATCCGGTTTTGATGTTGTTGCAGCCCAGCAGTACATCGGCGAAGTTATCCGGGTCGCCGTTATCCGACATCCAGCCAAACAGCGCGCTGTCATGCTCGCCTTTACGCATGCCGGAAAGGTATTCGCCCCACTCGTAAGAGACGATCTTCGCCTTCACGCCCACTTTTGCCCAGTCGCTTTGAATCATCTCCGCAATGCGTCGTGAGTTGGGGTTATACGGACGCTGCACAGGCATCGACCAGAGCGTCACTTCAAACCCTTTCTCCTGCCCGGCCTGCTGCAACAGTGCTTTCGCTTTCTCCGGGTCGTAGGCGTAATCCTTCAGTTCCGGATTAAAACCCATCATATTTGGCGGGATCGGTGATTTTGCCACTTTCGCCGAACCGAGGAACACGGCCTTCACAATCGCCTGCTTATCGGTGGCGTAGTTCAGCGCCTGGCGCACCAGCACATTATCAAACGGCTTTTTCTCGGTGTTGAAGGCCAGATAGCCGACGTTCAGCGCCTCAACGGCATGTAGCGCCAGGTCTTTGTTTTTCTTGATTTCATCAAACTGTACCGGCGATGGCGCAGGGATAATCTGACATTCGTTGGTTTGCAGTTTCGCCATCCGCGTCTGGACGTTCGGCGTGATGGCGAAGATCAGATGCTTTGTCGGCACCTCGCCGTCCCAGTAATTCGGGTTCGCCAGATAGCGAATCTGCGAGTCCTGTTTGTACTGTTGCAGGACGTACGGACCGGTGCCAATCGGCCAGTTATCGACGTTTTCCGGCGTCCCTTTTTTCAGCATGGCATCGGCGTATTCCGCAGAAAGAATTGAGGCAAAATCCATTCCCCAGTCGGCAAGAAACGCGGCGTTAGGTTCACTGAGCACAAACTGCACGTGGTAATCGTCGACCTTTTTCACCTCTTTAATCAGCTTATCGAAGCCCACGTCGTTGAAATACTCATAGCTGCCCTGCGACACATTGTGGTACGGATGTGTCGCGTCTTTCTGGCGTAATACCGAGAAAATGACGTCATCTGCGTTGAAATCGCGGGTCGGCTTGAAGAACTTGTTACTGTTGAACTTCACGCCCTGACGCAGCGTAAAGGTGTAGGTTTTACCATCTTCAGAGATAGTCCAGTCCGTCGCCAGCGACGGCACCGGCGTGTTTTTTACCGGGTCGAAATTGATCAGGCGGTTGTACAGCACCTGTGAACTGGCGACAAACGACGGGCCAGAACTGGCAATTTGCGGGTTAAAGGATTCTGGCGAGGCTTCCGAGCAATAGACAAGGGTGTCGTTATTTGCCGCCAGCGCGGCACCCGTTGGTAACACGGTACTGAGCGCCAGCGCGAGCAGCGTTTTCCCTGTGGACATGATATGAACCTTCTTCGTTATTATTGAGGGGGTTATAGGAGCATAGATTAAGACAACTGAAAAATAACAAATCTGTCTCAGGTTATGCGAATCCACGCATTTTTGTTGGATCTTTCACCACAGAATTTCTGTTAAGTCTTTTCGAAAACGTCAACGCATCTATGCCCTGAAAATTCACCCCTTTTTGCCTCTCTTCCACCGTTTGCCTGGGCCACGAATCCGTAAAGTAGATGCGTGAAAAAGTCTTAGGGTCCTTATCGTGGCAAAAACACTCTTGCGCAGCGGCAATCTGGATGATTATCAGGCCGTCGGCGGTGGCGGCCAGGCCGTCTTTGATTCAGCATTACAAATTCGTGAAACGCTCCGTCTGCGTAAGCAGCAGGCGATGGTGGATTGTCTCGCCATTCCACAAGTCAACGACAGCGGCGATCGGGTTGACTGGTATTCCCCCGTTGAAGGGGTATCCATCGCGTGGAAAGCCGCCGATGAAGAGGCGCGCTTTCGCGCCCTGCGCTATCTCTGTGCTACGCTGGAAAGCGCCGCATCGCTGAGCCGCAAAAGCCTGCAGTCCGGGAAAACATCACTACAACTGTTTGGTTCGCTGCTGGAAAAGGCCGTCCAGTTTCCAGGCGAAAATCACGTCTTCCTGGTGGATGGCAAACCGGTCATTACCTTCTGGGGATTTATCAATCTCAATGCGAACATCCGCGAGGATGTGCTGGAATGCCTGCGTACTCAGGAAGAACCTGAACCGGAAATTCACATTGAGCCAGAACCGGTCGAAGAGGCGGTTCCTGAGGTGACATTTGCCCAGGCGGACGAACCGCTGCTCTCCACGCCTGTCGTCCCGGTCAGCGAGCCAGAACCGGTTAGTGTGCCGCAGCCGGTTCCTGTGGTCACAGAAGAAAAAGTGACGCCAGTCCCGGTCAAACCGTCACGTCGCCTGCCGCTGTGGAGCCTGCCCGTCGCCGCGTTGATTGTCGCCGCCATTGCCGCTCCGCTACTGTGGAAATCACAGACGCCAGCCATCGCGACGGAAGTGGTCAATGTACCGCCGCCACCGCCGCCGGAACGGAAACCTCTGCCGACGCTTACCGCCGCGCTGCCGCTGCATCAGGCGGAAGTCATTGCACCGATGAAAAAAGAAAAACCTGCCGATGAGCCGGTGGTGATTACCGCGATTCCGAAAGACGCGTTGGTGATGGATGCGAACCAGATGAAGGCTGGCACCACGCGCTTTCTCAACGGTAACTGGCGCGTCATGGTGGATGTGAAAGATCCCGTCACCGGCAAAGCGCCGTCTCTGCGCTACCAGATCCAGAACAATAAAGGTACGGCGCGTGTGGTTCACGGCGACAACATCGTCTGCCGCGCGGATCTCTTCTCGGGGCTGCATCAGAGTGGGGAATTAATGATTAAGAGTCGTAGCAATGCGCGCTGCACCGACGGTTCACGCTATCCGATGCCGGAGATCACCTGTAAAGCCGGGGCCAATGATGTCGCCACCTGTACCGCCCGCTTTGATGCGAAAGCAGCGATTCCGTTGACGTTCAAAAAGATAGGTGCCTGATTTTATGCTGGTGAATCTGTGTGATTACAAACAGAGCGTCACGCTCATCGCAAACAGCGGCGTTCAGTTTCTCGACTTTGGGCTGACGCCGCAGGAATCTGCGCATCATGGTCGTTTCGTGCGTAAAACGGCCAATGGCCCCCTGCTGCGACTGGATTACGATCTGGCAAACGATCGCTATACCCTGCCTGCGCGCGCAGGCTCGCAGCCGGAAGTGGTGAAACCGGAAAGTACGCAAACGCTGCATTATTCCCTGGATGTCCTCGACGGCATCTGGCTGCCGCTGCCGTTCCTGCGCTTTAATCCGCCGCGCACCTTCGTTGAAGGGCCTGACAACTGGGCGCGCGTTCAGGTACGCAAACTTGCCGAACCCGACAGCGCGGGCAATACCCACCGCGTCACCCTCGCGCTCGATAGCCAGTTAAGCGAGAATGCGCCCGCCGCGCTCGCGCCCGGCGAAAACGATCTGCTGAACGGCACCCGTTTTGCCCTGGCCTGGCGCGACGATGAAATAGCGGATTTTCTCGATCAGACCTGGATTGACGGCTGGCTGCGCGAGGCGTTTCTCAACCACGTCAGCCAGCAGGAAAACCGTACTGAACAGGCTATCAGCCTGGCACTGCGCAACTTTGAGTATCAGGCGCACTGGCTGAACCTGCTGGCGCTACTGGGGGAACAGCTCGCCGTACCGGAAGTCAAACTGGTGACCCACACCCTCAGTACCCCGGCGATCCCGGTCGATTTGATTCTGGATGTCGGTAACACCCATACCTGCGGTGTATTGATTGAAGATCATGGCGACGCCAATGACGGACTGCGTCAGACGGCGGAACTGCAGGTTCGATCGCTGAGCGAACCGCAGTATCTCAACGATCCGCTGTTCACCAGTCGTCTTGAATTTTCAGAAGCCCGCTTTGGCAAACAGCATTTCTCCGTTGAAAGCGGACGTGAAGATGCCTTCATCTGGCCGTCGATTGTGCGGGTCGGTGACGAAGCGCGTAAGCTGGCAATGCAGCGCACGGGAACGGACGGTAACAGCGGTATTTCCAGCCCGCGCCGCTATCTGTGGGATGAAACGCCGGTGCTGCATGACTGGCGCTTCAGCCAGATGAACAGTAAAACGCAACGCGAACCGTTAGCCACCGCCTTTCCGCTGATGAACCTGATGAACGATGACGGTCAGCCGCTCTATTCACTGCCCCAGGATGACCGCCTGCCGGTGTTTTCGCCCCAGTACAGCCGCAGTACGCTGATGACCCATATGCTGTGCGAGATCCTCGCCCAGGCGCTGGGACAAATCAACAGCGTCGCAACCCGTCTGCGTCTGGGCTTTCCGGCATCGCCGCGTCAACTGCGCTCGCTGATCCTCACGCTCCCGTCGGCGATGCCCAAGCAGGAACGCGAAATTTTCCGTCTGCGCATGTTCGAAGCGATAGCCATTGTCTGGAAAGCAATGGGCTGGCACCCGCAGGACGAGGATTTCAGCACGCGTAAACAGCAGGAAAAAAGTGTGGTTCCGGTCCCTGAAATTCAGATGGAGTGGGACGAAGCCAGTTGCGGTCAGTTAGTCTGGCTGTACAACGAAGCCATTTCCCACTATGCCGGTCGCAGCGAAGCATTCTTCAACGCCCTTGCCCGCCCGGATCGTCTGCCGGAACCCGGAGAGACGAAAGGCCGGGCGTTGCGCGTGGCCTCGATTGATATCGGCGGCGGCACCACCGACATGGCGATTGTCCACTATCAACTGGACGATGGCGTCGGCGCCAATGTGAAAATCACGCCGCATCTGCTGTTCCGCGAAGGTTTCAAGGTCGCGGGCGATGACATGCTGTTGGACATTATCCAGAAATGCATTTTGCCCGCCCTGCAAACCCGACTGCAGCAGGCGGGAGTCACCGATGCCGCCGCCCTGCTCGCCACGCTGTTTGGCGATTCCGGACGCATCGATACCCAGGCCGTTTTACGGCAACAGACGGCGCTACAACTCTTTATGCCACTCGGTCACGCGGTGCTCTCTGCGTGGGAAAAGAGCGACATCAACGATCCGCTGGCCGGACTGCACGCCACCTTTGGCGATCTGCTGAACCATCGTCCGACCCGCAACGTACTGAACTACATTCAGCAGGCGATCGACCACGCGCTGCCGTCAGGTTCGCCGACGTTTGATCTCTTTAGCGTTCCGTTGCAGGTACAGTTCAGCCAGTTGCAGGAGGCGATGCTGGCAGGTCAGTTTACCCTGACCTCTCCGCTGCATGCGGTCTGTGAAGCCATTTCGCATTATTGCTGTGATGTTCTGCTGGTCACCGGCAGACCGACCTGTATCCCGGCGGTTCAGGCGCTGATCCGTCATCTGCAGCCGGTCCCGGTCAACCGCATGGTGTGGATGGACAACTACCGCGTCCATGAGTGGTATCCGTTCAGTCAGCAGGGGCGCATTGGCAATCCGAAATCCACCGCCGCCGTGGGGGCGATGCTGTGCAGCCTGGCGCTGGATCTGCGCCTGCCGCGCTTTAACTTTAAAGCCGCTGATATTGGTGCCTACTCAACCGTGCGCTACCTCGGGGTGCTCGACAATACGGTGAACACGCTGCGTGAGGAAAACGTCTGGTATCAGGATATTGATCTCGATAAACCCGGCGCGAAACTCGACACCCGCCTGCACTTCCCGCTGCGCGGCAACGTTACGCTCGGTTTCCGCCAACTGGCGAACAGTCGCTGGCCCGCAACGCCGCTGTATACGCTGAGCATTAACTCTGCCGATCTGGCGAAGAATATCGCCGGCGACGGTGTGTTAAATGTGCGTCTGCAACTGCGCGGCGGCAACAAAGAGAGCGGCCCCGAGTCGTTTATATTGAGTGATGCCTGGCTACAGGACGGCACGGCCGTGGCGGCGAATGCCCTGACCTTAAAATTGAATACCCTGGCCGATCGCCGACACAGCGGCAGCCATTACTGGATTGACAGCGGGAGCGTGTACCTGAAATGAGCAAGATGTTGAATACCACTCAGGCCGCGATTGCGTGGGTTAACCGCACCCGTCAGCACGCCATGACGCTGGATGATGAAGCAGATGCCCTGCTGGCACAACTCAACGGCGCAGCCGCCACGGAATCCGCCCTCAATGCCGCCCGACATGAGCGCGCCAGCATTGGGCTTTACGGCTATTCGCAGGCGGCGAAAGCGCATCTCCTTGCCGCGCTGTGCAACAGCGACAACGGTAAGGTCAATGTCATTACGCCGGATCGCAGCTTCGACTATTTCAGTCATCTCAACCCCGGACACGCGCCAACCAACATGGCACTGCGCTTCACGCGCCAGGTTAACCTGTCCGACGACGAGTGGCCGCTGCGCCTGCGACTGGTAACGGAAGCTGAACTGGTGCAGATCTTCATCGCCCAGGCCTGTGCCCAACCAGCGTACCGGCAGGTGGAAAAAGCGATTATCGAATCGCGCATCGAGAAGTGGCAGTCGCTACGTCAGTTACATCCCGTTCAGGGCGTGACGGCGCAGGAAGTGGCGACCATTGCCCGCTTCTGGCAGCGTTGTCTCCCCGCATCGCAACAGCAGATTGATGACGCGCTGTGGCAGCAATTTGCCCTGCTGCTGCCGACGGTCGATCTCTCAACCCGCGCCAGCGCCTGGTCGCTGTTGTGGGGTGAGCAGCCGGAACTGACGCAGCAGTGGCTGGAACTGGCACAGGTCCTGCAGCAGACCGGTCATGCCAGCGAAGTCGCCGCGCCGCTGAGCCTGCTGGTCGATCAGTTTGGTTTACCCTCAGAAAGCTTTATCACTCAGGAATTTCTCGCCTCGCAGGAGGCGCAAAGCGATGTGGTCGTCCATCCCGTTGTGGATGAGAAGCGACTTAACGCCGTCAGTCTCGCCCAGTCGTCGTTGGCCCTGTTGACGCGCGAGCTGGTGCTGAGTGTGGAAGATAGCGTACTGGATGGCGTCGATCTGCTGGATATTCCGCTCGCGCCGCTCAACCACCCGCAACCGCTCTGGCAGGCTAAACTGGGCTGGTTGCTGGAGCATTACCGGCAGCAGCTTCAGCCCGATGTACTGGTTGTCTGTAATGCCACCGCCACCCGTACGCAGACGCCGTCTACGGCCAGAACGTTGCTCAACTGGGTGCACGACACGCAGCCGACGCGCGAAACCGCGATGCCTGGCGTGGTGTGGGCGATTACGCCGCAGGATGCGCGATTTACCACGCAGCAGAATCTGGACGAAGCGGTCCAGCATCTGATGGGAAAACCGGGCCAGCACTGGGGCACTCTGCAGGCGCTGGATAAACACAGTCTGCTGCGGTTGACTGAATGGCTGTCGCAAGCCACGTCAACGCCCCAGCGTCAGGCACGGCTGCAGGCGCTGAACGAGCAGCATCTACAGCATGTTCGTGAACTGATGCTGGCGCAACCAGCCGAAGCGCCCAGCGCGGAAGCGGTCGTCCGCCAGTTACAACAGCAGGCGGCGCATCACGGCGATCTGCTCGACGGCCTGTTACCGGCGGTACAACAATTTGAAACTCTGCTCCGTCGCCCGCAACCGCGCGAAGAACAGGTCAGCGGCTTGTTCAATGACGCCATTGACCTTTTCGCGGACGTCCGTGACGCGCCGCAACAGGCAGAGAACAAAGAGACGGGCTATCAGGCGCACCGCATGTGGCTCAACCACATTCGCCAGTGGAGTCGCGATGATGGTCAGGCGAAACGTTTAGGGTTGACGCCCGCTGCGCTGCGTCAGGTCGTCGACATTCTGGCGATCGCCAGCTACCGCCTGCAACTGCCGCAGCAGCTGCAACAGATATTGCAGCGTGAAGAGGTCTGCGCTGCCCAGTTGCACGCCTGTATCGCCAATTTTATTGCCTGGCTTGGCTATGCCGACGTGGCTGAGGCAGAACGCCCCGCCAGTCGGATCGTCAAAGGAACGGCAATTTTCAGCGCGGTCAAACGCCAGCCGATGGCGCGACTAACACAACTGGAAGAGCAACCGGTACACGCCGCCAGCCGCTATGTCTATGACTGGCTGGTTGCGCTGTATACGCGGGCAACGGAAAACAAAGGGTATCAGCATCCGCAGGATGTGACTGAAGCAGACCGAAAGGCGCTGTGCGCGTTGCTGACAACGGCCTGAGGTTCAGCCGGGATGGACACCGGCTGAGTCGACTCAAAACAGCGAAAACAACAGAGCGACAGGAAAACTCATTGGCCAGGTGGCCCCGACCAGAAAGGCACTCAGAAAGCGGATGCGTTTTTTATCATGCGAGAGGAACCAGGTGATCAGAAAGGCAATCGCGGCCATTACCGCATAGAACATCAACATTTTTTGGTACAAAGACATTTAAGGGCATCCGGCCAGAAGAATAAAACGCGCGCAATATGCTCCATTTTTTGATGCACATCAAGTTTTATCACTTTTGGTCAATCATTTTGCCGCTTTTTATGACCGCTTACGTTAAGTCCCTGGTTTGTACTATTGCGGATCGCGAGACAGCGAACTATATACAAAGGGGCACTAACACAGGGTGGCAAAAATGAATGTTTCCAGTAGAACCGTGGTGTTGATAAATCTCTTTGCTGCTGTTGGTCTTTTTGCTCTTATCTCATTGAGATTTGGCTGGTTTATCTAAATTTTGAGTGCTTGCGGCGCAGACGGGCAGAGAGGAAAATCCTCTCTGCCTTTGGTCGACGATCCTCTCACTTCCCCGCGATAGCGTAAATGATCCTTAATGTTTACTCATTCGGGATGACATCAGAGCGGCACCTTCTCGTTGACCTCAAACTGGAACACATACGGATCGGAAAGCAGCGCAAACTGTTCGTCATCAGGATAGGTCACCGCGACGTGATAATCTTCGCCGGCAAAAGCTTTAATTGCCGCCAGATTGTGCCAGTACGTGGCGAGGAAGAAGTGCTCCCATTCCCCTTGCCGCTCCCGGCGAACAAATGCCCCTGCATTCCCCTGAATGCTTTGGGAATGCTTAACGCCGGTCAATTCTAAATGTACTGCAAATCCATCGCCATGCTGCACGGGTACACAGCCATGCCACGTTCTAACAATCATACCCACTCCATTTAAATGCATTTTTTATGAATGACTATTCACCATACCATACTCTTTTGCCCCTGAGTATTGACAACAAAAAGCCCTGCACGGCGGCAGGGCTTACGGCTTATCACGGACATGGTCGGTCAGTGTTTCACCATGACGTGACGGATCACGGTGTAGTCCTCCAGTCCATACAGTGACATGTCTTTTCCATAACCAGACAGTTTCTGCCCGCCGTGCGGCATTTCGCTCACCAGCATGAAATGGGTATTAACCCAGGTGCAGCCGTATTGCAGACGCGCACTGACCCGGTGCGCGCGTCCGACATCACGCGTCCAGACCGATGAGGCGAGGCCATATTGCGAATCATTGGCCCATTCCAGCACCTGTTCTTCCTCCTCGAAGACCGTCACGCTGACCACCGGACCGAACACTTCTCGCTGGACGATCGCATCCTCCTGCTTAGCCCCTGCCAGCAGCGTCGGGGCAAAGTAGTAACCCGGCCCTTCGACTCTTTTCCCACCGGTGACCACGTTGATATGTCCCAGCGCTTTGGCATCTTCAACGGCTTTGGTGACGCGCTCCAGATGCGCCAGTGAGCTCAACGGACCCAGCTCAGTCGATTCGTCCTCCGGCGCGCCGGTCTTCAGGCTGGCCACTGCGGCACCGAGTTTCTCAACCAGCGCGTCGTAAACGCCCTTCTGCGCGTAAATGCGACAGGCGGCGGTACAGTCCTGACCGGCATTGTAGAAACCGAAGGTGCGCACCCCTTCCACCACCGCATCCACATCAGCGTCGTCGAACACAATCACCGGCGCTTTCCCCCCCAGTTCCATATGCGTGCGCTTAATCGACGGCGCCGTGTGGCTGATGATGTGCTCGCCGGTAGCAATCGAACCGGTTAAGGAGACCATGCGCACTTTCTTGTGCCCGGTCAGCGGATCGCCGACCGTTTTGCCTCTGCCAAACAGTACGTTGAGCACGCCCGGCGGGAAGATATCTTTGGCGTATTCCGCCAGTTTCAGCGCGGTCAGCGGTGTGATTTCCGACGGCTTGATCACCACGCAGTTACCGGCCGCCAGCGCGGGGGCCAGTTTCCACGCCGCCATCATCAGAGGATAGTTCCACGGCGCGATGGAGGCGACAACGCCGACCGGATCGCGACGAATCATCGAGGTATGACCTTCCAGATATTCCCCCGCAGCCAGACCGTTCAGACAACGCGCGGCACCGGCGAAAAAGCGAAATACATCGACAATCGCCGGGATCTCATCATTGAGCGCGCAACGCAGCGGCTTGCCGCAGTTGCGTGATTCCAGTTCGGCAAAGACCTGCGCATTCTGTTCAATAACGTCAGCCAGTTTCAGCAGCAGTTCACTGCGCGCTTTTGGGGTCGTCTGTCCCCATTCGCTAAACGCACGATCGGCGGCGAGAACGGCCGCATCCACCTGAGCGGGAGATGCTTCTGCAATTTCCAGCAGCACCTCGCCGGTGGCGGGGTTATAGACGGGCTGTTTCTCACCTTCACCATTGACCAGCTCGCCGTTAATCAGTAATTGATGTTGCATAGCATTTTCCCATATCGTTGTTTATTTACCGTTTCCGGCGAGGCTGTCGCCTTCACGCGTGAGCCACCAGGCCCCCAGAATCGGAATGGTTGTGACCAGCATGACCAGCAGTGCCACGACGTTCGTCACCGGCACGTCGCGCGGTCGCCCTAACTGATTGAGCAACCACAGCGGCAGCGTCCGTTCGTGACCGGCAGTAAAGGTTGTGACGATGATTTCATCGAAAGACAGCGCGAACGCCAGCATTCCCCCGGCCAGCAGCGCCGATCCCAGATTCGGCAGCACCACGTAGCGGAAGGTCTGCCAGCCGTTGGCGCCGAGATCCATAGAGGCCTCCACCAGGCTCCAGGAGGTACGACGAAAGCGGGCTATCACGTTGTTAAAGACCACCACCACACAGAACGTCGCATGACCGACGACGATGGTGAAAAAACCCGGTTCGAGATTGACCGTCTTAAACGCGGTCAGTAGCGCCAGACCGGTGACGATCCCCGGCAGGGCTATCGGTAACAGCAGCAATAATGAGATAGCGTTTTTACCGAAGAAATCACGCCGCCAGAGCGCCGCGGCGGCAAGCGTACCGAGCACCAGCGCAATCGCCGTCGACAACGCCGCGATTTTTAGTGACAACGTCACGGCATCCAGAATATCGCTGCGCTGCGCAGCAACGCTGAACCAGCGTAGCGTCAGCCCCTGCGGTGGAAAGCTAAAGGCGGCATCTTCGGTATTAAACGCATAGGCTGCGATGATAAGAATCGGGAAGTGCAGGAATACCACCCCGCCCCAGGCCGCCAGTTTGAGGAAAAACGGTGCGCGCTCAGAGTGCATCGAACGCTCCCAGGCGTTTCACGAACGCCAGATAAAGGGCTATCAGCACAATTGGCACCAGCGTAAACGCCGCCGCCATCGGCATGTTGCCAATCGCACCCTGTTGGGAATAGACCATGTTGCCGATGAAATAGCCCGGCGGCCCCACGAGCTGCGGCACGATAAAATCCCCCAGCGTCAGCGAGAAGGTGAAGATAGAACCGGCGGCGATGCCGGGGATCGCCAGCGGCAGAACCACATAGCGGAAGGTCTGGCGTGGACGAGCCCCCAGATCGGCGGACGCCTGTAACAGCGACGGTGGCAACCGTTCCAGCGCGGCCTGAACCGGCAGGATCATAAACGGCAGCCAAATGTAGACGAACACCATAAAGCGCCCTAACCCCGACGTCGAGAGCGTGTTTCCCCCTACGGCCGGCAGCGTCAGCAGGCTGGTCAGCAGAGGTTCTACGCCAAGATGAACCAGGAACCACTGCGCCACACCATCTTTCGCCAGCAGCAACGTCCAGGCGTAGGCCTTGACGATGTAACTCGCCCACATCGGCAACATGACCGCAATATAGAAGAACGCTTTCATCTTGCCAGAGGTATAGCGCGCCATGTACCACGCCATCGGAAACGCCAGAATCGCGCTGGCTATTGTCACCGCAATCGCCATCGTCAGCGTGCGTAAGATGATGTCGTAGTTGGCGGGGTTAAACAGCGCGCGAAGATTGGCGAGCGTCAGATCCGGCGTCACCGACATGGTGAAGTCGTCGAAGGTGTAAAACCCCTGCCACAGCAGCGTCAGCAGCGAGCCGAAGTAGACAATGCCAAACCACATCAGCGGGCCAAGCAGCAGCAAAAACAGCCCCAGACCGGGATGACGCCAGAAAAAGCCGGTGAGTTTACTCAGACCGCCGGGCCGTGAAGGCGTAGAGAGCACATTCATTGCCATTCACCTCTCCTCGACCAGCGGTACCATGACCTCGCGCGGCCATGACACCATCACCTGCTGACCGGGCGCGAGCAGAGTCGCAAACGGCTCTCCCGTCTGATTGGCCTGACTGACCAGCAGCTTTTCGCCGCCAGCAAGCCTGAGTTCAAAACGGGTGGCGGCCCCCTGATACTGCACGGCCTGAATCACCCCCTGCACCTGGATCTCTCCAGGAGTATTGAGCCGGATATGCTCCGGGCGCAGCGAGAAGCTGCCCGTCATCCCGCAGACGTTTGAGGCCATCGCGGGATCAAAGACGTTCGATGTTCCGACGAAACCCGCAACAAACGGCGTGCGCGGACGCATGTAGAGCTCGCGCGGCGAATCCACCTGCTCAATGCGGCCGTTGTTAAACACCGCCACGCGATCGGACATCGACAGCGCTTCGCCCTGATCGTGCGTCACGAAGATGAACGTAATCCCCAGCGACTGCTGGAGCTTTTTCAGTTCCAGTTGCATCTGCTCGCGCAGTTTCAGATCCAGTGCACCAAGCGGTTCATCCAGCAGCAGCACGCGCGGTTCGTTGACCAGCGCCCTGGCGATGGCGACCCGCTGACGCTGACCGCCGGAAAGCTGTGACGGTTTGCGTTCGAAGGTAAACCCCAGCGCCACCTTTTCCAGCGCCTCGCGGGCCTGGGCCTGACGCTGCTTCTTATTGACGCCTTTGACCATCAGGCCATAGGCGACATTGTCGAGAATCGACATGTGTGGAAACAGCGCGTAGTCCTGAAACACGGTATTCACATCCCGCTCCCAGGGCGGTAAATCGCTGGCTGGCTTGCCAAAGATGGCAATCGAACCGCCAGAAAGCTGTTCGAATCCGGCAATCAGGCGCAGGCAGGTGGTTTTGCCGGAGCCGGAGGGCCCCAGCATGGAGAAAAACTCACCGTCTTTAATCGCAATACTGACGCCATCGACCGCCCGCACGTCACCGTACAGACGCGAGACGTTGTCAAACTCCACTGCGTACGTCATAAATCACCCCAGTGACGTTAACGACCGCCCATGATGGCGATGTAATCCTGCGTCCAGCGACTGTACGGCACGAATTTACCGCCTTCAGCGACAGGCGTTTTCCAGAAGGCGATTTTGTCAAAATAGCGGTAGCCGTTGGTTTCACAGCCTTTGTCGCCCAGCAGCGTACTGGCTTTGCAGCCTTCGGTGACGACCGGCAGCGATCCAAACCAGGCCGCCACATCGCCCTGAACTTTTGGCGTCAACGACCAGTTCATCCACTTGTAGGCGCAAACCGGGTGTTTTGTTTCGCTGTGCAGCATGGTGGTATCCGCCCAGCCGGTGACCCCTTCTTTCGGGAACACCGTACCAATGTGCTGCCCTTCACCCTTCAGCGCGTTCGCCTGATACGGCCAGGCGCTGGACGCCACGACGCCCTCATTTTTGAAATCGCTCATTTGTACGGTGGTGTCGTGCCAGTAACGGTGGATCAACGGTTGCTGCGCGCGCAGTACTTTCAGTACCGCCTGATACTGCGCTTCGGTAAGTTGATACGGATCCGAAATCCCCAGTTGCGGCTGGGTGGCTTTCACAAACAGCGCCGCGTCGGCAATGTAAATCGGTCCGTCATAGGCCTGCACGCGGCCTTTGTTGCTTTTTCCATCCGGCAGGTTTTGTTCAACGAACACCACGTTCCAGCTATCCGGCGGCGTCGGGAAAATTTGCGTGTTGTACATCAGCAGGTTCGGTCCCCACTGATACGGCGTGCCGTAGACTTTGCCCGCCACGTTGAACCAGTCGCCTTTGACCACCCGGGGATCGACGGTTTTCCAGTTAGGGATGAGCGCCGTGTTGATTGGCTGCACGCGTTTACCCATGATCAGGCGCAGAGAGGCATCGCCAGAGGCCGTCACCAGATCGTAACCGCCTTTCGCCATCAGGCTGACCATCTCATCCGACGTCGCCGCCGTTTTGACGTTAACCGCACAGCCGGTCTCTTTTTCGAATTGTGTCACCCAGTCGTACTGTTTATCGGTCTGACCACGTTCGATATAGCCCGGCCAGGCGATAATATCCAGGCGGCCTTCAGCCTGACCTAAAGCGGTAGGCGGTTCGGCGGCGTGCGCGGTCATCAGCGTCATACTGAGCGCGCACAGGCTGCTGCGGGCAAATTTCTTGCTCATAAGGTCTTACTCCTGTCGCAAAATATTGAGCGGCAGCCTTGCCGTAAATATATGTCCTTTCCTAAAAATAGTCGGCGCGCCGTCAGCGCACCTCCCGGCATGAGGAAATTTAATCAGGTTGTGACATAACGCGCATTACGCCCCGAACGCCGGCGCTGAGCGGCTATCTTCTGGAGTATAGACAAGGGGTTAGCTGACGAGATGGAAAAACAAAAGCTATTGATATTTCCTATGATGATCGGCGGGAAATAAAGTCGTACGGTTCTTGCTGATATTTTATAAATAAGAACGCGCCATTCTTTTATATTGAATAGCGCGCGTGTTTTATTTCATCTGAGCGCGAATGAGTTGCCCCAGTTGTTTCACCGCGTCTTCTTCGCGCTCTCCCCAATTCCATGCGGTATTGAAGCGGAAAAAGCGCTTCCAGGTGTCTGAGGTCGAGAACATTTTCCCCGGCGCGATGCTGATATGGTGGGCCAGCGCCTGTGTGGTCAGCTCACCCGCGTCCAGCGATTCCGGTAGTTCAAGCCAGAGAAAATAGCCGCTGTTGTTATGATGAATTTTTACTTCCGCCGGAAGATGACGCAGCAGCGTTTGCCAGGCCTGCTGTTTGCGCTCCGCCAGTTGACGGCGCAGGCGGCGAAGATGAGCGTCATACCGGCGCGTAGAGAGATAATCGACCAGTGCCAGCTGCATCGGCGAACTGGTGGAGAGCGTGCTCATCAGTTGTAATCGCTGGATCTGACGGGCATGTTTGCCGGCGGCTACCCAACCGATGCGAAAACCCGGCACCAGACATTTGGAAAACGACGAGCAGTGCAGCACTTTATCGCCCCGATCCCACGCTTTGGCGGGCAGCGGTTTCTCCCGACCAAAGTAGAGTTCGCTGTAGACATCATCTTCAATCAACATCACATTATGGCGATCGAGTATCTCAACCAGACGCGCCTTTTTCTCCGGGCTGAGGGTCACGCCGAGCGGGTTCTGGCTGTTGGTCATGAGCCAGCAGGCTTTGACCGGGTACTCCTGCAGCGCCAGCTCCAGCGCCGCGAGGTCGATCCCCTCCTTCACGTCCGTAGCCACCGACAACGCTTTAAGCCGCAGCCGCTCCAGCGCCTGCAACGCGCCATAGAAACAGGGGTTTTCGACAATCACCCAGTCGCCCGGTTCTGTCACCGCCTGCAGGCTCAGGTTAAGCGCCTCCAGCGCTCCGGCGGTAATGACTATCTCATCGGGCGAGACGGTAATACCCTGTAGGGCATAACGGCGGGCAATGGCGTGACGCAGCTCTGCGTTCCCCGGCGGCAGGTTTTCAATCACGCTCATCGCGGTTGCGGTCCTGCTCACCTGCGCCAGAGAACGGTTCAGTTGCTGTAGGGGGAATAAACGCGGATCGGGAAAGGCCGAGGCAAACGGCATCACCGACGCATCCCGACTGGCCTGTAGCATCTCGAAGATATAGGTGTTGATATCTACCGCTTCGTCGCACATCACCTGGACCGGTTGCACCTCGGGCTGGCTAACCGGACGTGGCGCGACATAATAACCGGACTGGGGACGTGCAATAATCCGTCCCTGACTTTCCAGTAGCTGATAGGCATGTCCGACGGTCATAAAACTCATCCCGCTACTGACCACCTGCTCACGCAGTGACGGCAGACGGTCGCCAGGTTGCCAGACGCCAGAGGCAATCTGCTCGCAGAGTTGTTCAGCCAGACGCTGGTACTTTTTCATCGTTATTATCTCGCGGGTCAAAACATGTGGACCCGCACAGTGTATATCAGTGAGTAAAATACTCAACGCTCTGGTAACTGTTATGGTTTTAAAAGCCCTTACTGTTTCTGATACTGAAATCATCAAAGACTTAAAATTGCGCTGAATCAATTTTTAGTGCGGAGCTCTGCATGTTCGGTCTTGATGCGTTTCATCTTGCAAGGATCCAGTTCGCCTTTACGGTTTCCTTCCACATTATTTTTCCGGCGATCACCATTGGTCTTGCCAGCTACCTTGCGGTGCTGGAAGGGCTTTGGCTGAAAAGCAAAAATCCCGTCTGGCGCTCGCTCTACCAGTTCTGGTCGAAAATTTTCGCCGTTAACTTTGGTATGGGCGTGGTATCCGGTCTGGTGATGGCCTACCAGTTTGGCACCAACTGGAGCGGGTTTTCCGAGTTCGCCGGCAGTATCACCGGGCCATTGCTGACCTACGAGGTGCTCACGGCGTTCTTCCTTGAGGCCGGATTCCTCGGCGTGATGCTGTTTGGCTGGAACAAGGTTGGCCCTGGATTACATTTTTTCTCCACCTGCATGGTGGCACTGGGTACGATTATCTCCACCTTCTGGATCCTTGCCTCCAACAGCTGGATGCAGACGCCACAGGGCTATGAGATAGTCAACGGCCAGGTCGTGCCGGTGGACTGGTTCGCCGTCATTTTCAACCCGTCGTTCCCCTACCGCTTGCTCCACATGTCGGTGGCGGCGTTTCTCAGCAGCGCATTGTTTGTCGGGGCCTCAGCGGCCTGGCATTTGCTGCGCGGAAACACGACTCCTGCTATCCGCGCCATGTTTTCGATGGCGCTGTGGATGACGCTGATTGTCGCACCGCTTCAGGCGCTCATTGGCGACATGCACGGCCTGAATACTCTCAAACATCAGCCCGCCAAAATCGCCGCCATTGAGGGCCACTGGGAAAACCCGCCGGGGGAACCCACCCCGCTGCTGCTCGTCGGCTGGCCGGATATGGAACAAGAACGTACCCGCTATGGGCTGGCGATCCCGGCGCTGGGCAGCCTGATCCTGACCCACAGTCTGGATAAACAGGTCCCGGCGCTGAAAGAGTTTGCGAAAGAGGATCGCCCCAACGCCACGATGGTGTTCTGGTCGTTTCGCATCATGGCGGGTCTGGGGATGTTAATGATCCTGCTCGGTGTTTGTGCCCTGTGGTTACGCTACCGACAGCGTCTTTATACCTCACGACCGTTCCTGCGCTTTGCTTTATGGATGGGGCCGTCAGGGTTGATTGCCATTCTGGCGGGTTGGGTCACAACGGAGGTCGGTCGTCAGCCGTGGGTGGTTTACGGGCTGCAACGTACTGCTGATGCGGTCTCCGCACATGGCGATCTACACATGAGTCTTTCTCTGCTGGCGTTCTTTGTCGTCTACAGCTCAGTCTTTGGCGTGGGTTATAGCTACATGATCCGCCTCATCCGCAAGGGGCCACAGGACACGATTGCTCCGACGCCGCCCACCGGCACGCCAGCCCGGCCGCTGTCTGCCGCCGTCCTCGACTCTCAACATGAGGCACACCGCTAATGGGTATTGATTTATCGGTAATCTGGTTCGTCATCATCGTCTTCGCCACGCTGATGTACATCGTGATGGATGGATTCGACCTGGGTATTGGCATTTTGTTTCCCGTTATCCGCGATGCTGACGATCGCGACGTGATGGTTAACAGCGTCGCCCCGGTCTGGGATGGCAATGAAACCTGGCTGGTCCTCGGGGGTGCCGGGCTGTTCGGCGCGTTTCCGCTGGCCTATGCGGTGATTATTGACGCGCTCACGATCCCGCTAACGCTGATGCTCATCGGATTGATTTTTCGCGGCGTCGCCTTTGAATTTCGCTTCAAAGCCACGCCAGCCCATCGTCCGTTCTGGGATAAAGCGTTTCTCTGCGGTTCGATGCTGGCGACGTTCACCCAGGGCGTGGTGGTGGGTGCGGTGATTAACGGTTTTGCCGTCACCGGTCGCCGTTTCAGCGGCGGCCCGTTTGACTGGTTCACCCCTTTCACCCTGTTCTGTGGCGTTGGTCTGGTCGTCGCTTATGCGTTGCTGGGTGCCACCTGGCTGGTGATGAAAAGCGAGAACCCCTTGCAGGATAAGATGCGTACTGTCGCGAAAAAACTCTTGCTGGCGATGCTGCTGGTCATCGCGCTCATCAGCCTGTGGACGCCACTTGCGCACCCGGCGATCGCTAAACGCTGGTTTACGCTGCCGAATCTGTGGTTCCTGCTGCCGGTTCCGCTGCTGGTTGCGGTGATTGGCTTCTGGTTATGGCGAACGCTTAACCAGCAAGACAGCCACGCGCTGCCCTTTGTGTTGACCCTTGGTCTGGTTTTCCTCGGTTTCAGCGGGTTGGGGATCAGCATCTGGCCGTACATCATTCCGCCTTCCATTACGATCTGGCAGGCTGCTGCGCCCGCGCAGAGTCAGGGCTTTATGCTGGTCGGCGCGTTACTGATCATTCCCATTATTCTGGTTTACACCTTCTGGAGTTACTACGTATTCCGTGGCAAAGTTCAACATGGCGAGGGGTATCACTGATGCAACAATCTGTCTGGAACCGCCTGATGTGGCTGGTGATTTTGTGGGGCGGCAGCGTGCTGGCGCTGGCTGCCGTGGGCATGTTCTTTCGCCTGATCATGACGGCGGCAGGATTTAAATCGCATTAAGATTATGCCGGATGACGCTGCGTTTATCCGGCATAATCGTTAACCTTTACGACGCTTTGGCAGCGTTTTCATCAGCTCTTCCGGGCTGACGGAAGCCACCACGCTGCCGGGCAGCGGCATCTTCAGGATATGATTTTTGATTTTACCGATCACATGCATTTCGCACGGGCGGCAGTCAAATTTCAGCGTTAACACCTCATCGCCGTTAACCAGTTGCATCGGCGTTGCCTTCCAGCTTTTGATATTGCCCTTCGCCTGTTTCGGGCACAGATTAAAGGCAAAACGCAGACAGTGTTTGGTGATCATCACCGGCACATCGCCCTTTTCTTCATGCGCTTCATATGCCGCATCAATCAACTGCACGCCATAGCGATGGTAAAACTCGCGCGCTTTATGGTTATAAACGTTGGCCAAAAAACTCAGGTGCGTTTGCGGGTAAACCGGCGCAGGTTCAGACACCGGTTTGCGAACGCCGCGTTGATAGCCCGCCAGGCGCGCGGCATCCAATAGCTCCACCGCTTCCCGGCGAAACGCATTAAGCTGGCTGTTCGGCACAAACAGCGCCCCCGGCAGGTTCACCGCGATATCGCGGGCGTAATAGAGAGTCTGCCCCAGTTTCGCCAGTCCATCCTTCAGACCGTTCAGCGCTTTTTCCGCGTTGTTGGCCTCATCAAACTGTCCGTCCAGCGTATGGGTGATGCTGACGCCCTCTTCGCTGGTCAGCGTCAGGATCAGCTGTTCCTGCCAGCCGCCCAGTTCAATATCCACGGCAACCCGACGCTCGCTTGAGGTTTTGGTTAACGCCTGCTGCCAGTTATGGTCAAGATTGCGATTCAGCGGATGGGGCGGACGCAGTTTATGCAGTTCGGCGGGCATCTCGTTCGGCCAGACGCGATAGCGATGATGTCCGGTTTTTTCGACGGTATTGGCGCGAAAGCCAACAACATCGCGGTTGATCAGGACGTTAAGACCGTCACCGTTTGCCAGCGGTTCACTGACTTCAACGTCGAGGTGATCTTTCGCCACTTTCAGCACGTCACCCACCGGCAGACCGATAAACTTCGGCGAATCAAAGGCGCCAATATCCCCTTTACGCGCATTCACAAAGTAGTCGGTGCTGCCGCGATGGAATGTTTTATCCGTTGACGGCGTGAAGAAATGTTCCGTACGCCCGGCAGAAGCCCGCGCCAGGTCGTCGCGATCCTCAATAATGGCATCCAGCATCTGACGATAGTGCGCGGTGATGTTTTTTACATAGCTCATGTCTTTGTAACGCCCTTCAATCTTGAAGGAGCGCACGCCAGCGTCGATCAGCGCACCCAGGTTGGCGGTCTGATCGTTATCTTTCATCGACAGCAGGTGTTTCTCATACGACACCACTCGTCCTTGATCGTCTTTCAGGGTGTACGGCAAACGGCACGCCTGCGAGCAGTCGCCACGGTTGGCGCTGCGCCCCGTTTGTGCATGCGAGATATAGCACTGTCCCGAATACGCCACGCACAGCGCGCCGTGGACAAAGAATTCTATTGTAGCGTCGGTCGCCTGATGAATAGCCTGAATCTGTTCAAGACTCAGTTCCCGCGCCAGTACTATCTGCGTAAAACCCACGTCAGAGAGGAATTTGGCTTTCTCCACGCTGCGAATATCGCACTGGGTGCTGGCATGCAGTTCGATGGGCGGGATGTCGAGTTCCAGGATGCCCATGTCCTGTACGATCAGCGCATCAACGCCGGTCTGGTAGAGATCGGTAATGAGCTGCTGCGCGGGGTCCAGTTCATCGTCGTGAAGAATCGTATTCAGCGTGACAAAGATTTTCGCGCCATAGCGATGGGCGAACGGCACCAGTTCGGCGATATCTTTCAGGCTATTGCTGGCATTATGACGCGCCCCAAAGCCAGGACCGCCGATATAGACGGCATCTGCACCATGTAAAATGGCTTCGCGGGCAATGGCGGTATCACGTGCCGGGCTTAACAATTCAAGGCGATGTGGGGACTGGCGCATAGCGTTGTTGTATCCAGTAGCAGCAAAATGGCGGCTATTGTAGTCAGAAGCGCCACGTTGCGAAATAGTTTTCCCGCTTAACTGCGTGGGTAATGGATAAGCGAATGAAAGTGCACGGTCTGTTCGCTGCTGTTGCGATAGGCATGGGCGCGGTCACCCGCAAAACGAATTCCTTCTCCGGCACGGATCACGCGCCATTGCTGGTCAATGCACATCTCCAGTGCGCCCGCTATCACGACCACATGTTCAATCACGCCAGCTTCATGCGGTGTGGATTCGCTGAGCGCGCCGGGTGCCAGCAGAATCGAAAAGTGGTCAAACCGTAGCACCGGATCCCACGGAAATAACGGCGTCACGACCATCGCCTGCTCTTGCGGATCAAACGTCGGCAGCGGTTCAGTTTCCGGCGGTGAAATAAAAGTGGAGAACGGGACGTTCAGTCCGGTGGCAATCTTCCATAACGTCGCCACCGTGGGACTGGATTCGTTGCGCTCAATTTGCCCGAGCATTGCTTTTGAAACACCGGTCGCTTCAGCCAGGCGCGATAAACTCCACTCCCGCTGCTTGCGTAATGTTTTTAAGGTGTTCGCCAGATAGTGCGTCAGGTTGTCCATTGGTATCCTCCCAAAAGGTCAGCTTACCACTTGTACGTTATAACGCCCAGATGCTAGATTAAACGACCGTTATAACGCACAGGAGGGCTTATGCGATCATTCTCCCTGCCATTACCCACACTGCTTTCTGGATTTGTCGCCGTACTGGTTGGCTATGCCAGTTCTGCGGCCATCATCTGGCAGGCCGCCGTGGCAGCGGGCGCCAGCACAACGCAAATTGCCGGCTGGATGACCACCCTTGGCATCGCAATGGGTGTCAGTACGCTGCTCTTGACGCTCTGGTATCGCGCCCCCGTACTGACGGCGTGGTCAACGCCCGGCGCGGCGCTGCTGGTGACCGGACTCCAGGGGCTGACGCTGCCAGAAGCGATTGGTGTGTTTATCATCGCTAACGCGTTAATCGTACTGTGTGGCGTGACGGGATTATTCGCCCGCCTGATGCAGGTGATCCCCCACTCGCTGGCGGCGGCCATGCTGGCCGGGATTTTGCTCCGCTTTGGCCTGGAGGCATTTGCCCGTCTCGGCGACCAGTTTCTGCTTTGTGGCGGTATGCTGCTGGCGTGGTTAGTGATGAAGAGGATTGCGCCGCGCTACGCGGTCATTGCGGCACTGATTGCCGGCGCGGTCATTGCGCTATTCGAAGGTGACATTGTCACCTCTTCATTCGCCATGACCCCGGTGTTACCCACCTTTATTGCCCCTCAGTTTTCTCTGGCCCACGCTCTGGGCATTGCTGTACCGCTCTTTCTGGTGACAATGGCGTCACAGAATGCGCCCGGCGTGGCAACGATGAAAGCCGCCGGATACGATGTCCCCGTTTCACCTTTGATCATTGTCACCGGATTACTGGCACTGCTGTTTTCCCCTTTTGGCGTCTATTCCATCTGCATTGCCGCCATTACTGCGGCGATTTGCCAGAGTCCGGATGCCCATCCGGACGCCGCTAAACGCTGGTTGGCCGCCGCGGCCGCCGGGATGTTCTATCTGTTAGCCGGTATTTTCGGCAGTTCGATTACCGGCATGATGGCGGCCCTGCCGACGAGTGGCATTCAAATGCTGGCGGGACTGGCGCTGCTGGGGACGATTTCGGGTAGCCTGTACCAGGCGCTGAATCATGAAAACGAGCGTGATGCCGCCGTGGTGACGTTTCTGGTCACCGCCAGTGGGCTGACGCTGTGGGGAGTGGGTTCGGCATTTTGGGGACTGATCGCAGGCGGGATCTGCTACACCGTCTTAAGGTTAGCCCGACGCGCGTAACTGCGTCGGCGTCTTGCCCGTCACCTGCTTAAAGCGATTGCTGAAGTGGCTCGGCGAACTGAATCCGCAGGCCAGCGCAATCTCCGTTAACGGACGCTGTGAGTGACAGACCAGCTGCTTTGCCACGGCCATCCGGCGCTGCATCACGTACTGATGCGGTGCCATTTTCATCGACTGGCGGAACATTCTGGCGAAATGAAATTCACTCAGCGCGGCTTCATACGCCAGATCGGCTAGCGTCAACGGTTCCGCCAGGTGGGCGTCGATATAGGCCAGCACATTGCGCAACGTCACCGGCGCCAGTCCGCCCGTTACCGTCGGCAATCGCCACTGCACGTTGCTGTAGTGCTGAATAATATGAGTCATCAGAAGTGACGACGCGGCGCTGAGCGTCAGGTGATTCGCGGGTTGATGCCAGTCGTTACCCAGCAAAAACTGTCGGTAGACCGCCGTAATGCCCGGATCGTTACCAAACGTCCGTTCATCCAGCGTAAAGCGGTATGGACTTTTGTCCCAGACCTTTTCCCCCACGTCACGCAGATGCGCGTCGGTGCAGTAGAGATGCACGAACGAGAGGTTGTCACGGATATCCCAGGTGGATTCACTCTCTTTTGGCAACAGGCAAAAGCGGTCCGGCCCACCGCCATTTTTCCAGCCAGAAGCCGTTTTCTGATAACTTTCGTAGCCATCCGCGACATACAGACTGAGCGTGTGATGATCGCAATACTGCGTGATGGTATCGCGCTTGTTTGACCATGCCGCTAACTGAACGCCCGAACGCAGCTCGACCGACTCCTGCAACACGGCATTGTGCTGACTCAATTTTTCAAAGGCATCGTAAGACCGGGTCATACCACCACATAAACGCTGTTGTTCAGGCATTCAGTCTATCGCAGGTCATTGCGGTTACCACCCGCCGGACAGAAAAAAGCGCAAGATTTTGCAAGTATCCCGCAAATCGATGAAAGCGCGTCCCACCTGAGATCGGCGACAGTCAATTATCGGGTAAGAAGAGAGAATAATGATGAACGCACTATTGTATTGTCTGGTCGTGGTTATCTGGGGTACCACATGGATCGCCATTTATTTGCAGCAGGGCCCCGTTGCCGCACCGGTCTCGATTTTCTGGCGCTTTGCGGTGGCGACGGCATTGATGATGGTCATTATGCTGCTGCGCGGAAAGTTACGCACGCTATCGCTACGTGACCATCTGTTCTGCCTGCTGCAAGGGAGTTGCGTCTTCTGCTTCAACTTCTGGTGTTTTTATACCGCAGCGGCCTGGATCAATACGGGACTGGAGTCAGTTATCTTCTCCATGGCGGTTCTGTTTAACGCGGTGAACAGTTTCTTCTTCTTTGGGCAAAAACCGCCGCTGCGCTTTTATTGCGCCGCCGCGCTGGGACTCACCGGTATCGTCACCCTCTTCTGGCACGATCTGATGAGCAGCGGCTTTAGCGGATCGCTGCTGCTGGGCATTGGTCTTAGCGCACTGGGGACATTTGGTTTTTCACTGGGAAATATGATAAGCCTCCGCCATCAGAAAAAGGGTCTGGAAGTGATGACCACCAACAGTTGGGCCATGCTGTATGGCACGCTGTTGATTGCGACGATTGCACTTGTGCGTGGGGATAATTTCACCCCGCAGTGGACCTTCAGTTATCTCGGCGCCCTGCTGTATCTGGCCGTTTTCGGATCGGTCATCGCTTTTGGTGCCTACTTTACGCTGGTGGGGAGAATTGGCCCGAGCAATGCCGCCTACAGCACGCTGCTATTTCCGCTGGTTGCGCTGTCATTTTCTACGGTTTACGAAGGCTATAGCTGGCAGGTGAATGCGGTGGCCGGGCTGGTTCTGATTCTGGTGGGAAATCTGGTGATGTTTGCCCGCCCACCGGCACTCTTGCGCCGCCGGACGGCATAAAGAAACGCGCCATCAGACGATGGCGCGTGGCAATTATTTCCGGTTTATGTCAAACATGGTGGCATCTGTCGCCATGTCATCAACCACTTTCTTCAACGTTTCAAACGCCATTGGCGTGCTCTGGTTGTTCAGGTCCTTACCTTCGCCCTGACGAACAACTTTAATCACCGGCTTATTGGTTGCCGCATCAATTAGCTCGCCTTCAAAGTAGAGATGGGTGTCCATGGTACGGTGACCGGTTGCCATTTGTGTACCGGCAACCACCAGCGCCACAGGTACCACTTCATAGAATTGCAGCCCTTCTTTACTGGTATCTACCCCCGTGATCGCACCACGGAAGATCAGGCTACGCGGCCCCGGCGTGGTCACCAGCGGTTTACGTTGACCAACGGCAGTTTTCAGTTTCGTGTTGGTGTAGGTCAACAGCTGATCGAGCACCTTCTGGCCGACCTGAGTGGTCGGTTTTGGTACCGGATAATAGGTTATTGGATTCCAGACAATGTTGTCATATTTGGTTTCGCTATAGCCGGGATCGACCCAACGTAACACCGGATGCCCGGTGGCGGATTTTGTTTCCTTAAGACCAGAGTAGTCTTTTAAAAAACCAGAATATTTATCTGGCTGTGTGACTTTTGATGCACAGCCGGATAAGGCCAGTAAACCAGTAAGCACTGCAACTTTAAATAAAGTATGAGTACGCATGAAACGATCCCTTAGAATATGCAGATATGCAATTGAAATAGTAGCAAAGGGAAATCATCTGCGTTGGACTAAAAATGGTAACCACAGCACAATTTATTTCAGAGCGCCCATATTTAGGAAAAATGCTGGGCGCTGAGGAGGTTAGCGGCGCTTTCGCTTAGGCCATTTTACGCGCCAGCAGCGTGGCGAAGCGCAGTTTAATTCGGTTGCCGTTGGCATCAGTACGATGCAGTTCGCCAACATCTTCATTATATTTCAGTAATTCCCAGCCTTCGTAATAACGACGCAGTTCCCCTTCTTTAAAAGCAAACGGGAATCCTACCGTGCACGGAAAATCAGCGGTATCCATGGCGGCAACAATCAGGTTATAACCGCCCGGTTTGGTGCAACGCTGCATATTGTCGATTAAACCCGGAATCGTTTTGGCTTCCAGGAACATCAGTACCACGGTGGAGAGAATAAAATCATATTCGCCTTCAAACGTCAGGGCGTTGAGATCCACCACTTTCGCCTGGAGATTGTCCAGCCCTTCTGCCGCTTTGATACGTTCGACGTTGGCGATACTCATCGGGTTTTTATCCCACGCGGTCACGTCATAACCCCTCGCCGCCAGATACAGACTGTTACGGCCATTGCCACAGCCTAAATCCAGCGTTTTTCCCGGTTTGACGACCTTCACCGCCTCCAGAACGTCAGAGTGAGTACGGGTTAAGTCATATTTTTCAGTGAAGTAATTTTCATCACGAAGGGTCATTTTTTATCCTCAGATTTCAGTAATGCCGCACGTTCTGTGCGAATGAGCAGTTTTCCCTGCATCAGTAGTGCGAACGTGCGTACCAACAATAATGCGATGATAACATTAGTAAAGATGAACAACGGCACCGCCAGCGTGTGAAAAAAGCCAGCGGGACTGGCGTGGCCAAGATGCAGTCCGGTGGTCGCCAGGGCCGACACGCCGAACGAGAAACTCCAGAATGAGGCGTTAAACGGCTGCGACAGATACCAGGGCATCAGGCGCAGCATAAACAGGAGTTGCAGCAGGCCGTAGCCAAATAACATTTTTGCCAGCGTATCGCCCTCACCGCCGTTGACGCTCAGCCAGGCGCTACAGGCCACCAGCGCAGGCGCAAGCTGGATCCCCAGCGAAGTCCGCATAGCGGTGGGCAATTCGCCGGCGCTGCGCAGACGCTGCAAGATAACCGGCTCCAGGCTCAGCCAGGAAAAAACGCCCGCCCCTAAAAAGACCAGTCCGGCATCGGTATAGCCTAATGCGCCGCAGGCCATCGCGCTGATGAAGTTGTTAGCGACCGTGGGTAAATAGAGTCCTGGCGTTGTTGCCTCTTGTGGGTGCGAGCCGCGCCACAGCCCGGCGGTCTGCCATGCTGCGTAAACCAGTTGAATGACGACCCCGACGCTAAACAGGCCAATCGCCAGCGGACGACACCACGGAACAAAACCAATCGCCACCAGCATCGTGGTGGCCGGAAACAGGCTGACAAAACTGCTCATCACCGGATGGCGAATCTCGGCGATCACGCTGTGCGGAAGGCGGATCAGACGCGTGATAAACGCCAGCGTCAGCAGTCCCCATATCACCATCGCCAGCATCACCAGACCGTCGCCGAACCAGTGGCTGACCGACCAGATCTGGCTGGCATAGCGCCAGGCAAAGCCCATTCCAATCGTCCCAAGGACCATGCCGAAGTAACCGGCGGGAAGATTCAGGACGCGATCGCTACTCTTGTTGTTGCTCATTTTGTTTAATTTATAAAGTATATTTTAAATGCATTTTATGGAATTTTATCCGCGTTAGCCAGCGTCGCAGAATTTGCTACGGTTATAGTAAGCGACTAAACGGAATGCCTTCATGCGTAAATACCGACTCAGCGACGAACCGCGCGCGTTCAGTTACCTGGATAATGGCAATAAAAAGAGCGTATTACTACGCCAGATTATCGCACTCGTTGACTTTAATGATGTGAAAACCGGTGACGCTGGCGGCTGGATTGATGATGAAAGCGTGCTGGCCCATACCGGAGATTGTTGGATTTACGACGAAAACACGCTGGCCTTTGCCGGCTGTATAATTTCGGGCAATGCGCGTATCACCCAGCCCTGCCTGCTACGCGACAACGTCAGCCTTGGCGATAACGTCTGGATAGACCATGCGGAGCTCAGCCACGGTGCCAGAATCAGTGACAACGTCACGATTCAGTCATCCACGGTTCGCGGCGACTGCCACCTCTTTGGCGACGCGCGGATTCTGCAACAATCAGAGATTGTCGCGGCGCGCGGACTCACCGTCGAGCGCGATCGGATCCTGCAAGTTTATGACCGCGCCACGGTTATCAATTCACGCATTGTCCACCAGGCGCAAATCTATGGCGACGCCATCGTCAGCTACGCGTTTATTGAGCATCGGGCCGAAGTTTTTGATGACGCGCTGATTGAAGGTAACGACGAAAATAACGTCTGGATTTGCGATTGTGCGAAAGTCTACGGTCGTGCGCAGGTAATAGCCGGCACCGGGGACGATGCGATCCCCACCCTGCGCTACAGTTCGCAGGTGGCGGAACAGGCGCGAGTGGAAGGCAACTGTGTCCTTAAACATCACGTGCTGGTGGGCGGAAACGCCGTGCTGCGCGGCGGTCCCATTTTACTCGACGATCATATTCTGATTGAAGGCGATGCGCGTATTCTCGGTGAGGTACTGATTGAAAATCACATCGACATCCGAGGACGCACCACCGTTGAGGCCGCCACAGACGAGGCCATTCACCTGCGCGGCCCGAAAGTGTTCAACGGTGAACAGCATATCACTCGCACACCGCTGATTGGTTCACTGTAGCGACGAATCGATGATTCGTGCGTACAGATTAACATCGTCATAGTGACCGTTCAGGAACTCCGCCTGCTTCAGGCAGCCTTCAAGCGTAAAGCCATTGCGCTGTGCCACCTGATTGCTTGCCAGATTTTTTACCCGACATTTGATAACAAAGCGGCGAATTTCGCCTCGCCCGGCATAGTGATGAATAAACGCCTGCAACGCGCGCGACAGGATCCCTTTCCCCTGCTGCGCTTCATCTATCCAGTAACCGATATAAGCCGCTTTGTTCAACGGCTCGATCTGATTAAACGACAGCACGCCCAGCATCTCCTCGCCGTCGAAAATCAGGAACATTTTGGCATAGCCCCGCTGGTGGAGCATCATGTTGCCCTGCACGGATTTTCGCGAATCCTCTTCAGCGTTGACGTATTGCGGCCAGTCTAAAAACTGCTGTAGCCAGGCACTGTTTTTACGTACCAGTTGATACAGCCCGGCAACGTGACATTCCTCTACCGCCCGTAGTTGTAGCGTGTCATTGATCTCAATAATTTCACTCACCCGTATTCTTCCTCCCGCGTTCAGACATTCATCAGCATTGAGCGTTTTTATTCTACTTACCTCACATTATTTTTTATTTCCTCTACTTTCGCTATTTCCACGTGAGACTGCTCACAATTATTCGCCCAGCCAGCGCCTATAAAACGCTCAACGAGTGATTGTTTTATCTTCTACGGAGATCCTTATGTCATTTTCTGTGCAGGAAACACTGTTCTCGCTTTTGCATCTCAATGCCGTTTCAGGGCATGAAAACAGCGTCGCTGAGGTCATGCTACGCGAATTTAAACGTCAGGCAAAAGAGGTCTGGCGCGATCGGTTAGGAAATGTCGTCGCCCGCTACGGTAGCGATAACCCGAATGCCTTGCGACTGATGATGTTTGCCCACATGGATGAAGTCGGCTTTATGGTGCGCAAAATTGAGCCGTCGGGATTTTTGCGCTTCGAACGTGTGGGCGGCCCGGCGCAGGTCACTATGTCCGGTTCGGTCGTCACGCTCGCCGGAGATAATGGCCCGGTGATGGGATGCATCGGCATTAAGGCGTACCACTTTGCAAAGGGGGATGAACGCACGCAATCACCTTGCGTCGATAAACTGTGGATTGATATCGGCGCGAAGGATAAAGCCGACGCCCTGCGGATGGGCATCCAGGTCGGTACGCCGGTTACGCTGTATAACCCACCGCAACTGCTGGCGAACGATCTCGTGTGCAGCAAAGCGCTGGACGATCGTCTGGGGTGCACGGCGCTGCTGGGCGTGGCGGATGCCATCGGCACAGCGTCGCTGGATATCGCGGTTTATCTGGTGGCGTCCGTGCAGGAAGAGTTCAACATCCGCGGCATTGTCCCGGTTTTACGCCGCGTTAAGCCGGATCTCGCCATCGGCATTGATATCACGCCGTCATGCGATACGCCGGATCTGCAGGACTACTCCGACGTCCGGGTCAACCAGGGGGTCGGCATCACCTGCCTGAACTATCACGGACGTGGCACGCTGGCCGGTTTAATCACGCCACCGCGACTGATCCACATGCTTGAGCAAACGGCCCTTGCGCACCATATTCCCGTGCAGCGCGAAGTCGCGCCCGGTGTTATCACCGAAACGGGCTATATCCAGGTTGAGCAGGACGGCATTCCCTGCGTCAGCCTCTCTATCCCTTGTCGCTATACCCATTCTCCCGCGGAGGTCGCCAGTCTGCGCGATTTGACTGACTGCATTCGCTTATTGACCGCCCTGGCTGGTATGCCAGCCGGGCACTTTCCCGTTGAGCCTGATTCAGGCACTACACAAGAGGCAAATCCATTATGAAAAAGATCCTTGTGGCATGCGGTACCGGCATGTCGACGTCAACCATGATTGCGCACAAGTTGCAGGAGTTCCTTGCTGAACAAGGCATTCCGGCAAGCACCGCCCAGTGTTGTCTCAATGAGATCCCGCTGAATTGTAACGGCATGGACCTGATTGTGACGTCCATGCGTACCAATAACGATTACGGTATTCCCACGTTAAACGGCGCGGCACTGCTAACGGGAATTAACGACGACGCCTTGAAGCAAGAAATCAAGGCACTGTTAACGCAATAACAAGGAGGCATTATGTTTGACTACATCCTGTCTCTCGGTGGTACCGTCTTTGTTCCCATCATCATGATTGTGATTGGGTTGATCTTCCGTATTCCCTGGCTGCAGGCGATCAAAGCCGGGGTCACGGTAGGGATTGGTTTTGTCGGAATGGGGCTGGTGATCGTCATGGCGATCGACAGCCTCAGTCCGCCCATCAAAGTGATGATTGAACGCTTTGGTCTGACCCTGCATGTGTTTGACGTCGGCGCAGGACCGGCCTCTGGCGTCGGGTACGCCACCGCCATTGGCGCAATGATTATCCCGATTATTTTTCTGCTCAACGTCGCGATGCTGGTCACCCGTCTGACCAAAACCATGAACGTCGATATCTATAACTACTGGCACTACGCCATTACCGGCACCGTGGTCCAGTTAATGACCGGCAGTCTGATTTATGGCGTGCTGGGTGCCATTTGCCACGCGGCATTGTCGCTGAAAATGGCCGACTGGACGGCTAAGCGCGTGCAGAACATCGTCGGACTGGAGGGGATCTCCATTCCGCAGGGCTATGGTTCCAGTTCGGTACCACTGTTCGTTCTCCTCGATGCCATCTACGAAAAAATTCCGTTTATGAAAGGACGCAACATTGATGCCCAGGAGATCCAGAAACGCTACGGCATGGTCGGCGACCCGGTCATTATCGGCGTGGTGCTCGGTCTGATCTTTGGTCTCGCGGCGGGTGAAGGATTTAAAGGCTGCGCCAGCCTGATGATCACCGTCGCGGCGATTATGGTGCTGTTCCCGCGCATGATCCGTCTGATTGTTGAAGGGTTACTCCCCATCTCCGACGGCGCACGTAAATTCTTCCAGAAGCATTTTAAGGGACGTGAGGTGTATATCGGTCTGGATACCGCCGTCACGCTGGGTCACCCCACCACCATTGCCGTTGGCCTGTTGCTGATCCCTATCATGTTGATTCTCGCCAGCATCTTGCCCGGCAACAAAGTGCTGCCGCTTGCCGACCTGCCCGTCGCACCGTTCTTTATCTGTATGGCGACGGTTATCCATCGCGGCGACCTGATTCGCACCTTAATCAGCGGCGTGATTGTCATGGTCACCGTCCTGCTGATCGCCACGCAGTTTGCCCCCTACTTCACCGACATGGCGCTTAAGGGCGGTTTCAGCTTTGCCGGTGAAAACGCGCAAATCTCTGCACTGTCCGTAGGCAACATGTTTGGCTGGTCAATTTCGGAGCTGATGTCGCTTGGCATTATTGGCGTCGTCGTGGCGGTGGGTATCGTCGCCAGCGTCGTGCTGTTCTTACGTAAACGTGAACTATCGGAATAAGGAGTACCTTCAATGAGTTGGCTGAAAGAGGTTATTGGAACGGAAAAAGCTGTTATTGCCATGTGCCATTTGCGCGCATTGCCCGGCGACCCGAGCTTTGATGCGCAGAAAGGGATGAACTGGGTGATCGACCGCGCCCGGGACGATCTGCTGGCGCTACAAAATGGCGGCGTGGATGCCGTGATGTTTTCCAACGAGTTTAGTCTCCCCTATCTCACGAAGGTTCGCCCGGAAACCACCGCGGCAATGGCGAGGGTGATTGGACAACTGATGAGCGAAATCCGCATCCCGTTTGGCGTCAATGTGCTGTGGGATCCGGTCGCGTCGTTCGACCTGGCTATGGCGACGGGCGCATCGTTTATTCGCGAGATTTTTACCGGTGCCTACGCCAGCGACTTCGGCGTCTGGGACACCAACGTCGGTGAGACCATACGTCATCAGCACCGCATCGGCGCGGGTGGGGTCAAAACGCTGTTCAATATTGTGCCTGAAGCGGCGGTATATCTGGGCAATCGCGATATTTGTTCCATTGCGAAATCCACCGTCTTTAACAACCATCCGGATGCCCTCTGCGTCTCTGGTCTGACGGCGGGCGCACGCACCGACAGCGCCCTGCTAAAGCGGGTAAAAGAGACGGTGCCGGATACCGTGGTGCTGGCGAATACCGGCGTGTGTCTGGAAAACGTTGAGGAACAGCTTAGCATTGCTGACGGTTGCGTAACGGCCACCACCTTTAAAAAGGACGGCGTTTTCGCCAACTTTGTCGATCAGGCGCGGGTCAGTCGGTTTATGGAAAAAGTGCATCATATACGGCAATAAAAAAGGGGATAAGCAGAGCGCTTACCCCCGGTAGTACAGCGATCCCTGCCGCCTTCGTCAAAAGTCTCGACGGGGATCGCTATCAGAGTAACCCTAACCGGCAAGGAGTCAACGACTGATGATAAACGATGTTAAGTGGGTGCAGACACAGCGCGAGGCCAAAGACTGGCGCCAGGCCGTCGAGATCGCCGCTCGCCCGCTGATTACCTTTGGCGCTGCGCAACCGGGCTACGTGGACGGCATTATCGACAACACGCTGAACTGGGGGCCGTACTATTTAATTGCCCCCGGTATCGCCTTACCCCATGCGCGGCCCGAACAAGGGGCTAACCACAATCAGGTCAGCATCACGACGCTTAAAACGCCCGTCGCGTTTGGTCATGAGGAATGCGACCCGGTCTGGCTGCTGCTGTGCGTCAGCGCGACGGATGCCAATGCGCATATCCTCACCCTCCAGCGCATCAGTCAGTTTATTGATTCACCCGAACGACTCGCGGCGGTGCGACAAGCGCAAACCGACGCCGCGCTGTTTGCGCAGGTATGCGGATAACGGAGGCGATGATGATTCTGCACCCTTCTCTTGCGTCGGCGGATCCACTGCACTACGGGACGACGCTGACTGCCCTGGCCGATGCCGATATGGGTTCACTGCATCTGGATATCGAAGACAGCAGCTTTATTAACAACATTACCTTTGGCCTCAAAACCGTGCAGGCCGTCGCCCGGCAGACGACACATCCCCTCTCATTTCATTTTATGATTTCCCGCCCACAGGACTGGTTTTCTGCTCTGGCAGAACTCAAACCGGCGTGGATTTTTGTTCATGCTGAAGCGCTGGCATATCCTTCTGAAACGCTGGCACAAATAAGGCTTATCGGCGCGAAAGCCGGGCTGGCGTTTAATCCGGCCACCCCTGTTGACGCGTATTGCTATCTGGCACCACACCTGGATGCGCTGATGGTCATGACCAGCGAACCCGACGGCGTCGGTCAGCAGTTCATTCCCGCCCTGTGTGAGAAGGTCCGTCGCGTACGCGACTGTTTTCCTGAAGCGGCGTGCTGGGCCGACGGTGGCATAACGCTTTCCGCTGCACAACAGCTGGCGACAGCGGGCGCGCAGCATCTTGTCGTGGGACGCGCGCTGTTCTCATCAGAAAACTATCACGCCACGTTATCCCGGTTTGCCGGACTGTAAGAGGAGATTGCTTCGATGAGCCAACAGCGCCCTGACCGTATCAAACAGATGCTGCACTATCTGTGGCAGCATCGTCATCTCTCTACCCAGCAGGCCATGGAACTGTTTGGCTATGCGGAGGCCACCGTCCGTCGTGATTTCCAGTATATCGCCAGCCAGTATCCCGGCATGATTCGCGGTCACGGCAGCCTTGATTTTGACGACAGCATGGATGACAAAGAGTATGTTTTTGATGTCAAACGGACATTGCAGGCGGAGGCCAAAAAAGAGATTGCCGCCCTGGCCCGCACGATGATCAAAGACGGCGACTGTTTCTTTCTTGATTCCGGTTCCACCTGTCTGGAACTGGCGAAATGTCTGGCCGATGCGCGGGTGAAAGTCATCTGTAACGACATCAAAATCGCCAATGAGCTGGGCTGTTTTCCGCACGTCGAGAGCTACATCATCGGCGGACTGATTCGTCCGGGTTACTTTTCGGTGGGTGAGAGCCTGGCGCTGGAGATGATCAATGCGTTTTCGGTAGAACGGGCCTTTATCTCCTGCGATGCGCTGTCGCTGGCAACGGGGATCACCAACGCGACGATGTTCGAAGTCGGCGTTAAAACGCGGATTATTCAACGCGCCCGCGACGTGGTGCTGATGGCCGATCATTCAAAGTTTGATGCCGTCGAACCTCACGCGGTGGCCACGCTCTCATGTATTAAAACGATCATCAGCGACAGCGCGCTCGCGGATGACATTGTGCAGCGCTACACCCACGCGGGATGTCATCTGGTGTTGCCACATCGCTGAATGACAGGCACAAAAAAGCCGCCAGGGCCGGCGGCTTAGCTTGCTGACACAGAAGGAAAAAGCGTGGTTTTCCTTCTGTGCGGTTAGCGGCTCATCAACGCGGATTACCCCGCATCAACGCTTTCTTTCTGCAGTATTTTGAGCATATCGTCCTTAAGCTGGAGTTTCTGTTTTTTCAGACGAACGACTTCGAGATTGTATCCCCGACCATCGGAACCTTCCAGCCTGGCAATTTCATGATCAAGGTTGTTGTGCTTTTCGAAAAGAGACAGAAAGCGAGGATTCTCGGATTTCAGTCGGGAAATCAGATCTCTGTATTCTGGAAACATACGCTCTCCCTGTTAGTGATAAACCATGTGTATAAGAAATACACTCCTTCAGCTTACTCATTTGACTTAGGGAAAAATGCGAACGGGATCGTGTTTAATTCCTGTACAGATATTTCACGCTCATCTCTGATGACGCCCTTCGCATAACGAAGGGCGTCGGCGTCGATTAACGCATCACGCGGTCGTCGACGTAGTTACGTTTATCCGGCGCAGGCGGGAAATACTGATACAGCCAGGTTTCACTGATCGCCTCTCCCTGACAGCGCAGGAACATACGCATATCCACCGGATCGGTCGAGTCAGACGTCGGGTACCAGTCGAACTGGATGCGATAACCGTCAAACGGTTCAACGTAGAGGATCTCAATCTGTTTCGCTTCACCGCTGGACAACGTAATCACCGGCTCAATGCCTTTCGGCGCGGCCGCTTTCAGATCGCCACCCACGAAATCGACCGCAAAACGCCGTGCCCATTTCTCCGGATAGTGCTCACCCGGTGCCCAGCCTTCCGGGAATCCACCCATACCGGTGCGGGTCGCCATCACGCGCGCCAGCGGCGAACGGACCGGCGGCTGTGCGCTCCAGTACAGACGGTATTTGTATTCCAGCTCGTCACCCGCTTCGATGGCTTTTTCCGGCTGCCAGAAGCAGACCACGTTATCCAGCGTTTCGCCAGTCGTCGGGATCTCCATCAGGCCGATGGTGCCTTTGCCCCACTGGTTACGCGGTTCAACCCACAGGCTTGGGCGCTTGTTGTACCAGCCCATGATGTCCTGATAGTGGGTAAAATCGCGGTCCAGTTGCAGCAGGCCGAACCCTTTCGGATTGTTATCGGTATAGGCGTTGAATTGCAGCTTCTGCGGATTGTTCAGCGGGCGGCAGATCCACTCGCCGTTACCGCGCCACATCGCCAGTCGATCGGAGTCGTGGATCTGCGGATGAATGGTGTCGCACATGCGGCGTTCGTTATTGCCGCAGCTGAACATACTGGTCATCGGGGCGATGCCCAACTGTTTGATGTCTTTGCGGGCATAGAGACGATTTTCGACATCCATGATCACCTGGCTCTTCTCGCAGTGAATCACGAACTTATAGGCACCGGTGATGCTCGGGCTGTCCAGCAGCGCGTACACGGTAAACGAGGTGGCGCCTGGTTTCACCGTATCGAACCAGAAGGCGGTGAAATCCGGGAACTCTTCTTTGGTGTCGGTGTAGGTGTCAATTGCCAGACCGCGCGCGGAAAGCCCGTACTGATAGGTATCATCAACCGCACGGAAATAGCTTGCGCCAAGGAAGGAGACGACGTCGCGACGCGCCAGTTCGGGCGCTTTGAAGACGCGAAAACCGGCAAAGCCGAGATCGGTTTGCCCTTCCAGTTGTTTGGTATCAACGCCGGCATCATTGTATTTAAACAGTTCCGGACGGAAGTGGATCTCACGCGCCTGATGGGTGCTGGAATCAACGGAGAACATGCGTACGCGGCGACGAAAGCCCATCCCGACGTGGAAGAACTGCGCATCCAACTGGCGGTCTTCGACGTTGTTCCACAGCGATTGCGCGGCATCGTACTGAATACTGTTGTAGGCCTGCGGCGTCAGATTCGCCAGCGTATTAGGCAACGCACGCGGCGCACCGCCCCACGGTTTCTGCGCGAGATCGTGCGCCATGGATTGCAGTACGGAAAAATCAAAGCGGACGGTTTGTCCGTCTGCAATGTCGGATTCCGCCGCATAAGCAGCACGGGTGAAGAGTGAAGCAATACCGCTGGTACCGCACACGGCGGCCATTGCCATTGAACCTTTAATAAATCGTCTGCGATTCATACCTGAAAGTAAATCCTTCTGGTCATGTGAAGGGTCCCGCGCTGGCGCTCGACAGCGGCAAGAAGTTGCATAATTCTGACCGCTCACTCTAGACAAAATTCATTAAGAATCCAATTGTTGGCCGCTGATTATCTGAACAAAACGGAAAATATTTCGTGTCGATGAGAACAGACTGATTCCCACGTAAATTTTCCCGCACAAACTTTCAGCTTGTGCAAAGTTAGTCGAGACTGACATGGTGGGCCATCACCCGTTTAAAGAGCGAAAGCCGCGCCCGCATGAACCGGTTCTCAACCTTAAATCCGGCGAACTTGTTCAGCCCAATGCGCAACAACCGATCGCGGCCCTGAATACAGGCAGGCCAGCGGACCGGTCCGTGAAGCACATCGCAAGACCGGCTGGCATGACGGGCGAAATTGACCCAGTAATCCGCAACGTGGGCGGCAAAAGCGAGATCGTTAGCGTTCACGTAATTGCGCGAGGGCTCGGCGAGCATCAATGTATCAAAAACATAAGGCACTTCATTGCCATGCCATGCGCCGTTGGCGTAGGTGTGATGCTCCGTTTCCGCAACGTAATCGAACCAGTAACGCCAGCACGGTTCGCCAACCCGCTGCTGCGCCTGCATCACCACATAGCCCAATGCCGTAAACGCCATATCCCGACACACATGCCGCCCCAGCTCTTCATCGCCCTTCACACCCGGATACAGCAGCTTAATCAGGCCGAGTCCCAGCCTGCGTTCACGACGTAGTTTCTGGATTTGCCCGGCAAGGTCGATGCCAAAGACGGCCATCACGCTGGCTTCATCGCTGTTCGAGCCAATCATCATGGGCATTGGGTGTTGTCTGGCGGCAAAAAAGACGTCCAGCATCGGTTCCGGCAGTATTGCATCGCCGGAGATGGGCGTCGGCGCAATTTTATACGGCGCGCCCAGCGGCCAGAATGCCTCAGCCGGAATGGCGCGAAGTTGTTCCGCCGTCGCGTTCTGCAAGCCAAAGTGCTCTGCCAGCGCAACACCGTTTTCCAGGGCAATCTCGCGAGGCGTGTCCGGCAGCGTGTAGCCGCTCTGTACAATCGCTTTATGAAACAGCCCTTTCCCGCGCGGAGAGGCTAACAGCGAGAGTACGCTGCGCGCCCCGGCCGACTCCCCAAACAGCGTGACGTTTTGCGGATCGCCGCCGAACGCGGCGATGTTTTCCTGAACCCAGCGCAGCGCGGCAATCTGGTCGAGCAGCGCGAAGTTATTGAGGCACTCGCCCTCTTCGCCTTCCAGCGCCGGATGGGCAAAAAAGCCGAGATGACCGAGGCGATAATTGACGGTAACGACAACCACGTCACGCTTCGCCAGCGCAACGCCGTCATAAGGTGGCAGATTGCCGGCACCGATGGTGTAGCCACCGCCGTGCAGCCAGACCATTACCGGAAGCGGCTGATGACGTTTCGCCGGAGACCAGACGTTGAGATAGAGACAATCTTCAGAAAAAGCGCCCGGATCGCCGCCGCCCAACTCTTTGCAGTATTCAATGTCCTGCCAGCTTGCACTGGAGAAGGTACTGGCGTCACGAACCCCGGACCAGGGGGCGACCGGTTGAGGTGCTCGCCAGCGTCGTTCACCCGTTGGCGGCGCGGCGTAAGGAATGCCGCGCCAGAGGTGGGTGTCATCCTGTACAACACCCATCAACTGGCCCTGCACCGTTTTAATCAGTGGAATGCTGGGATTGACCATGTCCATGTTTACCCGTTAATCGCAGATCCCTACAGGATACCTGGATTAAAGCAGGCCGCAACGCCGTTTGCTGCGTTCTTCCGCTTCCTGGTACAACACAAACTCGTCAAACACCGGACAGCCCAACGCCTGTTCAAAGGCCTCGCGACTGGCATTGCCATGACTGCGCGCCTGAGTTTCATTCCCCAGATTCGACTGGAAAATCCCCGCCGCGCTGACCGGCAGGAAATCTTCATAGGTGATGGGCTGCGCCTGCACCCAGCCACGTTCAATGTGCGGTTGTGGATCGTCACCGGGATGAATCGCCTTGCGGTGCGCTTCGCCTGACGGCGTCAGACGATAGCGAAACCATGCCAGCCCCTGCTGGCGCAACAGAAATTCGCTGTCCGGGAACGCGTTAAACACCTCCTGCAGGTGCAGTTGGTGCGTCAGGTTATCTTTACCCGTCCCGGCATTGCGCAATAATTCATCGTACAGCTGACGCCCTTTGATCGTCAGCGCCACGCCGCGTTGTTCTATCTCGCCGAAGCGGGCCGTATGCGTCCCCTGCATTTCACCAGCGAACAGCACCGGTTCTTCCAGCGCTTTGAAACTGGTCTGGCGCAACAGAATGGGTACGTCACGACGCGGTGGGCCTTCGATCAGGATTTTCGGTTCAATACCACATTCCGGCATCATCGACTGCACCCGGTCGATATCCAGCGTTCTGGGCGTCAGGTGGTTAATGTGACAACCGGGGAAACAGACCACATCGGCGATCAGTCGATGTTCGTTATGCAGCGCATGATAGGTTTGGTCATCCACAGTGGCATGACGATGCCAGCGGAAGGTTTCCAGCGCTTCTTTCACAAACTCGCGCGCCTGTGACGCACTAAACCCATTCTGGCTGTCCCAGACATCGAGCAGTTCACGACAGCGTGGCGTAAAGATATCGCGCTGAGCGAGGATCTCCGCCGCGCGCTGGCGCAACGAGGCGTTTTCAATCAGTTCAAGACGCAATAACGAGGTAAAGACGCGAAACGGATTTCGCGACAGCGAGGCATCGTCAATCGGGCGGAATGCCGTTGAGTGCACCGGTACCCCGGCCTGGGAGAGATCGTAATAGCTGACCGGAAACATCCCCATGATGGCAAACATGCGGCGCAGCGTGGACAGTTCCTCTGCCGTACCGACGCGAATAGCGCCATGACGTTCTACGTTGAGGCGCGCCAGTTCATCCGCATTAGCCAGTTTTTCATGCAGCGTGGGGTTATTTTCGAGGACCGCCAGATTCACATCCGCCACCAGTTCCAGCAGCGTGCCATACTGCGGAACTTCCTGCTGGTACATGGCTGACATTGCCTGCGAAAAGTGTTCCCGAATCTCATCTGCCGTGATGGTGTTCGCCATAATGTCATGCCTCCAGTGAATGTTACCTGGAGTGTAGGAAACGCCATTCACTCTGGGGGGAAGAATTTACAAAGTGTGATCTCACCTGAATTCGCTCTGCGTCAGACCCTGCGCCCTTATATAGCCTTTGGTTATGTAATAAACGGCATAAATTCACTTTTAATTAACAATGCATTTACACACACTGCATCAGGTAAGCATAAAACAATAACTCTCTTCCCTGTACCGGAGTCCGCTATGCGTGAAAAAGTGACCTCTCGCGAGGTGATCCATCGCGACTATAACAGCCATCCGCCGGCCTTTGCCCCCGGCTATAAAACCAGCGTTCTGCGCTCGCCGCGCAACGCGCTGATCTCCTTACAAAACTCGTTGTCTGAAATCACCGGACCGGTCTTTAGCAGCAACGATCTTGGCCCGCTGGATAATGACCTGATCATGAATTACGCCAAAGACGGCCTGCCGATTGGCGAGCGCATTATCGTCCATGGCTATGTGCGTGATGGCTTTGGTCGGCCGTTGAAAAATACGCTGGTCGAAGTCTGGCAGGCCAATGCCGGCGGTCGTTATCGCCACAAGAAGGATCAGTACCTCGCACCGATCGACCCTAACTTCGGCGGCTGCGGGCGGGTGTTAACCGATGAGAACGGCTATTACTTTTTCCGTACCATCAAGCCCGGCCCCTACCCGTGGCGCAATCAGGTCAGTGACTGGCGTCCTTCGCACATCCACTTTTCACTCTCCGGTGAAGCTTTCGCCCAACGTTTGATTACGCAAATGTATTTTGAAGGCGATCCGCTGATCAAGCAGTGTCCGATTGTGAAAACCATCAATAACGATGACGCCATCCGCACGCTGATTGCCGAACTGGATACCCACGCCGCCGTACCGCTCGATTGCCTGGCGTATCGCTTTGACCTCGTGCTCCGCGGGCAGCGCGCCACCTTATTTGAAAACCGAACTCAGGGGGGCTCGCGATGAAAGACTATTTGCAGGAAACCGCCTCGCAAACGGCGGGACCGTATGTGCACATTGGGCTTGCGCCTGACGCCGCAGGGTTTCACATCTTTGAGAAGAATTTCAGTTCCACACTGACCAACAGTCATACCGAAGGCGAGCGCATCGTGATTGAAGGCCGGGTGATTGATGGTTCAGGCACGCCGGTGCGCGATGTGCTGCTGGAAATCTGGCAGGCCAACGCCCACGGACGCTATAACCATCCGGCGGACCGTCAGGAAGAAAAACCGATCGACGCGGATTTTCGCGGCTGGGGACGAACCTGTTCCGACTTCGACAGCGGCGTCTGGCGTTTCGACACCATCAAACCTGGCTGCGTGGTGGGACGCGATGGCCGTACGATGGCGCCGCACGTCAATCTGTGGATTGTTGCGCGCGGCATCAACATTGGCCTGAATACTCGCCTCTATTTTGCGGATGAACAAGAAGCCAATCAGCACGATCCGGTGCTCAATCTGATCGAATGGGAAGTTCGCCGTCAGACCCTGATTGCCCGCCGCGAGCAGCGCGGTAGTGAGACCGTCTATACCTTCGATATTCACCTGCAGGGCGAAAATGAAACCGTCTTTTTTGACGTCTGATGCCGTCAAGGGAACGGGCTGAATCTGTCAGCCCGTTTTGTCTAGTTTATCTGCGCAACATGACTTTCCAGCCACGGCAGCATCTGTTTCTTACGACTCAACATCCCTTCCACTGTTACCGGTTGCGCCAGTTCAGGCTGGCGCGGGCCGGCGAACCAGAGTTGTGAATTGCCCACGTTGATGTCGGTCAGCATCAGCACAACCAAATCCGCCCCGCTGCGGGCCGCGTAATCGGTCATCTCCTCACGCAGAGCGTCCATCATGTCGGCGACCTGGCTCAGCGCGTACAGTTCAATCTGTGCGACGCTCACCTGCTGACCGTTAATAGTGAAACGCTTGATATCCTTTTGCAGCAGCTCGCTGGCGCGCAATCCTTCAACGCTGGTTTTCGCGCTCAGCAGATCGGCGCTGAACGCGGTCAGATCAATCCCGGCAAGCGCTGTCAGTTCTTCGACGACCAGACGGTCATCCGCAGTCGTCGTGGGCGAACGTAGCGTGACAGTGTCACTCAGTATCGCGCCCAACAACAATAACGCCTGCGCAGGCGTTATCTGCGCCCTGTTCTCTGGGCTCATCAGTTGCCACAACAGCGTGGCACTGCTGCCCACCGGCTTTATCCATACCTCTGGCGGCAGGCGGGTAACCAGCCCGCCCAGGCGATGATGGTCGATAATGCCGACGATATTGCTCTCCTGGAGGGTTTCCGGCCCCTGTGTCGGCTCGGTGAAATCCACCAGCCAGACGTCGAGATCCGTCAACGGCATTTCCAGCAACGGCGGTATATCCTGCCCGGCCCGCTCGAACAGAAACTGGGTTTCGCGATTGGGTTCGCCCAGACGCCAGGCTGTGGCCTGAAGTCCGCGCATATTCAGCCAGCGCGCTGCCATAAAAGCGGTACAAATGGCATCACTGTCCGGATTAAGGTGGCCTACGACATGGATCATTTTCGCCTCCGAAGAGAAAGTGCTGTTACTTAAATAAGTTAAATGTTAATAATATTTTGCAATCAAGTTATCAAAAACAAACAACTTTACTTGTCACCGGCACCGCTCTGTTCTTAACATCGCTTATGGAAAAAAATAGTCTGTTCAGTCAGCGCATCCGATTGCGCCATCTTCATACATTTGTCGCTGTTGCTCAACAAGGAACCCTGGGGCGCGCAGCAGAAACCCTTAACCTTAGCCAGCCTGCGCTTTCCAAGACGCTTAACGAACTGGAGCAACTGACCGGAACCCGCCTCTTCGAGCGCGGACGGCTTGGCGCGCAGCTAACGCTGCCCGGCGAGCAGTTCTTAACGCACGCGGTGAAAGTGCTTGATGCGCTCAATACCGCCGGACAGGCGCTGAATCGTAAAGAAGGTCTTAACAATGATGTGGTAAGAATAGGCGCTCTGCCGACCGCCGCGCTGGGTATTCTTCCGTCGGTCATCGGGCAGTTTCATCGGCAACAAAAAGAGACCACGCTGCAAGTCGCGACGATGAACAACACCATGCTGTTGGCGGGTCTGAAATCCGGCGAGATCGACATCGGCATTGGCCGGATGTCCGATCCGGAATTGATGAGCGGCCTCAATTATGAGCTGCTGTTTCTCGAGTCATTAAAGCTGGTCGTTCGCCCCAACCACCCGTTACTGCAGGAAAATGTGACACTGAGTCGCGTGATGGACTGGCCCGTGGTTGTCTCGCCAAAAGGGACAATCCCCCGTCAGAATGCCGAGGCGTTGCTGCAAAGTCAGGGCTGTAAGATGCCAACCGGCTGCATTGAAACGCTCTCCGCGTCGCTGTCGCGCCAGTTAACCGTCGATTATGACTACGTCTGGTTTGTGCCGTCAGGCGCGGTAAAAGAGGATTTGCGCCAGGCGACGCTGGTTTCGCTACCGGTGCCAACACAGGGTGCTGGCGAGCCGATCGGTATTCTGACCCGCGTGGATTCACCGCTCTCCTCTGGCGCACAGACCTTAATTTCCGCCATTCGTAAATCGATGCCGTTATAACCGGTCAGACAGGCCGGATGAGGCACTATTGCGCCACACCCGGCAATGGCGATTAGAAGGTTTCCCAGTTATCCCCACGATCGGTAACCGGCTGCGCTAAAGGCTGAACGGGCGTCTTTGTTGTCGACACGCGTTTACCCGAGCGTCCCCCCTGCAAGCGAAACGTACCCACCGCCTCCGTCAGATGCGCGGCCTGCTCTTCCAGCGATGCCGCCGCCGCAGAGGCCTCTTCCACTAGCGAGGCGTTCTGCTGTGTCACTTTATCCATCTCTGAGATAGCCTGGCTAACCTGGACTATCCCACGGCTCTGTTCGTCCGACGCCGCCGCGATTTCCAGCATGATATCGGTGACGCGTTTAACCGCCTCCACAATGTCGGTCATGGTATTACCCGCCGCGACCACTTCACCGGAACCCTGATCGATCAGCCGGACTGACTCGCTGATCAGCCCTTCAATCTCTTTCGCCGCCTGGGCGCTGCGGCTGGCCAGCGTACGGACCTCACTGGCGACCACGGCGAATCCACGCCCTTGCTCACCGGCACGCGCGGCCTCTACTGCGGCGTTCAGCGCCAGAATATTGGTCTGGAAGGCAATGCTGTTAATGACCGCGGTGATCTCAGAGATTTTCTTCGAACTGGTCGAAATATTACCCATCGTCTGGACCACGCCGGAGACCATCTGTCCGCCACGACTGGCTTTACCGGACGCATCTTCCGCCAGTTTGCTGGCGTGGTGCGCGTTATCGGCGTTTTGCTTCACCGTTGCGGTCAACTCTTCCATACTGGCTGCCGTTTGCTCGATCGCCGCAGCCTGCTCCTCGGTGCGTGAAGACAAGTCGGTATTGCCCGCCGAGATTTCGCTGGTGCCTCGGTAAATCTCTTCTGCGCCCTGACGCACGGATCCGACCGTTTGCACCAGCGAACGCTGCATTTGTTGCAGGTGGCGACTCAGACGCCCAATCTCGCTGCGCCCGGTCGGTTCATCCTGCATGGTCAGATCGCCAGCGGCAATTTGCTCAATACGCTGCGCGGCATGCTGCAAAGGTTGAATGACGGTACGACGCAGAACAATAAACGTCATCAGCGTCAGCAGCAGCGCCAGACCAAAGGCACCTATCATGAACATCATCCCCAGTTGTGTGCGCTGATGCGCCTGCTCACTTAACTGGTTAGCACGTGCCATGCGCAGTTCGATCGCCTTCAGTAAGACTTTGTTGTAACTGTCATCCAGTTGTCTTGCGTGTTCGCTCTCGTGGTTGATGATCGCTTCAAACATGCCGTTTTTGGCGTACTTGAGCATCGGTTGCATCCCTGCAACATAGGCTTTGAAGCTACTCTCCAGCTCGCCATCCAACGCCTCATCCGCAGGGGTTTTCACCTTGCGCGCCATGTAAACGTTAAATCCTTCCTCAGATTGCTTGATACGCTTTTCCGCTGCGGCAATGTTGGCCTTCATGTCATCCATTTCAGCAATCCGACTGGCAGCGCCTGCATGAATCATGTTGATTCGCGCGGTACGCAGGTGGTTCGAGCTGTTCGATAATCCCATGCGAACCTGGATCTCATCCGTCACGTCCCGCTGATCGCGGTCAGCCTGCATGAGAAAGTAGCCCGCCAGACCTGAGCTCAGCGCGAACAGTAAAAGGATGCCACCGAGAATGGAGGAAAACAGCGGAACCAGCCTGATGTGATGCAAAAAGCCCAGCTTATGTGGTGCTTGCATCGATGTTGTGTTGTCCATGACCGTCGACTCTCTTGTAGGATTAATGCGTAATACGCGCCCGTTAGATAGTCATCGGCATTCCGCGAGGTTTACTTACCGGGAAAAGCGCCGATTTCGTCACAGTTTGACAACATTTATGTTAAAAACAGGAGAGCGCCAGCGGAGATTTCCGCTGGCGGATGAATCAGTTATCGCCGAAATGGATAACGGTACGGATGGATTTACCTTCGTGCATCAGGTCAAACGCGTCGTTGATTTGATCCAGCGGCAGGCGGTGGGTAATGAACGGATCCAACTGGATTTTCCCGGTCATCGCGTCTTCCACCATCCCGGGTAACTGGGTACGCCCTTTTACGCCACCAAATGCGGAACCACGCCAGACACGGCCAGTCACCAACTGGAACGGACGGGTTTTAATTTCCTGACCCGCGCCGGCAACACCAATGATGATGCTCTCGCCCCACCCTTTGTGACAACATTCCAGCGCCGCACGCATCACGTTCACATTACCAATACATTCGAAGCTAAAGTCGACGCCGCCATCGGTGAGTTCAACAATCACCTCCTGGATCGGTTTGTCATCGTCTTTCGGGTTGATGAAGTCGGTTGCCCCCATTTCAGCCGCCAGTTTGAATTTTTCCGGGTTGGTATCGACGGCAATAATACGTCCGGCTTTCGCCTGCACGGCGCCCTGAATCACCGCCAAACCAATTCCGCCAAGGCCAAACACGGCAACGGTGTCGCCCTCTTTGACTTTCGCGGTGTTATGCACGGCACCAATACCTGTTGTCACACCGCAGCCCAGCAGACAGACCTTGTCCAGCGGTGCTTGCGGGTTGACTTTTGCCAGTGAGATCTCCGCACACACGGTGTATTCGCTGAAGGTACTGGTCCCCATATAGTGATAGATAGGTTCGCCGTTATAAGAAAAACGGGTGGTGCCATCCGGCATCAGGCCTTTCCCCTGGGTGGCACGCACGGCCTGACAGAGGTTGGTTTTCCCGGATTTACAGAATTTGCACTCGCCGCATTCGGCGGTATACAGCGGGATGACATGGTCGCCCGGTTTCAGGCTGGTAACGCCTTCGCCGACCTCGACCACCACACCACCGCCTTCATGTCCCAGAACCGCCGGGAATACCCCTTCCGGATCGTCGCCAGAAAGCGTAAACGCGTCAGTGTGACACACCCCGGTGTGGGTGATCCTGACCAGCACTTCGCCTTTTTTCGGCGGTGCGACGTCAATCTCAACAATTTTAAGCGGCTGGCCGGGGCCAAACGCGACTGCTGCACGTGATTTCATCTGTCTCTTCCCTTTATTGCGAGGTGATAGGTTTATTTTAGATAAGCGCGAAGAAGGTGGCCGATTTCAGCCATGCGCACGGCGCGCTGGTCAGACGTGGTTTCACCACTCACCAGTTCATCCTTCAGGTGGATCTCAACCATTTCGCCCATTAAGCCATTGGACGCGCCGCGAACCGCGGCAATTTGTTGCAGGATAGCCAGGCAAGGTTCGCCGGACTCCAGCGCACGCTCCAGAGCATCCACCTGCCCCCGAATGCGCCGTACGCGAGTCAGAATACGTTTTTTATCTGCGGGTGAATGTGGCATACTCCCTCCTGTATACTATAGGGGGGTATACTATCATAAATATTAACAATTTGTGAAATATAATATTTTATCAAAATCAGTATGTTACAGGATTGTATTGAAGTACACATGTAAACATACACCGTCTTTTTGGTGCTCCCGAAACACGCCCCACCTCCCCGGCTGCAAGTACAAGGACGGCGGTCCAGGATAATCCTGGCAATACTCTCTTTGTCGTGCATGCATTTAGCCCTATCACCTCCGATAACCCGGATGCGCTGGGCGTATCCGGTTTCCGTTTTTTAAATGTGAAAGGAGGTAATTCCCGGAGCCTGACATAAAAGTGTTCTAAATAAACATTTCGGGTACGCGGAATTTATGCTTATCAAAATAAACATGAGATTTTTTTTGTTATTTGGTGTATTATTGATGTCCATTCATACAGGAAAAGCCTATGTCAGAACGTAAAGACTCAAAATCACGTCGCAATTATCTTGTCAACTGTTCCTGCCCAAACTGCGCCAAAGAATCTCAACACAGTTTTTCAAGAGTACAAAAAGGTGCTCTTTTGATTTGCCCTCATTGCAATAAAGTTTTCCAGACAAATCTCAAAGCCGTTGCCTGAGTGTTTTGATCCTCCCCGAGCGCATGTAATAGCAAAAAATATATATCATTAGTCAATTGATATAATAAAAAACCCGCAATTGCGGGTTTGATGTGCTTAATTTAAATTGTGATGCTTTTGGGGAAAGCCAGCCCCTACCCACTCTGTCGATATGTCTACTCAGGCAATAGCCTTCTTCGTTATCGCATACAGACAAAGCGTTGGATTTTACTCTGTAGTAACGACATTCGCTGCCGCAGGACCTTTAGCGCCATCCTCTATTGAGAATGTGACTTTCTGTCCTTCAAACAGGGTACGGTAATTATCATTCTGAATAGCTGAGAAATGCACAAAAACATCTTTGCTACCGTCAGCAGGAGTAATGAAACCGAAACCTTTATCAGCATTAAACCATTTTACTAAACCAGTCATTTTATTTGACATTTTATATTCCTTAAATTGAGCCTTTCGGCTTAGATGGTTTTTATTACAGAAATTACTTAGTACTTATTGGAGAGACTCAAAGAAGGAATAAGTGAATAACACCTGAAATGAGAACTGCTTTAGTAAACTACTTTGTATATCGTCTGTTCTTCAAACCGACGTCGCCATTAACGCACGGTCATACCAATTAATCAATGTTTATTTTAGCCATCCGGACTCCTTTATACCCACAAGAAAACGCTGGCTTTCTTTCAAATCGTCTGTATAGTGCACCGGGTTATCAGTATTAAGGAATTTGTTTGTCCCGTAAAATGACAGGAATTGTCAAAACCTTTGACTACAAAAGTGGCAAAGGTCTTATCACCCCCTCCGATGGCCGTATAGATGTTCAGCTTCACATTTCAGCACTAAACCTCCGCGATTCAGAAAAACTTACCCCTGGGCTACGCGTTGAGTTTTGTCGGATAAATGGTCTGCGTGGGCCATCAGCAGCGAATGTTTATTTTTCATGACCTATAATGACACTTTTATTTCTGATGCCCTCGCAACTGGCGGCTTAGTACCAGGGTCATCAGTAGCACCCGGTGTGGAGGGTCTCCCCGCACCGGGCGAAAATCACCTTATCGCTTACGCGGCATCATCCGCAGCAGCGTATTATCCTTCCAGAAATAATGGTGCATCAGCGCGGCGGCGGCATGTAGCGCAATGACAAAATAGCCGAGATTCGCCAGCGTGATATGCCAGGACTTCAGCGTATCCACCAGTTCGAAATTGCCTTCTGCCGCGTACGGCATCACCAGACCAAAGGCCAACCATGGATTCCCGCGGTTGTACATCATCACCAGGCCGATCAATGGCAGTGCAATAAACAACAGATAAATCACCAGGTGCCCCAGATGTGCCAGTCCGGTGATCATCGGTTTAGGTTTCGGCACGATGGCTGGAGCCGGATATTTCAGTCTGATCAGCAAACGCGCAACCATCAGAACCAGAATGGCTATCCCGCAAGAAACGTGAATCATGTTAATGACGGGACGGTCGCTGCGCGGGAAAAAGCCGCGGAATTCCATCGCACAGTAGGCCACAATCACCAGTAAAAAGACCAGCCAGTGGATGCCAATCTGCAGGCTTGAGTACTTATTGCCCATAACACTTCCTGAGTAAAAACAATAAAGCGACAACATAGCGAGCTTTTGTTAAAAATTCATTAATTTTTCTTCACTGCTTATCAGTCAGTTAGGCTCAACGGCAAGAAGTGCGATTGCTCACCCCGCCATACTGGACTATGCCTGGTAGGGAAAAAAGAATGTCCGCGACAACCTCACAGGAGTTAATCATGAGTAAAATTGGCATTAACGGTTTTGGTCGTATTGGTCGTCTGGTGTTGCGTCGGTTACTGGAAGTCAAAAGCGATGTTGATGTGGTCGCAATCAACGACCTCACCTCCCCTAAAATCCTCGCCTATCTGCTTAAGCATGACTCAAACTACGGCCCGTTCCCCTGGAGCGTTGATTTTACGGAAGACGCGCTGATTGTTGACGGGAAAACGATCGCGGTTTATGCAGAGAAAGACGCTAAAAATATCCCGTGGAAAGCCAAAGGTGCGGAAGTCATCATTGAATGCACCGGCTTTTATACCTCTACCGAGAAATCTCAGGCACACATCGATGCTGGTGCGAAAAAAGTGCTGATCTCCGCGCCTGCAGGCGACATGAAGACCATCGTCTTCAACGTTAACGATGACACGCTGAATGCCAGTGATGTAATTGTTTCGGTGGCCTCCTGTACCACCAACTGCCTGGCGCCGATGGCCAAAGCCCTGCACGACAACTTTGGTATTAAGGTGGGCACCATGACCACGATTCACGCTTACACCGGCACGCAGTCGCTGGTCGATGGCCCGCGAGGGAAGGATCTGCGCGCCTCGCGTGCGGCAGCCGAAAACATCATCCCGCATACCACGGGGGCGGCGAAAGCGATCGGTCTCGTTATCCCGGATCTCAGCGGCAAGCTGAAGGGCCATGCACAGCGCGTTCCGGTGAAAACCGGTTCCGTCACCGAGCTGGTGTCGATTCTGGCTAAAAAAGTGACGGCGGAAGAGGTTAACAACGCACTGAAAAAAGCGACGAAAAACAATGAATCTTTTGGTTACACCGATGAAGAAATTGTCTCCTCTGACGTCATCGGCTCCCATTTTGGTTCCGTGTTTGATGCCACCCAGACTGAAATCACCGAGGTGGGGGATCTGCAACTGGTGAAAACGGTGGCCTGGTACGACAACGAATACGGCTTTGTGACGCAGCTTATCCGTACCCTTGATAAGTTCATTAAGCGCTAAACGTAAAGGCGGAGGGAAACCTCCGCTCTTCTTCGCCGATCAGGACTGCAAATAGACCACCTGGGTTTGCAGGTATTCGTTCAGCCCGTGTTTGCCGTCAGCACCACCAATCCCCGACTTACGCCAGCCCGCGTGGAAGCCCTGCATCGCTTCAAAGTTCTCGCGATTAATATAGGTCTCGCCAAACTTCAGTCCTTTAATGGCTTTCATCGCCACGTTGAGATTCTGCGTATAAATTGACGACGTCAGACCGTAGTCGCTGTCATTCGCCATCGCGATGGCCTCCTCCAGCGTGTTGAAGACCACAACGGGCAGCACCGGACCGAAAGTCTCTTCGTGCATAATGGCCATCTCCTGACGGACATCCAGCAACAGCGTGGGGGGATAATAATAACCTTTACTCTCAACGGCTTTACCGCCGAGCGCCACCCGCGCGCCCTCCTGTACCGCGCGCGCCACTTTCTGCTCAACACGTTGCAGAGCGGCAGCATTGATAAGCGGTCCCATGGCGATGTCGTTACGCTCGCCTGGATTGCCAAACTGCACCGCCTTCAGGGCTTCACCCAGACGGTTCACAAACTGGTCATAAATCCCTTTTTGCACATATACGCGCTCAGCGCAGTTGCACACCTGCCCGGTGTTGATCACCCGTGAATCAACAATCGCTTTCACCGCCAACTCAAGATCGGCATCCTCCATCACAATGGCCGGTGCCTTGCCGCCCAGTTCCAGGCACACTTTGGTGATATTCTTCGCCGCCGTCGCCATAATCTTCTCACCCGCGGCAACGCTACCGGTCATGCTGACCATCGCCACCTTCGGGTTGCCTGCCAGTTCCTGACCGACGGTTTCGCCACGCCCCAGCACCAGGTTAAACACACCGCGCGGCAGGCCAATGTCGTCGACGATTTTGGCAAACGCAATGGCGTTATTGGGCGTAAATTCGCTGGGTTTAATCACGATGGTATTCCCGGTCAACAGTGCCGGAGCCAGCTTGCGGGCAATGAGGAAGAACGGGAAGTTCCACGGCAGGATCCCGGTAGTGACCCCCAGCGCACGCTTGAACAGCAAAATATTCTCGCCGGGACGGTCGCTTTGCAGAATTTCGCCTTCGTAACGGCGCGCCCACTCTGCCATATAGTCGAGGTAATCGGCGGTAAAGGAGACTTCCACTTCCGCCAGTTGCTGAATTTTGCCCCCCTCAGCGACGATTAAGGCGCTGATTTCACTGGCACGCTCGCGGATCCCGGCGGCAATTTTGCGCAGCCAGCCCGCACGAGCGATCGCCGGTAGCGCTTCCCACTCCGCCTGCGCGCGGTCGGCGGCGTCAATGGCTTTACGCGCATCTTCGGCGCGACCATCAGGAATACGCGAAATCACCTCTTCGGTCGCCGGGTTGACGACATCAATCCAGGCATTTTCGTGCCAGGTCACAAACTGTCCATCGATATACATAGGATGTTGTACGGGTACTGACATGCGCTGCTCCTGTGATTGAATTGTTTTTAACAAGTAAAACTATTGTTAATAAATATCAATCATGCCTCAGCGATCCCGACCGGCGTCGTGATTCTGTGAACTGCTTCATAAAAGAGGGGGATCGGGCTCGGGAGAACGAAAAGGCAGGCCTTCGTATTTTGCCCGTTTGAGAGAAAATACACCCAAACGGGCAGCCGTTAGCGCAGCGAACGGTTGTTCATCGCGTCATTCAGCGCCGCATCCTGTTGCAGTGTCTGCCACGCGGCTTCGACCTCTGGCGGGAAATCCACATGCACGATGAAGTCGCGCCCACGAGGGCCATAGCCGGTTTCATCATTGCGCAAGCGCGGGATTTCCCCCACCACCAGCGCTAAATAGCGATCGACCGTCCACAGACCGTCCGGGTCGTTGGCGAACGCAACACCGTCTTCCTGCTGACGCAATACGGGCGTAAATCCCGGATGGCTCAACCAGCGCGGCGCGTCCGGATCGTCACGGGTCACCCGACGAAAGGTCGCCACCGTGCGCCGCTGCATAGTGGGATCCTGTACCACGATGGCGGTGTTAATCGGTTCTGCGGCCTGAGCAATCATCTGCGCGCTAAAAAGGGCGTTTTCCCCACAGTTGGTTGACCTGTCTTCCAGCCAAATTTTATCGGCGGGGATATGCCAGACCTGGCGGGCAATATCCGCCAGAATGGCGGCTTCGGCGCGACCAGTGGTCTGAATCGTGTTGTAGCGCGGATGTTGGGCGACGGCAGCATACAGGAAGGTTGTGGAATGACCAATCCCACCGGTAATCAGCAGCGGAATATCTTGCTCCTGAGCAATTCGACAGGCGGCGTCAATCGTCGGGATGACGGCATTGCCCGCCAGTACCACACAGTCTGCCGGGTAAGCGGCCTCCCCGCAGAAGTCATCCTGCGCCAGCCACTGCCCCACCGTATTGGCAGCCTCAAGGGTGGTGGCGGAAAGTTTCGGGAACGGTTGCATCATTAGGCTCCTCCTCACATTGCAGCAGAGTACCCCACCCACGCTGAATAAACAGCAGATCTCTCTGAAAGGTTGATGATTGATATTTCGACGCTTTTTTTATCATCTGCGTGAAATAACACAAAACGTCTAAAAACCGGGCGGTTGCACCTGCTTACTATCCTGTTTAACTGACACCTAATGAATGATTAACGTTAAATATTTTGTTTTTGCAGAAAATAACACTGACAAATTACTCTCTTTTCAGCCCATTCCCGCGTGACGCCACTTGTGAAATGTTAATAACACACCTAGTTTAATTAACAATTTTACAACCATTTAACGTAACAGGTTGCACCTGCCGCACCGCCAGGTGACACCTTCTTTGTTCTCTGGCGGAGGTTTTAAGTTAATGACAACCCATGAAAGCAGTACGGCTATTCTGAAGAAAAATAAGAAGGTACTTGTCGCCAGTCTGACCGGCAGTGCGATTGAGTGGTTCGACTACTTCCTGTATGGCACCGCGGCAGCACTGGTGTTCAACAAGATTTTCTTCCCGATGGTCGACCCGGTGATCGGTCTTATCCTCTCGTATCTCTCCTTCTCTCTGACCTTTTTCATTCGCCCGATTGGCGGGGTGATTTTCGCCCACATCGGCGATCGCATCGGGCGTAAAAAGACGCTGGTACTGACGCTTTCCCTGATGGGCGGCGCGACGGTGATGATTGGCCTGCTGCCCACTTATGACATGATCGGTATCTGGGCCCCTATCCTGCTTATTCTGATGCGCATCATCCAGGGGATGGGCATTGGCGGCGAATGGGGCGGCGCGCTGCTGCTGGCCTATGAGTACGCGCCGGAAAAACGCAAAGGCTTCTTCGGCAGTATTCCGCAGGCGGGCGTGACGATTGGGATGCTGATGGCGACGTTTATCGTGTCGCTGATGACCCTGTTTAGCGAAGAGGATTTTCTCTCCTGGGGCTGGCGCATTCCGTTCTTGCTGAGCTCCGTGCTGGTGCTGTTAGGGTTGTGGATCCGTCGGGATATCGACGAAACGCCGGACTTTAAAAAAGTGAAAGCGTCTGGTCAGGTCGCCAAAGCGCCGCTGCGCGATACGCTGACCCATCACTGGCGTGAAGTGTTGATTGCCGCCGGGTTGAAGGTGGTGGAAACCGCACCGTTCTATATTTTCTCGACCTTTGTGGTCAGCTATGCCACGAGCACCCTCAGCTATCAGAAATCTCAGGTGCTGGAAGCCGTCACCGTTGGCGCGCTGATCGCCACCGTGATGATCCCGTTGATGGGCCTGCTGTCGGACAAGATCGGGCGTAAACGGATGTATGCCATCAGCGTCTCCCTGCTTGGCTTGTTTATCGTGCCGTGGTTCCTGCTGCTCAATACCGGCACTACCTGGGGCATTATGCTGGCGACAATCGTGATGTTCGGTGTGCTTTGGGCTCCGGTGACGGCGGTACTGGGAACACTGTGTTCCGAAATCTTCAGCGCCAACGTTCGCTACACCGGCATCACCCTTGGCTACCAGATTGGCGCCGCGCTGGCAGGCGGTACCGCGCCCCTTATCGCCACCGGTCTGTTGGCGAAATATGACGGCGACTGGGTGCCCGTGGCGTGGTATCTGCTCACCACCGTGGCGATATCCCTGGTTGCCATTTTCTTTGCCAGTCGGGTGAAGCGTAACCCGGCGATCAACGCCCAACCCGACGTGTTGTAATCCCTTCGCGGCCAGACCCTCTGGCCGCTTTGATGTAATACCTGCACGGAACATTTGATTTACCAGGCGTTTTCCTATTCACTTGATTTATAATTTACGTAACATACATTACCATTAGTCTGCTAATAAATAGATTCAATGAAGGTAAAAAACCTTATGCGTCTGCCTCAACGCGATCCCTACGCGCCTCGCGACTGGCAGCCTCACGAAAAACCGGCTCTGCTGGGCTCTCCTTCGACGCCTGTTCACAGCACGCCTAAGCGTATTGCTTATGGTGTAGTTGGCCTGCTGGTGTGTCTGACGGGGGCATTAGGCAACGCGATGGTTTCCGCCAACCTGCAAAATTTGCAGGGCACCTTTGCGGCCTGGTCAACGGAGATCGCATGGCTACCCGCGGTTTACGTGATGACCAATGTCTCTATCAACCTGCTACTGGTGAAATTTCGCCAGCAATACGGATTGCGGGCGTTCACCGAAGGGTTTCTGGTGCTGTACGTGCTGGTCACCTTCTTCCACCTGTTTGTTAACGATCTGAGCTCTGCACTCATGGTGCGTGCCGCGCACGGCATGGTCGCCGCCGCGCTCAGTTCGCTGGGGATTTATTATCAGATTCAGGCGTGGCCGGCGAAACATCGTCTCAAGGCGCTGACGATAGGGATTACCGGCTCATCGCTGGCGATCCCAATAGCCCGTCTGTTTTCGACTGAACTGCTACAGCTTGATGAATGGCGCGGCCTGTACTTTTTTGAGTTGGGTCTGGCGCTGATCTCGCTGGGCTGCGTCATCGCCCTGAAGCTACCACCGGGCGATCGCAAAAAGGTGTTTGAAAAGAAAGACTTCATCACGTTTATTTTACTGGCACCGGGGATGGCATTACTTTGCGCCGTGCTGTCGCTGGGGCGCCTGGACTGGTGGTTTGAAGCGCCGTGGATAGGCTGGTCGCTGGCGCTGGCCACGGTGCTCATCATTGCCGCCATCACGTTTGAACATAACCGCAGCAACCCCCTGCTCAATACCCGCTGGTTGTCGAGCGGCAGTATCTTACGTCTCGGGCTGATTATGCTGCTGATCCGCATTGTCCTTGCGGAGCAAAATACCGGTGTGATTGGCTGGCTGCAGTATGCCGGACTACAGAACGAGCAGATGACCTGGCTCGCGTGGTCGATCTTTGCCGGGATTGTTTGCGGCATTGTCGCCAGCTGTCTGACGATTAAGCCGACGCGGCTAGCCTGGCCCATCGTCACCTCGCTGGTGCTGATGATCGTTGCCTCGCTGCTGGACAGCCAGTCGAATAACCTGACGCGTGCGGATCAGTTGATGATTAGCCAGTTTCTGCTTGGCTTCGGCAGCGCGTTCTTTCTCGCCCCGGCGATGCTGGCCGGGATCGGTGGCGTTGTCGCCGATCCGCGAAATCTGGTCAGCTTTTCCGTGCTGTTTGGGATGAGTCAAAACATCGGCGGCCTGCTAGGGTCGGCGATCCTCGGCACCTTTCAAACCTGGCGCGAAAAATACCACTCCAGTCTGCTGGCCGACCAGCTCACCACGCTTAATCCGCTGGTGAATGAGCGGCTACAGCTCTATACGCAGATGTACAAGGGCCTGATTGGCGACAGCGCGCTGCTGGACACCCAGGCCGTGCTGCAACTGCAGAACGTTAGCGCCCTTGAGGCCAATATCCTCGCCTACAATGATACTTACCTGCTGACGGCCAGCATCGCTACCGCCACGCTGGTGTGGATTTTCTGGCGTCTGCTGCGTCTGCGCGTGACGGCGCATCTGGCGCTGAAGAAAGCCACAGGTACCAAATAACGGAAAATAATGATGTTGAAAGTGTTCTCTCAGGAGCAGTTATGAGTCAGCAGGATGCCGCCAAAGAGCAGGCCCACACCCGCAATAATTTGCGCATTGTCTCCATTTTTGCCGCTGCAGCGATTGGCATCGTCGGCGTGCTGGTGATCCTGTATGCGTGGCAGCTTCCGCCGTTTACCCGCCATACGCAGTTTACCGATAACGCCTATGTGCGCGGGCAAACGACGTTTATCAGCCCGCAGGTGAACGGCTACATCACCCAGGTGAACGTGCAGGATTTCGTGCAGGTTAAAAAAGGCGATCTGTTATTGCAGATAGATGACCGCATCTATCGTCAGCGAGTGCATCAGGCTCAGGCGCAGCTGGCGATGAAAATCGCCGCGCTCAACAATAATCAGCAGCAGCGTAAGAGCGCGGAAGCCGTGATTGTGCGCAACGAGGCCATTCTGAGAAATGCCAAAGCGCAAAGTCTGAAGACCCAGGCCGATCTGAAACGAGTGAAAGATTTGACGGCTGATGGCTCACTGTCGATTCGTGAGCGTGACGCCGCCCTCGCCAGCGCGGCGCAGGGCAGCGCTGATATCGATCAGGCCCAAGCGACGCTGGACATGTCGCGCCAGGATTTGCAGACCGTGATTGTTAACCGCGACGCGTTGCAGGCGGATGTGGAAAACGCCAGGGCCGCGCTGGAACTGGCGGAAATTGATCTGCAAAACACGCGGATCATCGCCCCGCGCGACGGTCAGCTTGGACAAATCGCCGTACGGCTTGGGGCATACGTCACTGCCGGTACGCATCTCACCACCCTGGTCCCATCTCAGCACTGGGTCATCGCGAATATCAAAGAGACGCAGTTGGCCGACCTCCGCGTCGGTCAGCCGGTGAAATTTAGCGTCGATGCCTTAAACGATAAACAGTATGAAGGCCGCGTTGAGAGCATCTCGCCGGCAACGGGCGTGGAATTTAGCGCCATCACGCCGGATAACGCGACCGGCAACTTCGTGAAAATAGCCCAGCGCATCCCGGTACGGGTGGAAGTGCTTGGCAAGCCAGAGGATGTCGCGCTGCTGCGCCCCGGCATGTCGGTACAGGTGCATATTGATACCCGGGAGGTGAAACCATGACCTTCCGCCCCTTGTCGGGCGTGGCGGTCGCCCTGCTGCTGGTTGGCTGTCAGTCTGTCGATGTTCAGCCCGCGACATCCTCACTGGCAATCCCCGCCGCCTGGCGAGCAACCAGCGGCCCCACCAGCCCCGCAGAGCAGGTGTGGTGGCGAAATTTTCATGATCGTTATCTGAATCAGTATGTCGATCAGGCGCTGAATAATAACAGCGATGTGCTGATCGCCCGTGAGCGCATCAATGAATACCAGGCGCAGGTCTATGCCGCGCAGGGCAGCCTGTTTCCCTCACTGGATGCCAGCCTTGCTGGCACCCGCGCCCGCGCACAGTCCGCCGCCACCGGACTGCCCATTTACAGTACGCTGTATAAAGGCAGCCTGACTGCCAGTTATGACGTCGATATCTGGGGGGTTAACCGCAGTACGGCGCGTGCAGCGCAGGCCTCGCTGGAGGCGCAAAAAGCGGCGGCCGCGGCGGCAGATTTGACCATCGCATCATCGGTCGCCTCCGGGTATGTCACGCTGCTGGCGCTTGATGAACAACTGGAAGTGACCCAGGCGACGGTGAAATCCCGCGAAGAGGCGCTGAATCTGGCTAAACGCCAGTATGAAACGGGCTACAGTTCGCGCCTGGAGCTCATGCAGTCCGACTCTGAACTGCGCTCCACGCGGGCGCAAATTCCGCTCTTGCAACATCAGATTGCCCAGCAGGAGAACGCATTGAGCATTTTGCTTGGCGCTAACCCGCAACGCGTCGATCGCAGCGCGGATTTCGAGGCGCTGACGCCGCTGAAGATTCCCTCGCAGCTGCCGTCAACATTGCTTAATCGCCGTCCGGATATTGTCCAGGCCGAGCGTCAGTTGATTGCTGCCGATGCCTCACTGGCGGCGTCCCGCGCCAGCCTGCTACCGTCGTTCAATCTCACTGCCGGCGGATCGATACAGGATCGCACCCTGCCCGCTCTACTCGATAATCCCCTTCAGTTGTGGAGTCTTGGCGGCAGCATTCTTGCCCCGCTGTTAAACCGTCAGGCGCTGAACGCGCAGGTGGATATTTCGCAGTCCCAGCGCAATCAGGCGCTGTACGGTTACGAGAAAACCGTGCGCAACGCCTTCAGAGAAGTGAACGACAGTCTGGATGCCATCACCCGTTATCAGGAGCAGTTGCAGGAGTTGCAGGCGCAACAGGCGGTCGCACAGGAGACCTTGCGAATCGCGCAAAACCGCTATCGTAACGGCTATTCCTCGTATCTCGACGTGCTGGACGCGCAGCGTACGCTGTTCTCAGTACAGACCAGCGTGGTGCAGGTGAAAAATAACCTGCTGCTGGCGCAGATTGATTTGTATAAAGCGTTGGGTGGCGGGTGGAGTGTCTGACTGATGCCCGATGGCATTGAACGTGAAGGCGAAGCCGCCATCCGGCACTGAATGACCGGGCGGCGGGTGGAGTGCATCACCGGTGCCCGATGGCGCTGCGCTTATCGGGCCTACGAACAATGCATTGCCATCCGGCACCCGCCGGAACGCGTCATTCTCACCCGATGCTATTGAACGTGTAGGCCGGATAAGGCGAAGCCGCCATCCGGCGCTCGCCGGAACGCGTCATTCTCATCCGATGCCATTGAACGTGTAGGCCGGATAAGGCGAAGCCGCCATCCGGCACTGAATTACCCGCTAATCTGCTCCATCGCCTGCAGGATACGCTTATCCGAAATCGGATACGGCGTCCCCAGTTGCTGGGCAAAGTAGCTGACGCGCAGTTCTTCAATCATCCAGCGGATCGCTTTCACATCCTCGTCTTCGCGCCGCGCCGGGGGCAGTTTGTTAAACCACTGCTGCCATGCCTGTTGTACGCTTTCGACTTTTAGCATCTGCGCGCGATCGCGGTGGGGATCAATCGCCAGTTTCTCGAGACGTTTTTCAATCGCCTGCAGATAACGCAGCGTGTCGCCAAGGCGTTTGTAACCGTTACCGGTGACAAACCCGCGATACACCAGCCCGCCCATCTGCGCTTTGATATCAGAAAGGCCCAGCGCCATCGTCATATCCACGCGCCCTTTGAGCCGCTTGTTGATGGTAAAGACCGCGGTCAGAATCTGTTCGACCTGCTGCGCAATCTCCACAACCGTCTCGTTCAGTTCAGCGCGAACCTTCTCATGCAGCGCGGCAAAGCCTTCTTCCGTCCAGACCGGCCCCCCATTGGCGTCAATCAGCTTATCCACGCCGCAGGAAATGCAGTCGTCGATCAGCTCCAGTACCTTGCCGTACGGGTTGAAATACAGACCCAGTTTGGCTTTGTTTGGCAGCTTCTCGTGCAGGTATTTGATCGGCGACGGGATGTTCAACAACAGCAAACGGCGCAAACCTGACCACATCGCCTGCTGTTGCTCCAGCGGATTATCAAACAGCTTGATCGCCACGCTGTCGCGCTCATCCACCAGCGCGGGCCACGCTTTCACTTTGTAATTACCGCGTTTCTGCTCGTAACTTTCCGGCAGTTTTCCAAAGCTCCAGATGTGCAGCCCGCTCTGTTCGATACCGTCATCGGCCACCGCCGAGAGCGTCTCCTGCACTTTCCCTTTCAGCCGGTCTTTCAGCTCCTGCAACGAGCGCCCTTCTTCCAGCTTCTTGTTTTTATCATCCACCACCCGGAAAGTGATTTTCAGATGATCGGGCACCTGATCCCAGTGCCAGTCTTCGCGGTCAACCGTTACGCCCGTCATCCGCCGCAGTTCACGCTCCAGCGCGTCCAGCAACGGCAGTTCCAGCGGCGTTACGCGGCCTAAAAACGCCTCGGCATAGTTCGGTGCTGGCACAAAGTTGCGCCGCACCGGTTTGGGCAGCGACTTAATCAGCGCAATCACCAGTTCGCGGCGCAGGCCCGGTATCTGCCATTCAAAGCCACTTTCGTCGACCTGATTGAGCAGCGGCAGCGGAATATGTACGGTCACGCCGTCCGCATCCGCACCCGGTTCGAACTGATAGCTCAACCGCAGCTTCAGATTGCCCTGATGCCAGAAGTTCGGATAGTCCAGCTTGCTGATGTTGTCTGCGCCCTCTTTGATCAGCATGCCCTTTTCAAAGTTCAGCAGATCCGGCGTGTCGCGGCTGACCTTCTTCCACCAGTTATCAAAGTGACGGGCGGAAATCACGTCATGGCTGATGCGCTGGTCGTAGAACTCAAACAGCGTTTCGTCGTCCACCAGAATGTCGCGGCGGCGCGATTTGTGTTCCAGTTCTTCCACTTCGGCGCGCAGCTTGAGGTTTTCACGGAAAAAGGCATGACGCGTCTGCCAGTCGCCTTCCACCAGCGCATGGCGGATAAACAGTTCGCGGCACAGCGCCGGGTCAATCTGGCTGTAGTTCACCTTACGCGCGGCGACAATCGGCAGACCGTAAACGGTCACCTTTTCCGTCGCCATCACCGCACCCTGCGCCCGCTCCCAGTGCGGTTCGCTGTAGGAACGCTTAATCAGATGCTGAGCAACCGGCTCCACCCACTCGGGATCGATCCGCGCTGCAATACGTCCCCACAGGCGACTGGTTTCCACCAGTTCCGCCACCATCGCCCACTTCGGCGGTTTTTTGAATAAGCCGGAACCGGGGAAAATCGAAAAGCGCGCGTTACGTGCGCCGGTATATTCCTGCTTATCGGCATCCTTCATACCGATATGTGATAACAGCCCGGTCAGCAGCGCAATATGGATCTCGCGGTACTCCGCCGGTTCGCTGTTTACCGGAATCCCCAACTCTTTCACCACCTGACGCAGTTGGGTGTAGATATCCTGCCATTCACGCACGCGCAGATAGTTCAGATAGTCGGTCCGGCACAGACGGCGAAAGGCGTTTGACGACAGTGCTTTTTGCTGTTCGCCGAGATAGTTCCACAGATTCACAAACGCGAGGAAATCGGACTCTTTGTCGTGGAAGCGACGGTGTTTCTCATCGGACGCCTGCTGCTTGTCCATCGGACGTTCGCGCGGATCCTGAATCGACAGCGCCGAGGTGATGATCATCGCCTCGCGCACGCAGCCGTGTTTTTGCGCTTCCAGCACCATTCGCGCCAGACGCGGGTCCACCGGCAACTGGCTCAGTTGACGCCCCAGCGGCGTCAGTTTATAGGCCGTCGCCTGTTCATCGGTGGTAATCGCCCCCAGTTCTTCCAGCAGACGCACGCCGTCCTGGATGTTGCGCTTATCCGGCGCTTCGACAAACGGGAACGCGGCGATATCACCCAGCCCCAGCGCGGTCATCTGCAAAATGACCGACGCCAGGTTGGTGCGCAGAATTTCCGGGTCGGTAAATTCCGGGCGCGACAGGAAGTCATCTTCGGAATAGAGACGAATACAGATGCCTTCGGAAACGCGCCCGCAGCGGCCTTTACGCTGGTTGGCTGAAGCCTGCGATACCGGTTCAATTGGCAGACGCTGGACTTTGGTACGGAAACTGTAGCGACTGATACGCGCCGTACCGGGATCGATCACATATTTGATGCCCGGCACCGTCAGCGAGGTTTCCGCTACGTTGGTCGCCAGCACAATACGACGTCCGCTGTGCGACTGGAAGACGCGGTTTTGTTCGCTATTCGACAGTCGCGCATACAGCGGCAGCACTTCCGTATGGCGCAGATTCAGTTTATTCAGCGCATCGGCGGTATCGCGGATCTCGCGCTCACCGCTCATGAAAATCAGGATGTCGCCAGGACTTTCTCGACCCAGTTCGTCTACCGCATCGAAGATGGCCTGCAACTGGTCACGCTCGGTGTCATCCGCCTCTTCAACGATCGGTCGATAGCGAACTTCCACCGGATAAGTGCGCCCGGAGACCTCTATGATCGGCGCATTGTTGAAATGGCGCGAAAAGCGTTCCGGATCGATGGTGGCGGAGGTGATGATAATTTTCAGATCCGGACGACGCGGCAACAGTTCTTTCAGATAACCAAGCAGGAAATCGATGTTCAGGCTACGTTCATGCGCTTCATCGATAATGATGGTGTCGTACTGCATCAGCAGACGGTCCTGCTGAATCTCCGCCAGCAGGATACCGTCGGTCATCAGCTTGACCATGGTGTTGTCGCTGACGTGATCGCTAAAGCGCACCTTATAACCGATGCACCCGCCCGGCTCCGTCTGTAACTCTTCGGCGATACGGTTAGCCACCGTACGCGCCGCCAGACGCCGCGGCTGGGTGTGGCCTATCAGCCCTTTGACCCCGCGCCCCAGTTCCATGCAGATTTTCGGTAACTGAGTGGTTTTACCTGAACCGGTTTCCCCGGCGACGATCACCACCTGATGGTCGCGAACGGCCTCGAGGATCGCCTGTTTCTTCTGGCTAACGGGCAGGTTTTCCGGGTAGGTAATCAACGGTCGTGCTGCTTCGCGTAGCACAACTTTACCTGCCGCCTGTTCAATCTCTTTCGCCATCTCCTGGTAAATGGCCTGTTGTGCATCAGGATTTTTAACCTTCTTCACGCCGTGCAGGCGACGCGAAAAGCGCTGCCGGTCGCGCAGCATCAGTGAATCCAGCTGCTGTTGTAATGCGTGGAAGGTTAATTTTTGTTGTTCTGTCATAGCGTTAAAAGGCAGTGCTCTGCCTGGTTAAATCTCTTCTAAATGATTGGAATAGAGTACCACATCAGCGCATTTTGTGTGTTGTTCAATAAATTCGAACATAGGATTCGATATATTGCGCTTTCTCTGCGACAGGATTGTGAATAAAGTGTCAACAAGCAACGGGGCACAGCCCATTCAAACACCTATAAGGAAACACCCATGAGCAAGGTATTAGTTCTCAAATCCAGTATTCTGGCAGGGTACTCTCAGTCTGGTCAGTTGTCTGATTATTTTGTTGAACAGTGGCGTGAAAAGCACTCTGCTGACGAAATCACCGTTCGTGACCTGGCTGCCAATCCAATCCCGGTACTGGATGGCGAACTGGTGGGTGCCCTGCGCCCGAGCGACGCGCCGCTGACGCCTCGTCAACAGGACGCGCTGGCGCTGTCTGATGAGCTGATTGCTGAACTGAAAGCGCACGACGTGATTGTTATCGCCGCGCCGATGTACAACTTCAACATCCCGACGCAGCTGAAAAACTACTTCGACCTGATTGCTCGTGCCGGCGTGACGTTCCGCTATACCGAGAAAGGTCCGGAAGGTCTGGTAACCGGCAAACGCGCGGTGATCCTCTCCAGCCGTGGCGGTATCCACAAAGATACGCCGACCGACCTGATTGCGCCGTACCTGAAAGTCTTCCTCGGCTTTATCGGCATCACCGACGTGAACTTCGTGTTCGCAGAAGGGATCGCCTACGGTCCGGAAGTAGCGTCTAAAGCGCAGTCTGACGCAAAAGCCGCCATCGATAGCGTGGTTGCCGCGTAAGTTCTTCCCCTCCCGCTCCGGCGGGAGGTTTTTTTATTTGCTCTGATAGCGTAAATAACCCACCACTCCCTGACTCACACCATCACTCGGATGGTTCACTCCGTCTGTAACTTCTACACAGGGAAAATCAAACGGCGACACGTTTTCAACACATGCCACATTAACCCCGTATTGATTCGGGCTGGATCGGCGTTGATGGAAGGTATAAATCCCACACACTGAACAAAAGAAGTGCCTGGCGGTGCCGGTATTGAAGCGATATTCCGTGAGTTTGTCTTTTCCCGTAAGAATCTCTATTCCCATCAGGGGCGCAGAGACCACCACCGCTCCCCGCATCCGACAAAATGAACAATTACAGCGCCGGACCGTATTAAAACCGTCACTGAGCTGAACGGTAAATCTGACGGCACCGCAGTGGCATTGTGCTGCTCTTTTTTCAGTCATCGGTATGTCCTTCTTTCGATATCCCCTCCAGCGTCGCCAGCACGTCAGTTGAAAGAATCAGATCGCCAGCGGCCATATTTTCATGTAAATGCGTCACCGACGACGTGCCGGGTATCAGCAAAATATTTGGCGAACGGTGCAATAACCAGGCCAGAGCTACCTGCATCGGCGTCGCATTGAGGCTCGCGGCCACATCTGAGAGCGTGGAGGATTGCAGCGGCGTGAACCCGCCCAGCGGGAAAAAGGGAACGTAAGCAATACCGTCTTCTGCCAGTATGTCGATTAACGCATCATCCTGGCGATGGGCAATATTGTATTCATTCTGCACACAAACGATGTCTGCCATGCTACGCGCTTGCGCCACCTGGCGTGCGGTCACATTGCTCAGACCGATGTGTTTGACCAGTCCCTGCTGCTGAAGCTCCGCCAGCACGCTGAAACTCTCCTCCATGGATCCTTCATGAGGGCCGTGACCGTCGCCCAGCATAATGCGTAAGTTAACGACATCCAGCACATCCAGACCGAGGTTGCGCAGATTATCGTGAACCGCCTGCCTGAGTTCCTCGGGTGAGAACGCCGGTAACCAGGAGGCATCGTCTCCACGACGAGCGCCGATTTTAGTGACAATCACCAGATCGTCCGGATAAGGATGCAGCGCTTCACGAATGATTTGGTTGGTGACGTGCGGACCGTAAAAATCGCTGGTATCAATATGGTTGACCCCCAGTGCGATCGCTTCCCGAAGCACCGTCAATGCAACATGACGATCGCGCGGTGGACCAAAAACCCCAGGCCCCGCGAGTTGCATTGCTCCATACCCTAAGCGTTTAACCTGCCGGGAACCGAGTGAAAACGTGTCAGATTTACCATGATTTGCCATAACTGCCCCTTCTGCTGAATAGCGCGTAAGAAAAGAGAGTATAGAAACTTACCCTGCAAATTATTACGCCCAACCCAGCAAAACGGAAAGCCGCAGATCGCAGATACGACGAATTACTTACGTAACCACTTGCCGTTAATGCCCTGGACATATTCTCCTGGTTTCGCACGCTCAACCAGTTTCTGTCCGGCCATTTTCGCCACTTCATCAACGGGTAGATTATGGCTTTCCGCGAGCTGCTGATAACTTACGCTGCGCGCTTTATTGATATCCCTGACCAGCGCCTGCGTTTGCGCGTCTTGTTTCAGCGCCACCAGATAGCCACTGTACGTCTCACCGACCCGGCCCTCGGTTCTGGCCTCATTTAGCGTCAGCGCCAGGGCGCTCCCACTCAGCAAACTCAGAATGAGCGTCGCCAGGATTAAGGTTCTTTTCATCATGACCTCAGAACAAGTCGCTGCGGGATTTGAGCAGGCTTTCAACGTCCTTATCCACTTTGATATGGATCTCATGCTCAATTTTGACGTTCATATTGATAGTGATGGGCTCTTTTGGCGCCGCGACTTCAATGCGCGGCGTACAGCCCGTCACTAACCACAGCGGAAGAAGCGCCAGCATGGCTATCATTGTTTTCATTGGGGTTCCTCACATTCCTTGCCTTGCGGACAGTTTTTTTCCGGCAGCGCCGCGTTTTGTTCAAGCCATGCCTGTAGATTGTCGCCAAAGCGCAGACTGCGCCACAGCGTAAAGACATTCTCTTCATGGGTATAGTTGAGATTCACCGTGCCGACCTTGCCATCCACCCGGCTGTTGCCGGTGATCTGCGCCTGCATCGTCAATACCCCCAAATTGTCTAAATTGATTTTGGTCCATGAATGGGCAATCTCCATGTATCGCAACCAGTTAATAGCCGCCCCTGCCGCCATGTTATCTTTCACCACCGCATCTGCGGTGTCTTTATCGATACGCAGCGTCATCGGACCGGGATTGGTTAACCAGCCGTCTTTGATAATCCATTTTTCATTGTTCAACCACAGAGGGAGCGCCCCGCTCACCGGCCCGGACATCGCAAACTGTTTCGGATTAACCGCGCTGATAAGTTCGCTTGAAGAGATGTTTTGCACCCGCACCAGCGCCGGATCGTGCTGCGGCATACGCAGTTGTTGCATGGAAACCTTGCCGCCCAATACATCCACACTCACATCCGTGAGCAACAGCGGATCCGCTTCACTCCACGGATAGGCCCCTTCCAGATCGGCGGTGATATTCGTGGCCGTCACCTGATTGACCACTTCAGCAATTCGCAGCGAAACCGGTCCGCGCGTCCCCAGTTGCCACGCGCCCGCACTAAAGCGGAACGGCAGCACGAAATCGACGCCGTTGATTTGGTTATCCGGCATCCATGCGCTGCCGCCTTTTAAGACGCCGTGACCGCCGGCCTCGAATCCCTGTTCCGCTGCAGCTGAAAACGCCACCTGGGCATACAGCTCACCTTCGCGTAGTTTCATTTTCCACTCCGGCGGCACCAGCGGCTGGAACACCTCCAGCGACTGTTTTGGCCACCAGGCCTGACCGCGTAAACGCAGGCCATCCCAACGACCGTTGAGCCTCACGGGGCCGATCGCGCCGGCATGTAAATCGCCTTTGAACAGGAAAAATGTCGGATCGCGCCCTTCCACGCTGAACTTAAGGGTTGAGGGGGGTAAGACGCTACCACCGGAGAAATGGGTTTCCCCAGCATCGAACGAAAGCGCCCCGCTAAATCGAGGGTGCGCCGCATCACGCACCCATTCAACCGGTTTATCCATGATCAGACGGGGCGTTTCAACCTTCATGGTGCCGTACTGAAGCTGGTCAAATCCCGTAGACAAATCGGTCAGCGTGATCGTGTCGTCATGCCACTCGCCCTTGCCTGCCACATCCCATTTAGCGTGCATCGGGGTAAAACTTCCCTCGCCCCAGTAGCGCCACTGCCAGCGCCCTGCATCGGGCAGAAAATCATTCGCCAGACCGTCCAGGTGCAGGACAAAATCCCCCATCTGATTCTCATGAGCGCGCAGAATCGCCTGCAATCGTCCATCCACCCCGCGCTGTGTCACCTTCACGCCCGCCAGCGGCCAGCGGATTTCGTCAATATCCAGCGAGTCGATGACCCGCCCGCGCGAACGCAGCAGCGCGCCAGGACCAAACGCCAGTTCCGGGTCGGTCAGGCTGCCGGTCAACTGGGCAGGTAGTCTGGCATAGAAAACCAAATCATCCTGCTTGGCTTCACCGGTCAGTTGCAGCGGCATCGCGCTGTTGTCCATGCTCAGTTTTCCTGGCCCAAATGAAAGCACCGCGTTGCCTTTCCCCGCGTCCCCCTGGGTCAGCACATTCAATCGTCCACTGATTGCTGCTTTCTCGATGCCTTCCTGCCAGTTGTCCACCTTCACGCCCAGACGCCCGCTGAGGGGGAAGCCCTGATAAGGCCACGACCAGCGCCCGTCGCTGATGGTTAACTGCTGGCGCGTGAGTTCCCACGGCAGATCGAGCAGCGGATCGGCATTATCCCGCGCCATCACGATCAACTGTCCGGCATTCTCACGCCATTCCAGTTCCGCATCGACCAACGACGGCTCCTGCGGCAGACTGAGCGTAGCGACGGTGTGCCCGCTCACCGGCAGTCCATCCGGCACCAGCGGCATCGTGAATTCACCGACCAGTTTGACCGGCGGTTGTCCTTCAAATGCCATGACATCAAGCTCACTTACCGTCAGTGTCTGACCGCGCAGTTGACCTTGAAATTTCACTTTGTCGCCCTGATAACGAAGTTGCTGAACCGAAGCGCTCAGCGAGACGTTCAGTTTGCCCTGCCACACCTGCCAGGGTGAAAGAATGACGTTGTCGATAGTTATCCAGGTATTGGGCAGCATGGCCTGCCATTGGGCAAGCGTACGCGGCGCGGCGGGAGATTGTTCCGCCTGCGGCAGTTTTGCCAGACAGGCGGAGTCGAGTTCAAGCGTGCCAATGTTCAACTGCCAGCGACTGGGATGTGACAACCGGGCCTGGCTGATGCGGGCTAACTGGCAATCATCAACCAGATAGCGGAGCTCAGGAATATGTAAACCGTGGCGCGTGAATCGGGGGCTATCATCCAGCGCAATGCGCGTTCCGACCGGCAGCCAGATGCCCGCAAGCGTGGGAACCCACAGCCCCAGCGTCATCACCAACGTCAGCGGCACGAGGATCACGAGTAACAGAAGCGCCAGAACGGCTTTATATTTACCCTTCATGGGCAGTTAATATCCTGATTTAGCGAAAAATTAAGCCGAATTAGGCTGTTATTGTGTCATGTTTAGTGAAACATGCCCAGATTAAGAATAGATGCTCCGGGATGACATACACAATTTTTCACCCTCTTAAAAATCAGAAAGTCAGATAAATTACAGTGGGTTATCAGATAAATCTAAAGCCTGATATTGAGCAATAGCGAGCAAACTATGGCCTTCAATCCTGCCCCAAGCCCCGGCGGTGTAAAAATCAGAGGCCAGAGGGGATAGCGGAAATCGCCTGAACCGACGGTCTCGGGGTCCGTATGATTAGGCAAATGCAGTCTTTAACGATTATTCCTTTCCTGTGCCCTCAGCAATGCAGGCCGGCTCATCGCTCTGAGTATGTAACTGTCTACCTCCCTGTCTATTTCTAAACCACAGGCTTTTGCCCATAGCAACGTATGAGATATAAAAATATCGGCCAGGGTAAAGTTGTCTCCCGCAATCCATGCGTAATCTGGATTAAATTGAATTTGGGTGAGAACTTTGCTTGCTTCATTTCCGAAGTAGTTCATTAAATCTGTAGAGCGCAGATTTTCCGGCGTTAACACTCTCTGTTTCAGTAAATTCCAGACAGGTGATTCCAGATCGGTCAGGGCAAAGCTAATCCATGAATTAACAGCCGCTTTTTCTGCCGAATTTTCGGGATACAGAGATGTTCCGGGATGTTGCTCACAGATGTAAATACATATTGCCATTGTCTCGCTAAGAGAGACGTTTCCGTCCGTCAAAAAGGGGACTTTTCTATAAGGATGCGGTGATTTGACTCCGGAAGCAGGACTCAGGAGATCGACTTTTATAGATTCATACGTTGCGCCAATTTCTTCAAGGGTCCAGAGCACTCTGAGCGATCTGCTTTTAGGGTAAATATAGATGTTCAAGGTAACACTCCTTTGTTTTCAAAATCAGTTTCGACAAAGAATCACTCGTGCAACTCACTGTTCTGAAGACCTGGTCGAACCGTTGCTCACTACCTGAATGGGATTTCTGACTTGATCACATCGACACCATTGATATTAATGGATTTCAGATACTCCTTCATGTCATTTTTTGTGGTCTTATTCTTAGGTCCAAGCACTACTTTTTTGACTGGCATATAATCGCCAACAGCAAGATCCATTTTATAATATTTAGCCTCACCAAAGGAGGTACTTCTTTCTAAGATTTTATATGGATCGTTTTTCCCCATAACCTCAATAAGACCTCTGAATTCTTGTTCATCATAATAACTATGATGCTTATATAGCGAAGAAAGTCTTACAACGACTGTTTTAAGTTTGCCAATAGCCACTGACTGATGCACTTTATCATTTTTACTATACTGATTGCTTATATGCTCTAAATAACTACGCAAACATTCTTTAAAATTATCTTCATTATAAATAACCCCGAAAAACATCACCTTACCGAAAACAGGCCCTCCTTTCTCAACGTATCTGTTTACTAAATTAATCATAGACATATCAGCATGTTCTACGCCAAACGAGATCCCACTGCCAAAGTCACCATATCCCCTCCACATACCGAGAGAGTCTCCCGATAAAGAAAACGAAGAAATAAGAATCATAAAATCATCGCCCATATTTTCTGGGGATAGCTTAGCAACCTCTTCACTCAAGATGGGAAAGAATTCTCTAATATATTCACTTATGATTTTAAAGCCCAAAATATATTCAGTGTCATCATTCATCTTTCTCAAGTCTGTAAGCCAGATACTTTTTGATTGCATCATGCTTTTAAAGGTATTTTCAGAAGTATAGTGATAGATCAAATCATCCATTTCTGCCTCTTAACATAAACGATGTAAATATCCATTATCATTAATGGTAACATGGATGATTGAATAAAAAACATGAAGTTTGTCAAACCGAACATTTATCTATTTTTAAAGCAAACTGAAAATTTCAAACGGTGAATTAGCATACCAATCCAGACAATACCGAAGCGATTTAGTATGACAGAGCCTCTTATGTTCACTGACCCATGCGGTTGGTTTTCCCAAAGCGTGTCCTCATATAGCTGACACAGAGGGCCGATGAGGCCGACACAAGGTGGCGCTGAGAGAGGAATCAGGTCGATGTGCTGAATGACCGCATGTCAACCGCTATGCCCCCAGGATGCGCCACAGAAGTCATATGCTTAAGAAAGTTGTTAAAATTTAGTATGATGGATGCATAACCGATAGATGCTCTAGAATTATTCATTATACGTATCACTTTCAATGATATTTTATATTTTGTAGAATAATTTGAATTAGATAACTGTGATTCAATATCACTGGAGAAAGTCTTATGAAACTCGCCGTCTACAGTACAAAACAGTACGACAAGAAGTACCTGCAACAGGTTAACGAGGCTTTTGGCTTTGAGCTTGAATTCTTTGATTTTCTGTTGACGGAGAAAACGGCAAAAACCGCACATGGTTGTGAAGCCGTTTGTATCTTCGTGAACGATGATGGCAGTCGCCCGGTACTCGAAGAGCTGAAAAATCATGGCGTTAAGTATATTGCGCTGCGCTGTGCGGGTTTCAATAACGTCGATCTGGATGCGGCAAAAGAGCTTGGTCTGCAGGTCGTTCGCGTCCCGGCCTATTCTCCTGAAGCCGTCGCGGAACACGCGGTGGGCATGATGATGACCCTCAACCGCCGTATTCACCGCGCTTACCAGCGTACCCGCGATGCCAACTTCTCTCTGGAAGGGTTAACGGGTTTCACTATGCACGGAAAAACAGCGGGCGTAATTGGTACCGGGAAGATTGGCATCGCCGCCCTGCGTATTCTGAAAGGTTTTGGCATGCGTCTGCTGGCGTTTGATCCCTATCCCAGCGCCGCTGCGCTTGAACTCGGCGTGGAATATGTTGACCTGCCGACGCTGTTCGCCGAATCCGATGTGATTTCGCTACACTGCCCGTTAACACCGGAAAACTATCACCTGCTGAACCATGCAGCGTTTGATCAGATGAAAAACGGCGTGATGGTCATCAACACCAGTCGCGGTGCGCTGATCGATTCTCAGGCTGCGATTGAGGCGCTGAAAAATCAGAAAATTGGTTCCCTGGGGATGGATGTTTACGAAAACGAACGCGATCTGTTCTTCGAAGATAAGTCGAATGACGTTATCCAGGATGATGTTTTCCGTCGCTTGTCCGCCTGTCATAACGTGCTGTTCACCGGGCATCAGGCCTTCCTGACCGCGGAAGCGCTGACCAGCATTTCTGAGACTACGTTACAGAATTTGCGGCAGTTAGCGAACGGAGAAACCAGTCCTAACGCCCTGTTCTGATCCCGTCGCCCTCCTGTTTTCAGGAGGGCATTTCAGAATTTCCCCAAAGCCACTGGCAATAAGATCGGTATGCTGTCGGTGGTAAATACGGTTTTAATGCAGAGAACTAACATGAAGAAGGTCATAGCGCTGGTTGCGCTGAGCCTGCTGATAGCAGGTTGTGTCAGTAATGGAAAAGTGTCGGTTAGCCGCGAGCAATTGCAGCATCATCGCTTTGTTCTGGAGAGTGTGGACGGTAAACCGATCGGTGCAACGGGCCATCCGCTTGAGCTGAGCTTTGGCGAAAAGATGACGATTTCCGGCAATATGTGCAATCGCTTCAACGGTCAGGCATCACTCTCTGACGGCGCATTGAAGGTAAAAGAGATGGCGATGACCCGTATGATGTGCGCCGATCCCCAGCTCAGCGAGCTGGATAACACCCTCAGCACGATGCTGAAACAAGGCGCACAGGTCGACCTGACCGCGAACCAGCTCACCCTGGCCACCGCGGAGCATTCGTTAAGCTATAAACTTGCCGATTTAGTGCAGTAATGGAAGCTTAGTAGCTACCACAGCTTCCCGCGGCGAGGGATTGTTCGCTGCAACGTTTGCCGTTGGGAAGCGCGCACATGCCGATTGCCGATCCATCCAACTGACGAGCAACGGAAAGTGAACCGCCAATCATGGCGCAATTGGCCTCACCGGAACTGGTCATCGCCGCTTTTAAACCCGGTGCGACGTGCGCTGCTGTCGCCTGCTGAACAGGTTCATTGTCACTGCTGCAAGCCGACAATAATAACGCGGCACATCCTACCCAAAACGCTGCGCGCATTTGACTCCCCTCATATTCTGTAAGCGTAAACAAGCCGCACTAATAATAGGCATCCGAATCCGTCGCGTCGAGAGCCAAAACGCGCATTTATGCGGCCTCGCCGCATTTTATTGCGCTTTTTCACGCGGTTTTTGATCCTACTGACCTGTTCTGCCGTTATGCGCTTACCCGACGCGCGGTCAAATAATGCGCCTGCCAGTACTGATTCGACAAATGTGACAGCGTCACACCCTGCGAACTGGACGCATGAATAAAGGAGTCATTGCCGATATAGACGCCAACATGATGCACGTTCGGCTCCGTTTTAAAGAACACCAGATCGCCGACTTTGAGTTCACGCTGGCTGACAGGATGACCGGTATGACTTTGTTCCAGCGCCGTTCGCGGTAAACGTCTGTTGATCACCGACGCGATGATTCTGCGCGTGAATGCGGAACAATCAATTCCTCTGCGGCTATCTCCCCCCCATTGGTAATCGGTTCCTCTCCACGCGGCAAATTCACTCATAATGCGACGCTTAAGTTGCGCTTTCTTATTCGGAACAGGTGCTTGCGAAAAGTACCCTTCAGAATAAGTCAGATGAGATACGGTATTGAAACCTATGTTTTTAACCTGGCTTTTCACCATGGCAAATGACGACGACGAGACGGAAATAAGTAAAGCGAGCAATAATATTCGAAACATAACCTAATCAAAACAATTAAATACATGGACACATCCAGACTTTTTGCGCACGAAAAAGAGTTATCTATAGGGATAGATAAAAGAGTCATTGTTGTTATAACGCGTATTCGCGATTAAATAGAGATTATCGACATTCAGTGACCTGAAGATTTTCAGGCTCTCTTGTTCTGAACAGCGCCCAGTATAGACGTGGGCTACCGGATACCGAACTTAAAAAACCTTATTAAGAAATTTACATCGTGATGACGACAGCGAAGATAATAAATTCATTAAGGAAATCCTCAAAGAGAATCCCAATCCATTTTTGGACAAAGTATTTTTTATTGTTATTCCAGCGATAAAATTATCGCGGAGAGTAAGAAAAATTTCGCTCATCTCCCGCAACCAATAACCAATTAGCAACAAAAATACACAATTAAATATACAACCCAGTCTTTGTTGGTACGTAATAAAACGGTCGCTATTTTTGCGATCCTTGTGTCAATTTGTGCACTCGAAAGCAGCACAACTTCAAGGGAATACAGGAAAGCCCTATACTTAAGGAATAACTATCAGGGCGCTAAGTTGTTTCCTGCGTCCCTCTTTTTTTGCGCAATGTAAGGGTGTCATATGCAAACAATTGACGGTAATGGTGCAGTCGCTTCGGTGGCGTTTCGTACCAGTGAAGTTATCGCCATCTACCCCATTACGCCCAGTTCAACGATGGCTGAACAGGCAGATGCCTGGGCAGGCAACGGGCTAAAAAATGTCTGGGGGGATACGCCGCGTGTCGTCGAAATGCAGTCGGAAGGCGGTGCTATTGCTACCGTTCACGGTGCGCTGCAAACCGGCGCGCTAGCTACCTCCTTTACCTCTTCACAGGGGTTACTGCTGATGATCCCCACGCTGTACAAACTGGCGGGACAGTTAACCCCCTTTGTACTGCATGTCGCCGCGCGTACTGTGGCAACCCACGCGCTGTCTATTTTTGGCGATCATTCTGACGTCATGGCCGTCCGCCAGACCGGCTGCGCCATGCTGTGCGCGGCGAGCGTACAGGAAGCGCAGGACTTTGCGCTGATCTCGCAAATCGCCACCCTGAAGAGTCGGGTTCCCTTTATTCATTTCTTTGATGGTTTCCGCACATCGCATGAAATCAACAAAATCATCCCGCTCGCGGATGACACCATTCGCGGCCTGATGCCACAGGCTGAAATTGAGGCGCACCGTGCGCGGGCGCTCAATCCGGAACACCCGGTGATCCGCGGCACCTCAGCGAATCCGGACACCTACTTCCAGTCCCGAGAGGCAACCAACCCGTGGTATGACGCGGTATATGACCACGTCGAACAGGCAATGAATGACTTCGCCGCGGCAACTGGTCGTCAGTATCAGCCGTTCGAATACTACGGTTATCCGCAGGCCGAACGGGTCATCATTCTGATGGGCTCCGCCATCGGCACCAGCGAAGAGGTGGTCGACGAACTGCTGACGCGCGGCGAGAAAGTCGGGGTGCTGAAAGTCCGTCTGTTCCGCCCCTTCTCGGCTAAACATCTGCTGCGGGCTTTGCCTGAATCCGTTCGCGCGGTTGCCGTGCTCGATCGAACCAAAGAACCGGGTGCCCAGGCCGAGCCGCTGTATCTCGACGTGATGACCGCGCTGGCGGAAGCCTTCAACTGCGGCGAACGCGAAACGTTGCCGCGCGTGATTGGCGGCCGCTATGGCCTTTCGTCAAAAGAGTTTGGTCCGGACTGCGTGCTGTCGGTCTTTAATGAATTGAGCCACGCCAAACCCAAACCGCGCTTTACCGTTGGTATCTACGATGATGTGACTAACCTGTCGCTGCCGCTGCCTGATAACACCCTGCCGGCGACGGCCAAACTGGAAGCGCTGTTTTACGGCCTCGGCAGCGACGGCAGTGTTTCGGCAACCAAAAACAACATCAAGATCATCGGTAATTCGACGCCGTGGTATGCCCAGGGTTACTTCGTTTACGACTCCAAAAAGGCCGGCGGTCTGACGGTTTCTCACCTGCGCGTGAGTGAACAGCCGATCCGTTCCGCTTACCTGATCTCTCAGGCCGATTTTGTCGGCTGCCATCAGTTGCAGTTTATCGACAAGTACCAGATGGCTGAGCGTCTGAAGCCCGGTGGTATTTTCCTGCTGAATACGCCATATCCCGCCGATGAGGTCTGGTCACGGTTGCCGCAGGAAGTACAGGCGGTACTGAACCAGAAGAAAGCGCGTTTTTACGTCATTAATGCGGTGAAAATCGCCCGTGAATGTGGACTGGCGGCGCGTATTAACACCGTCATGCAGATGGCGTTTTTCCATCTGACACAAATCCTGCCGGGTGACAGCGCGCTGGTTGAGCTTCAGGGCGCGATTGCCAAAAGCTATAGCAGTAAAGGTCAGGACCTGGTAGAACGCAACTGGCAGGCACTGGCGCTGGCGCGAGAATCCGTTGCTGAGGTGCCGCTGCAGGCGGTTGATCCGCACAGCGCCAACCGTCCTCCGGTGGTATCTGACGCCGCACCTGACTTTGTAAAAACGGTCACCGCAGCCATGCTCGCGGGCCTCGGCGACGCCCTTCCCGTTTCGGCGTTACCGCCTGACGGCACGTGGCCGATGGGCACTACGCGCTGGGAAAAACGCAACATCGCCGAAGAGATCCCCATCTGGAAAGAAGAACTGTGTACCCAGTGTAACCACTGCGTTGCTGCCTGCCCGCACTCGGCAATTCGTGCCAAAGTGGTCTCGCCGGAAGCGATGGAAAACGCCCCTGCCAGCCTGCATTCGCTGGATGTGAAATCACGGGATATGCGCGGGCAAAAATACGTTCTGCAGGTCGCGCCGGAAGACTGCACCGGTTGTAATCTGTGCGTGGAAGTCTGTCCGGCGAAGGACCGTCAGGATCCGGAAATCAAGGCCATCAATATGATGTCCCGCCTTGAACACGTAGAAGAAGAGAAAGTGAATTATGACTTCTTCCTCAGTCTGCCGGAAATTGACCGCAGTAAACTTGAGCGCATCGATATCCGTACGTCGCAGCTGATTACGCCGCTGTTTGAGTATTCCGGTGCCTGTTCCGGCTGTGGCGAAACGCCGTATATCAAGCTACTGACCCAGCTCTACGGTGACAGAATGCTGATCGCCAACGCCACCGGTTGTTCGTCTATTTACGGCGGTAACCTGCCTTCCACACCTTACACCACCGATATCCATGGTCGCGGCCCGGCGTGGGCAAACTCGCTGTTTGAGGATAACGCGGAATTCGGTCTGGGCTTCCGGCTGACGGTCGATCAGCATCGGGTACGCGTTCTGCGCCTGCTTGAACAGTTTGCCGATCGGATCCCGGCCGAACTGAACGATGCACTGCATGCGGAAGCGACGCCTGAAGTGCGTCGCGAGCAGGTTGCCGCGCTGCGTCAGCATCTGAAGGATGTCGATGGCGCAAGTGAACTGCTCACCGATGCCGACGCGCTGGTTGAAAAATCCATCTGGCTGATTGGTGGTGACGGCTGGGCCTACGATATTGGCTTCGGCGGGCTGGATCATGTGCTGAGCCTGACTGAAAACGTCAATATTCTGGTGCTGGATACGCAATGCTACTCCAACACGGGCGGTCAGGCCTCAAAAGCCACGCCGCTCGGTGCCGTGACGAAATTTGGCGAGCACGGTAAGCGTAAGGCGCGTAAAGATCTGGGCGTCAGCATGATGATGTACGGTCATGTCTATGTGGCGCAGATTTCGCTCGGTGCACAACTCAACCAGACCGTGAAGGCCATTCAGGAAGCGGAAGCGTATCCTGGGCCGTCGTTGATCATCGCCTACAGCCCGTGTGAAGAACACGGCTATGACCTCGCGCTGAGTCACGATCAGATGCGTCAGTTGACGGCGACCGGCTTCTGGCCGCTCTACCGCTTTGACCCACGCCGCGCGGATGAAGGCAAATTGCCGCTGGCGCTGGACTCTCGTCCACCGTCAGATGCGCTGGCGGAGACATTGCTCAACGAGCAGCGTTTCCGTCGCCTGAATGCGCAGCAACCGGACGTGGCCGAGCAGTTATGGAAAGACGCCGCGGCGGATCTGCAAAAACGCTATGACTTCCTGGCGCAATTGGCAGGTAAAGCCGAGAAGACCAGTACCGACTGACCCGGTTGCTGGAATCGCTGACTGAACGCAAAAAAAAGCCCGAACATCTGTTCGGGCTTGTCAATTTCTTTGTCGGTAAATCAGTACGTTTCGCAATGGACCAACAAAAAAGCAGTACGTGACAATAAAGGCATATAACAGCCGAAGAATATCGCATCGTCTTTATTTTGTATAATTTAAATTTTATATCTTTCATGCAATTATATTCATACCAATTATTATCATTTCTACAGAATTATTTATTTAAGGTTTAACTTAAGACGTAACGATTGATGTTTATCTCTTTGCGGAACTTCTCCTTTAGTATTTTTTTACTCCCCAACAGAGGGAGTTACAGGTAAATAATAAAACTAAAGGATAATTTCGATGAAAAGAAAAGTACTGGCCCTTGTTATCCCTGCCCTGTTAGCCGCAGGCGCCGCGCATGCCGCTGAAGTTTATAATAAGGACGGCAACAAATTAGATCTGTATGGCAAAGTTGATGGCCTGCATTATTTCTCTGATGATGCCAACAGTGATGGCGATCAAACTTATGTCCGTATGGGTTTCAAAGGTGAAACGCAGATTAACGACCAACTGACCGGTTACGGCCAGTGGGAATATCAGGTTAACGCTAACACCACCGAAAGCGATCACGGCAACAGCTTTACCCGTCTTGGCTTTGCTGGTCTGAAATTTGGCGATTACGGTTCATTTGACTACGGTCGTAACTACGGCGTCATGTACGACGTGGAAGGCTGGACCGATATGCTGCCTGAATTTGGTGGCGACTCCTATACCCGGTCTGACAACTTTATGACGGGTCGTGCTAACGGTGTTGCAACCTGGCGTAATACTGATTTCTTCGGTCTGGTTAATGGCCTGAACGTCGCCCTGCAGTATCAGGGTGCCAACGAAAATCAGAAAACCAATGAACAGGAAGGCACCGGTAATGGTGGCGATCGCACCGTCCAGAACGCTAACGGCGACGGTTTCGGTATCTCGTCTACCTATGACGTCGGGATGGGGGTTAGCTTCGGTGCAGCCTACACCACTTCCGATCGTACCAACGAGCAGGTCAATACCGGCGGTCGCGTCGCGGGTGGCGATAAGGCGGATGCCTGGACTGCGGGTCTGAAATATGACGCCAACAACATTTATCTGGCCACTATGTATTCTGAAACCCGTAACATGACCCCGTATGGTGATGACGGCGTAGCAAACAAAACCCAGAACGTAGAAGTGACGGCACAATACCAGTTCGACTTCGGGCTGCGTCCAGCGGTTTCCTTCCTGATGTCAAAAGGTAAAGATCTGACCGGTCAGGGCAATGACAACAGCAAAGATCTGGTGAAATACGCGGATATTGGCGCGACTTACTACTTTAACAAGAACATGTCCACCTACGTTGATTATAAAATCAACCTGCTGGATAACGACGACAGCTTCTATTCTCGTAACAATATTAATACCGATGATGTCGTCGCACTCGGTATGGTCTACCAGTTCTAAGCCCCTCAGCCCGCGGGTAACGGCGGGCTGTTATCACTTTCACCCGGTTAGAACCTATCCGCTTTACCTATAACAAAACGCGATATCTTGTAGACTAAAATCCCCTTCAGTTAGATGATATATTCATTGTATGACCTGCCGTCGAGGATGCCGCCATGAACCATCAACCCGTAAAATCATCACGAATCGCATCCGTCGGCTATGACGAGAAATCGTCTACGCTGGAAATTCGTTTCTACCAGTCTGGTGTTCTGCAATATCGCGGAGTCCCTGCGCATATATACCAAAATTTTCTTTCTGTGGTCTCAAAAGGCCGATTTTATGACGGCGTTATTAAGGGTAAGTATCCAGAAACTAAAAACAAATAATGCTGAAATGTGATCATTATCATTGTACTGAATCTGCGATAAGACGTTACACTTTATATGGATACTCAAACAGGAGGTTTAATGAACAGAACAATTCTTGTACCCATCGATATTTCAGACTCAGAATTAACTCAACGTGTGATTAATCATGTCGAAGCCGAGGCGAAAATTGACGATGCACAGGTTCATTTCCTGACCGTCATCCCGTCTCTGCCTTACTATTCTGCACTGGGCCTGGCCTACTCTGCGGAGTTGCCTGCCATGGACGATCTGAAAGCCGAAGCGAAATCTCAACTGGAAGAGATTATCAAGAAGTTCACTATCCCGTCGGACAGAGTACAGATCCATATCGCTGAAGGCTCGCCAAAAGACAAGATTCTTGAAATGGCGAAAAAACTGGCGGTTGATATGGTGATTATTGCTTCGCACCGCCCGGACATTACAACATATCTGTTAGGGTCGAACGCCGCTGCTGTGGTACGCCATGCAGAGTGTTCCGTACTGGTCGTACGCTAACATTTTCAGCCCGCACATCGCTGCGGGCTTTTTGTTCCCGTCCTTCAGAACGTTTAAGCTGTAAAACGTGCTGGCATTCGTCGCCGCAATCCGTACCATACACGGCACACTTTCGCATGCGGATTATTGCCCGCAGGCGCAAACCCGTCTTTTGTTGCCATCAGGTGGGGCACAAAAATGCGCAGCTGGTGTATGAAATCAATGCTACCGGGATTGAAGAAATGAAGAGTGAGCAGATAGCGATGCTAAACTCGACGCTGGCGATGTAAAGCGCTTTTGTCCCACTGGTGCCCCGTTTGATATTTGAGTAAAGATTAAATGTCGCAAAATCAAGATATTACTAAGAAAGAACAGTACAACCTGAATAAATTGCAAAAACGTCTGCGTCGTAACGTGGGCGAAGCGATTGCCGATTTCAATATGATTGAAGATGGCGACCGCATCATGGTCTGCCTGTCCGGCGGTAAAGACAGCTACACCATGCTGGAAATTTTGCGCAATTTGCAGCAAAGCGCCCCTATTAGCTTTTCTCTGATCGCCGTTAACCTGGACCAGAAACAACCCGGTTTCCCCGAGCACATTCTGCCTGAATATCTTGAACAACTTGGCGTTGAGTACAAGATTGTTGAAGAGAATACGTATGGGATCGTGAAAGATAAGATCCCGGAAGGCAAAACCACCTGCTCTCTTTGTTCACGCCTGCGCCGTGGCATTCTCTATCGCACGGCGACGGAACTGGGTGCCACCAAAATCGCCCTGGGCCACCATCGCGACGACATTCTGCAAACCCTGTTCCTGAATATGTTCTACGGCGGGAAAATGAAAGGCATGCCGCCGAAGCTGATGAGCGATGATGGTAAACATATCGTGATCCGCCCGCTGGCCTACTGCCGTGAAAAGGATATTGAACGCTTTGCCGAAGCCAAAGGCTTCCCGATCATCCCTTGTAATCTGTGCGGTTCGCAGCCAAACCTGCAACGTCAGGTGATTGCCGATATGCTGCGCGACTGGGATAAACGCTATCCTGGCCGTATTGAGACCATGTTCAGCGCCATGCAGAACGTGGTTCCTTCACACCTGAGCGACATTAACCTGTTCGATTTCAAAGGCATTAAGCACGGTTCTGATGTTGTCGATGGCGGCGATCTGGCGTTTGATCGTGAAGAGATCCCGCTTCAGCCCGCAGGCTGGCAACCGGAAGAAGACGACAATCAGCTTGACGAGCTGCGTCTGAACGTTGTTGAAGTGAAGTAATGTGAAGCGGGCCGGACACGTTTTGTCTCCGGCCCAACAAGCGTTTATTTCAGCAGGCGAACCCGACAGGTTTTGCCTTTGATCTTCCCATTCTGCAGTTGTTTCCACGCCTTATGCGCCACCGACTGACGGACCGCCACATAAACATGCGCCGGATGAACGGTAATCTTGCCAATATCCGCGCCATCCAGACCAATATCGCCGGTTAACGCGCCCAGCACATCACCCGGACGCATTTTGGCCTTCTTACCGCCGTCGATACACAACGTCGCCATTTCAGCAACCAGCGGCGTTACCGTGCGTTGAGCCGTAGCGGAGACCCAGTTAAGGGTTATCTGTAGCATTTCAGAGAGAATATTCGCCCGCTGCGCCTCTTCCGGTGCGCAAAAGCTGATAGCCAGACCGCTGTTCCCGGCGCGCGCGGTACGTCCAATGCGGTGAACATGGACTTCCGGATCCCACGCCAGTTCGAAATTCACCACCAACTCCAGCGATTTGATATCGAGTCCGCGCGCCGCAACGTCAGTCGCCACCAGCACCCGCGCACTGCCATTGGCAAAGCGCACCAGCGTCTGATCGCGGTCGCGCTGTTCCAGATCGCCGTGCAGTGCAAGCGCACTTTGTCCGGCCTCATTCAGCGCATCGCACACCGCCTGGCAATCTTTTTTGGTATTACAGAACACCACGCAGGAAGCTGGCTGATGCTGGCTAAGCAACGTTTGCAGCAGCGGAATTTTACCGTGCGTGGACGTTTCAAAGAACTGCTGTTCGATGGCGGGAAGCGCATCCACCGAATCAATTTCGATAGAGAGCGGATTTCGCTGCACGCGACCGCTGATGGCCGCGATCGCTTCCGGCCAGGTCGCCGAAAACAGCAGCGTCTGACGTGATGCGGGCGCGAAGCGGATCACCTCGTCTATCGCCTCACTGAATCCCATATCCAGCATCCGGTCAGCTTCGTCCATCACCAGAGTGGTCAGCGCGTCCAGCGAAACGGTGCCCTTTTGCAGATGGTCGAGTAAGCGACCGGGCGTGGCGACAATGATATGCGGCGCATGTTGAAGAGAATCGCGCTGTGCACCGAAAGGTTGTCCACCACAAAGCGTCAGGATTTTAGTATTCGGTAAGAAACGCGCCAGACGACGCAGTTCGCCCGCGACCTGATCCGCCAGTTCGCGCGTCGGGCACAGGACCAGCGACTGCGTCTGAAACAGGGTGACATCAATATGCTGTAACAGCCCGAGACCAAATGCTGCCGTCTTACCGCTGCCGGTTTTCGCCTGCACCCGGACATCCTGCCCGGCAAGGATCGCCGGCAACGCCGCCGCCTGGACGGGTGTCATGGACAGATACCCCAGCTCGTTCAGATTCTCAAGCTGGGCGGCGGGTAACACATTCAGGGTAGCAAAAGCAGTCACAATTTAATCTCACGGTAAACGACTCACAGTCAGCAGGCGCGTATCCTCGCAGATCTGCGCCTGTGATGCGACATTTTAATCGGTTCTTCATCCGGTGGCGGATCCGGCATCGGCTGCGGACGAGGAATCGGCTCAGGGATGGGTATGGGGTCGGTTGGCACGGAATCAGAGAAATGAATCGCCCGATCGTGCAGGGTTAACACAGGTAACATCGTTGCCTCCGGTCTGTCATTGACTCCCTTTTAGGGTAGTAGCTGAAAACAGGCAGACAAAAAAAAGCCGACTTATTTAAGTCGGCGTCGTACGAATCAATTGTGCTATGCAGTAATTCAAAAAAGGAAGTAAGACAATATGGAGCGCAACGCCCATCGCTTGACGTTGCATTCACCTGCAAGAGTGATATTGCCCCTAACAGGCGTCGCATTTATTGACTTCGCTCAATCTTAAAGCCGTTTTTAGGTGTAGAAATCTCTTAAAACACCCGTTTTTACAACCATTTACTACGATGCAACCATAAAGTAACACCACCAATCAGAACCACTAACAGAATGCAAAAGAGTGAAAAACCAAATTGCCACCCTCCGCCAGGTATGCCGCCGAGATTGACGCCGAACAGTCCGGTCAGAAACGTGCTGGGAAGGAAAACCATCGCCATCAATGACATGGTATACGTGCGTCTTGCCAGAGACTCCTGCATCACCTGAGCAATCTCATCCGCCATAACGCCGGTACGGGCGATACAGGCATCAATTTCATCCAGCCCTCTTCCCAGTCGGTCGGCAATGTCCTGCATCCGGCGTCGCTGATCGTCCGTCATCCACGGCAGACGCTCGCTGGCCAGGCGCGAGTACACATCGCGCTGTGGAGCCATATAGCGGCGCATGACGATCAGCTGTTTTCGCAACAGTGCGAGGAATCCGCGCGGCGGGATTTGTTGATCGAGCAGATTGTCTTCGAGATCGATGATTTTATCGTGCAACTCTTCGATAAATTCGCTGGCGTGATCCGTCAGCGCATCGCATACGTCAACCAACCAGCCGCCACAGTCGGCAGGCCCGGTGCCTTCCTGGAGATCGCTGACCACATCGTCAAGCGCCAGCACTTTACGCTGTCGCGTTGAGACGATCAGCCGTTCATCCATATACAGACGCATTGCGACCAGTTGGTCGGGACGTTCATCGGTGCTGCCATTAATACAGCGCAGCGTAATGAGCGTCCCTTCCCCCAGGCGGCTAACGCGCGGACGAAGACTTTCACCGGCCAACGCGTCACGGACGTTATTCGGCAATAACGGCGTCGTTGCCAGCCATTGCGCGCTGTCCGGATGCGTGTAGTTCAGGTGCAGCCAGCATGGATGTTCGCTGCTGATCACATCATCATCTTCCAGCGGTTTTACGCCGCCTTTGCCGTCCAGCAACCAGGCAAACACCGCATCCGGCACACTGACTTCAGACCCTTTGATGGCTTCCATTTCGCCTCCCATACCTCGCGCTTTTCTGGTTAGTCTAGCCGTCGACGTATGTTAAGCAACCACTCATTCTCCCATTGTGCTGAAATGGCTCATGAAAACCCGCGAGCATAGCGCTTGTGCACCGGGGGGGATATCTCTTCTGCCGAATCACTTAAACGGAATTGATGTGTTTTTGACTGGAGATCGACAACCTGAGATTTCAGAACATCTGACGATCCTGATAATTCGTCCACCATCAGGGTGTTACTTTGCGTCACTTTTTCCAGTTCGTTCATCGCCAGGGTTATCTGATTAATCCCTTTTTCCTGTTCAGTCGTGGTGGCCGATATTTCACTCATCAACTGGCTTAATTGCCCTGCACCCTGAACAATTTCCTGCATATTTTTTTCTGTTTCGCCCACAATCGTTGCGCCTTGCTGCACATTTTGATGAGTCACATCGATGAGCCCCCGAATATTTTTCGCGGCCTCTGCACTTCTGTGCGCCAGATTTCGAACCTCCGTCGCCACGACGGAAAATCCTTTTCCGTGCTCTCCTGCACGCGCGGCTTCTACAGCGGCATTCAGCGCCAGAATATTGGTCTGGAACGCAATATCATCAATCAGGGTGATTATTTCTGTCATTTGCTGCGCACACGCCGTAATCGAATGCATATTACTGGCGACCTGAACCATTAATTCGCTGCCCTTGTACGCGCATTGCATCGCGCTGTCGGCCTGTTGGTTGGCGAGTCGCGTGTGGTCAGCGTTGTTGCGGGTACTGGCTGCCATTTGTTCCATACTGGCGGCGGTCTGGATTAATGAGGCGGACTGCTGTTCTGTTTTTACCGATAATTCAGCGCTGCGGGCAGCCAACTGCTCTGACAACAACAGCGCTGTTTTCGAAGAAAGTCGGATCTCCCGCACCAGCGTCGCGATGCTGCCGGATAAACTGTTGATGCCCGGAATGAGTCTCCCGGCACAGTTATTACCAAATTCAGGAATATGAACGGCGAGATTTCCCGCGGTCACCGCCTCAATACTTCTTTTCACCGTATTGATGGGGGTGACAAGATATATTGTCATGTAGCACCATAATGACAGTAACGCCAGCAGAAAAATGACGTTCATTGCAATGAATACCGGAAATCTCACCGAGTACATTATTTGCACAACATTAATCATGAAAAAAACAAATAGCAGAAATACGAGAATAAATGTTCTGACGCTAATGTGTTTTAACATTTTAAACCTGTTAGAGGTTAATATGGCAGGTCATATTTATATAGCATCAGAAAAGCATATATTCTTCTCGTTTAGCTCTGTATCTCATCTTCACGTTGAGATTAATTAAATTTACCTTAAAGCGGGATAATGGAAGATAAATTTACCTTATGCTTCATGTTAATCATGGAAACGACGACTTTCCCCTCCAGGCTCATGAGATTCTACTCCTGAACAGTTAAGTGGCACGACACTCTATGTAACGCGCATTAACCACAGCTTAACTGATTAGATTTCATAACGTTTAAATAAGCACCTTCGCGCTTTTGCCGCTTTTCACCGCAGAACGCTAATGAAGAAGGCGAAAATTTCGGGATTTGTCATTTTTTTCTCATGCGAAAGGATGAATCCCTGCTAAATTTAACTGCACGACAGACTCTCGATGGAAAGCAAGATGTTGCACGTATCATGGGATCCGGTATTAATCGGCATCTCGTTTCTTGTTGCCTTCATTGCTGCATTTGTCTCCCTCGATAGCGCGGGTAAAGTGGCTATTTCTGCGCGGCGAGAATCGATATTCTGGCGCTTATCGGGGGGTATTACGCTCGGTATGGGGATCTGGTCTATGCATTTCATCGCAATGCTGGCGATGAAAATGAGCATGCCCCTTAACTATCATCTGCCGTTGACCCTTCTCTCCTTTGCTATTGCCCTGCTCGCGGCGTCGTTTGCAATTCACATTGTGATTCCCGGCACACCGCTCTCACGCATCAGACTGCTGGTCGCAACCGTGGTTCTGAGCATGGGAATGGTCGCCATGCATTATGTTGGGATGGCCGCAGTCGTCGGACAAGGTGCCATCATCTGGAATCGGGGGCTGGTAGCCCTGTCCGTTATCATCGCCGTCATGGCTTCCGGTCTCGGCCTGCGACTGGCTTTTTCACAGCAGCAGGATACGCGCCAGACGTTGCTTAACCGGTTGGCGGCGTCACTAATTTTCGCGCTGGCGATCTCCGCCATGCACTACACCGGTATGAGCGCGGCCACGTTCAGTCATCATAGCCACACACTCCACGCGGGACTCAGTCAGGTTGAACTCGCCATCTGCGTCGCGGGTATCACGCTGGTCACGCTAGGCGTGATGCTGGTGATCTCCATGCTTGACTCGCAGGTGCGGGCGTCGCAACTGGCAGAAAACCTCTCCCATCTCAGCGAGAAACTGACCCAGCAAAGTCATTTCGATGCCTTGACAGGGCTGCCCAACCGCGCACAAATCGACACCTGTTTACTGGCCTGTATGGAAGACTCGGCGCTCAACCAGCGGCGGTTTGCCCTTGCTTTTATCGATCTTGACCGTTTTAAAGTCGTCAATGACACCTGGGGTCATCATATTGGCGACCAATTACTGGTAGCCAGTAGCCAGCGCATCCTCGCCTGTCTTGATGACACCATGACGCTTGCCCGCTTAGGGGGAGACGAATTTATTTTATTGATGCCGGAGAACAATACCGAAGCTATCTCCACTCGGATGGACCGTATTGCCAACGCTCTGCGAATGCCTTTCTCTCTCTCAGGCCATGTCATTCGTGTTTCACTCAGCGCCGGGCTCAGCTTCTATCCCGAACACGGTACCACCCCGCATGAGCTACGCGTGAAGTCGGATGTCGCCATGTATCATGTGAAGCAGCAGGGTCGCGACGGCTGGGCCATCTACCAACCGGAAATGGAAGCCCTTGTTACCACCGCGCCAGCCTTTTTACAGGACCTGTCACAGGCGCTGGCGCGTCATGAATTTGAGCTATGGTATCAGCCAAAATATACTGCCAGTGACCGCACTCTGGCCGGGTTTGAGGCGCTGTTGCGCTGGCGGCATCCTGAACAAGGGCTACTGATGCCTGGCGCGTTTCTCCCCACGCTTGAAGATACGGGTCTCATGCTTTCGGTCGGGAAATGGGTGATTCAGCAGGCCTGTTCGCAGCTCTGTCAATGGACCCAGCAAGGACATACCGACTGGTCGCTTGCGATTAACCTCTCTGCGACGCAGTTTGAACAGCATGATATCGTCGATATCGTCTGTAGCGCGCTTGCCCGTTACCAGATCCTGCCGTCCCGGTTAACGCTGGAAATAACGGAAAGTGCCGTGCTAAAAAATCTTGAGCGCAGCACGCAGATCCTGAATAGCTTTTCGACTGCCGGGATCACGGTTTCAATTGATGATTTCGGAAGCGGATATTCAAATATGCTAATGTTGAAATCACTTCCGGCGCGGGAATTGAAGATCGATCGTATCTTTATTAAAGATATCAATGAGAACAACAAGAACAGCAAAATTGTCTCGACGATTATTGATATCGCCCACTCTATGAATTTACGCGTCGTCGCGGAAGGGATCGAAACGCCTGAGCAAGAGCGACTCCTGACGCAGATGGGGTGTGGCGTACTGCAAGGCTTTTTATATGCCCATCCCTTACCGGCACAGCAAATACCGTCACTATTACAAAAGGATAATCTCATTGAACAACTAAACGTTGTTTCCTGTTTATCACCACAACGTTCTATTACATTATAAAAAACTATTCTCGCATGTTCGCAAAATAATGAATAAAAAATAACGGGATTACTGATGATTGCACACAACCTGAATGCACTGGATTTATTAACGCTTCCGGTCTGGATCGTCTCTCCAGGCACCGAAGAATTACTCTTTGCCAATCGTATCGCCAGAGAGATGATGCAAGGATACACCTTCAGCCAACTGCGCAAAGGGGTGTATTCCACCCACGCGCAGACTATCTTACCGAACTATATTACGGATCTTCGCAACCAGCAGGATATTGTCGAAATTCTGACGGTGCCGCGTGAAAATAATCCGGCTGCGCTCACCTGCCGGTTGTCGGTAAAAGACCTGCCGGGATCCGGTGAAGTGATTCTCTTCGAAGGCATTGATACCCCGGCGGCGCAGGGGTTGAAGGCCAGCCGGTCTGCAACCTATCAGCGTAAAAAGCAGGGATTTTACGCCCGATTTTTTCTCACTAACTCCGCCCCCATGCTGTTGATTGACCCCTCAAGAGAGGGACTTATTGTCGATGCCAACCTGGCGGCGCTCAATTTCTACGGCTACAGCCTGGAGGCAATGTGCCAGAAACATACTTGGGAAATCAATATGTTGGGTCGGCAGATTCTGCCGATTATGCATGAAATTGCGCGACTTCCGGGCGGGCATAAACCGTTAAATTTTGTCCATAAAATTGCCGATGGCACAACCCGCCATGTGCAAACCTATGCCGGGCCGATTGAAATCTACGGCGACAGACTGATGCTGTGCATCATTCACGACATCACCGAGCAGAAACGCCTCGAACAAGAACTGGAGCGCGCCGCCCTGCATGATGCGCTGACCGGATTGCTCAACCGTCGTCAGTTCTATCAACTGACTGAACAGGGACAGATGCAGCATCTGTCCCTGCCCCAGGATTACAGCCTGCTGCTCATTGATACCGACCGGTTTAAAAGCATTAACGACCTGTATGGTCACCTGAAAGGGGATGAGGTGCTCTGCGAGCTGGCGCGAAACCTGGAATCCTGCGCGCGCAACGGTGATTTAGTGTTCCGCTGGGGCGGCGAAGAGTTTATTCTGCTGTTACCGCGCACCCCGCTGGAGACCGCGCTGCAGCTAGCCGAATCCATTCGCGCCTCGGTGGCGAAAATTGGCCTCCCCGGCCTGCCGCGCTTTACCGTGAGCATTGGTGTGGCCCACCACGAACCTAACGAAAGTATCGATGAACTGTTTAAGCGGGTGGATGCTGCACTCTACCGGGCCAAAAACGATGGGCGAAACCGGGTGCTCGCAGCCTGAAAACGGTGTCCCCCGACGACGCGCACCGTCGCCGGGGTGTCCGGATTTATTTCCCCGCGGCGTCGCGCTGATCAAAAACCTGCTGCGCCAGATGCAGCGTCGCATTGGCGGCAGGCAATCCGCAGTAAAGCGCCGAATGCATGATCAGCTCTTTCAGTTCCTCACGCGTTACACCGTTGTTGAACGCGGCATTGAGATGCATTTTCAGCTCCGCCTCGCGATTGAGCGCAATCAGCATCGCAATGGTTATCATACTGCGCGTATGCCGATCCAGTCCGGGACGGCTCCAGATATCACCCCATGCATAACGGGTAATGAAGTTCTGAAATTCTTCATTCAGCGGCGTCAGATTTTGCACGGTGCGGTCAACATGCGCATCGCCCAGGACACCCCGGCGTATGGCCATTCCCTGCTGATAACGTTCTTCATCCTGCATGTTGTCCTCCCAGAAACGATAATAACGCCGCGTTCACCGTGGCCGGCGCTTCAATAGTGGATAAGTGGGACGCCTTCACCACGGCCAGCACGGAACCTGCAATACGCTGATGCATAAACCGGGCGTCGTCCACGGTGGTGACCGGGTCATATTCTCCGGCGATCAGCAGCACCGGCCGCGTAATACGGCTAATCTGTTCACGTAAATCAGCCGTAGCCAGCGCATCACAGCAGGCGGCGTATCCTTCTGCTGACGAGTCCGCGAGTTGCTGACACAGGGCTGAGACCGTTTGCGGTGCGGACCGACAAAAGGATGGGCTGAACCAGCGTTCAGGTGCGCTGACGGCAATGTCGCGCAGTCCGTTCTGACGAACATGTTGTGCGCGAGCGTGCCAGCCCGCCTCATCACCGATGCGTGCGGCGCTGTTTATCACCGTCACGCTCAGCATCCTCTGAGGATGATGACAGGCAAGCCAGAGCCCGGTGAGCCCTCCCATCGAGATCCCGCAAAAATGCGCTGCCGGAATATCCAGGTGGTCAAGCAACGCAATCACATCCTGCCCTAACCGGGCGAGATCGGTTGGCCCCGTTTTACCCGTAGCACCATGCCCGTGAGTGTCATAGCGTAACACCCGATACTGTGCGCTCAACGCGGCAAGTTGCGGCGCCCACATCGTAAGCGTGGTGCCCAGGGAATTGGATAACACCACCACTGGCGCATCGTCCGGGCCATCAATCTGGTAATTCAGTTCCATGCTGTCGTTCCTCGTAACGTGCAAGCACACGTTGAACAAATTGTGCCGCGCTGCCGGTCGCCGTGCCGGGATCCAGTAACGCCGCCAGCTGAGATTCATTAAGATGGGCCATCACCTGCGGGTCATCGACAAGCACCGAATGCAGGGATCGATCGTTTTCTATTGCGCGATGGCACAGCCCTTCAATCAGATGGTGCGCGTCCTGTTTGCCGATAAATGCCGCCAGCGCCAGAGTGACCGCTTCCGCCATCATCAGACCGTGGGTGATGTCCAGGTTGTCACGCATCTTTTGCGGAAAAACCTGCATATGCAGGGCGAGCAGCTGGGTTTCCTCCAGCGCGTGCCCGACCAGCATGACGACCTCCGGCAGGACTTCCCATTCAGCCTGCCAGCCGCCGAGCGCGCGTTCATGCTGCTGTAGCTGACAACCAAAGAGTGTGGCCATCAGCCCTGGCGTACGCTGCGTGGCGGTCAGGATCGCCGCACAGCTTACCGGATTTCGTTTATGCGGCATCGCCGACGATCCGCCCCGACCTGCGGCGGCAGGTTCGCTGACTTCTGCCACTTCAGTCTGCATCAGCAGCGCAAAGTCCTGAGCAAACTTGCCGAGGGTACCGCCAATACCGGCATACCATGCCCCGACTTCTAACAGCCTGTCGCGCTGGGTATGCCAGGGCGTATCCGGCAGCGTCAGCGCCAGTTCCTGCGCAAGCCGCTCTGCCACCGGTAGAGCGTCCTGTCCGAGTGATGCCAGCGTTCCCGCCGCGCCGCCAAACTGCAGCACCTGGACGCGAGGCAGCAACTGTTGCAGACGTTCCTGCCAGCGCAGCAGCGCATCAAGCGTGCTCGCCAGTTTTAAGCCCCAGGTCACCGGCAGCGCCTGCTGCATCCAGGTACGCCCAGGCATGACGGTGTGCTGGTAGTGCAATGCCTGACGGGCAAAGGTTTCTGTCAACTGACCCAGCGCGCGTTGCGTGTGATTCAGCGCGGCACGCAGTTGCAGCACCAGACCGGTATCGATCGCATCCTGACTGGTTGCCCCCCAGTGGACGTAGCGCGCCGCGTCAGGATCTGCGCTCTTCACCCGTTCGGTTAAGTGTTTTACCAGCGGAATCGCCAGATTGCCTGCCGCCCGCGCCGATTCCGCCAGCGCGGGCAGATCAAACAACTCCGCGCGACAGGCCTGGGCGATAGGCCCGGCGGCCGTTGCCGGGATCACTCCGCAGGCGGCCTGCGCGCGGGCAAGCGCGGCTTCAAAATCGAGCATTCCCTGGAGAAGCTGTAAATCTGAAAATTCTGTCGTGAGCGCCGTTCCGCGCATCAACGGGGTTAGCAAGGTCATTCCTGCTCCTTACACACGTTCAATAATCAATGCGATCCCCTGACCCACGCCAATGCACATCGTACAAAGCGCATAGCGGCCGCCGGTACGCTGTAACTGGTAAGCGGCGGTCATCGCCAGACGACCGCCCGATGCCCCCAGAGGGTGGCCGAGGGCAATCGCACCGCCGTTGGGATTCACCTGGGCGGCATCATCGGGTAGCCCCAAATCGCGCATCACCGCCAGCGCCTGCGCGGCAAACGCTTCGTTAAGTTCGATGACATCCATCTGACTGAGCGTTAATCCTGTTTGTGCCAGCACTTTACGGACCGCCGGTGCCGGACCGAAGCCCATAATTCGCGGGGCGACCCCAGCGGTTGCCACGCCGACAATACGCGCCAGCGGTTGCAACCCCTGCTGTACCATCGCCTGTTCACTGGCGATGAGCAGCGCACAGGCACCGTCGTTGACGCCAGACGCATTGCCCGCCGATACCGTACCGTCGGCGCGAACCACGCCTTTCAGCCTGGCGAGCGCCTCCAGCGACGTTGCGCGCGGATGCTCATCCTCGCGAAAGATCAGCGGATCGCCCCTTTTCTGTGACACTGTCACAGGAATCAATTCTTGCGCGAACAGTCCCTGCTCCTGAGCGGCAGCGGTGCGTAACTGGCTGCGCAGGGCAAACGCATCCTGATCGGTGCGCGATATGCCAAACTCCTGCGCCACGTTTTCCGCCGTTTCCGGCATAGAATCTACACCATAGCGTGCTTTCATTTGCGCGTTGATAAAACGCCAGCCAATCGTGGTGTCTTCGATTTTCATATTCCGGCTGAAGGCGTTTTCTGCTTTACCCATCACAAATGGCGCACGCGACATGCTCTCCACGCCCCCCGCGATCATCAGCTGCGTTTCACCACTTTTAATCGCTCGCGCGGCGATGCCGATGGCATCAAGGCTGGATCCGCACAGACGGTTTACCGTGCTGCCCGGAACGCTTTCCGGTAGCCCGGCCAGCAGCAGCGCCATCCGCGCCACGTTGCGGTTATCTTCCCCCGCCTGATTTGCACAGCCGTAAATCACATCATCAATCAGCGCCGGATCGAGGCCAGGATTACGTTCAAGCAAGGCTTTCAGCACAATGGCGGCCAAATCGTCAGCCCTGACGCTCGCCAGCGTTCCGCCGAAGCGACCAAAAGGGGTCCGCACTGCATCGCAGATAAATGCCTGATTCATCATAGTTCCTTATGCGCTTTGCGCCAGCGGTTCACAGCTCAGCGTTACCGGCGTCAGACGCTGCAACTCCTCAAAAGAGAGACCGTTGAAAATCTCCCGGACAACCGGCCCCGTGTCGGTAATGTCGATCACTGCCAGGTCGGTATAGATACGGCTGACACAGCCCATGCCCGTCAGTGGGTAGGAGCAGTACTCAACCAGTTTGCACTCACCGTCGCGGGTCAGATGGTCCATCATCACGAAAACCTGGCGCGCACCGATCGCCAGATCCATCGCGCCGCCCACGGCGGGAATGGCGTCCGGCGCACCGGTACTCCAGTTGGCAAGATCCCCTGATGCAGAGACCTGATACGCCCCCAGCACGCAGATATCGAGGTGTCCGCCACGCATCATGGCGAAAGAGTCGCCGTGGTGGAAAAAGCAACCGCCCTGCAACAAGGTGACGTACTCTTTTCCGGCGTTAATCAGTTCCGGATCTTCTTCCCCTTCTGCGGGTTTTGGCCCCATCCCGAGCAGGCCATTTTCACTGTGCAGGAAAATCTCTTTTTCCGCCGGCAGGTAGTTGGCGATGCGGGTCGGCAAGCCGATCCCCAGATTGACGTATGCTCCTTCCGGAATATCCTGCGCCACGCGTCTGGCCATTTCGTCACGGGATAATTTCTTCATCATTTACTCCTTACGCGCGCAGCGCAGCGTGGGTGAGGTTTTCCAGAGAAAACACGCGCTGGACAAAAATACCGGGCGTGATGACGTGCTCGGGATCGAGTTCGCCCAGCGGGACAATCTGATTCACCTCCACCACGGTGGTTTGCGCGGCAGTCGCCATGATGGGGCCAAAATTGCGCGCCGCTTTTCGATACACCAGATTTCCCCAGCGATCGGCCTGGTGCGCCTTAATCAGAGCAAAATCGGCTTTGATCGGATAGTCGAGTACATAGTTTTTCCCCTCGATGCGGCGAGTTTCTTTACCTTCCGCCAGCGGGGTGCCGTAGCCTGTCGGCGTATAAATGGCTCCCAGTCCGGCCCCGGCGGCCTGAATCCGCGCCGCCAGATTCCCCTGCGGCACCAGTTCCAGCTCAACCTCGCCGCGGCGATACAGTGCGTCAAAAACCTGTGAATCCACCTGACGCGGAAAGGAGCAGATCATTTTGCGCACGCGTCTGGCCTTCAACAGCGCCGCCAGACCGATTTCACCGTTGCCCGCATTGTTATTGATGATGGTGAGGTCGCGAGCCCCCTGCGCAATGAGCGCATCGATCAACGTGGTGGGTTGTCCGGCGGTACCAAAGCCCCCAATCATGATGGTGGCACCATCCGGGATCCCGGCGATGGCCTCCTCCAGCGAAGGCACACTTTTATCAATCATCAGCTCGCTCCTTTTGGTGCGTATTTCGCACATTTTTGCGTTGTTCGCACAAAATGTGACCCACTTAACGAAGTCAGGCAAGGGCGATAATCGAAATATGGTGCGATTATCGAACATCATTTATATTTGTACGAAGAATGTGATCCGTGGCGAACAACGAGAGGAAAACAGTGGAAAAACATCCTGATGACCGACTGAACAATGAGGCCGATCCGTTCAAGGGCGACCCTAACTACATGGCTTCACTGGCGCGTGGGCTGGAGGTGATTCAGGCGTTTACGCCGCAACGGCGGGTTATGTCAATATCGCAGATTAGCCAGAAAACCGGGATACCGCGCGCGGCGGTCAGACGCTGTCTGTATACGCTGGGAAAACTGGGATTTGTCTATGCCGAAGATGGAAAAAATTTTGAATTACGCCCACGGATCCTGGCGCTGGGACATGCTTATCTGGCCTCTACGCCGCTGGCACGTGCGACGCAACCGGTTCTGAAGCATCTGAGCGAAATGCTCAATGAGTCCTGTTCCATCGCCACCCTCGACGGTGACGATATTTTGTATATCGCCCGCGCCTCCAGTTCACGCATTATGACCATCGATCTGGACATCGGCAGTCGACTGCCCGCGTGGTCCACTTCAATGGGACGCGTGCTGCTCAGTCATCTTTCTGAGGACAAGCTGAACGACATGCTCGGTCGCATCACCATGATCCGCTACACCTCGCAGACCGTGGATTCCGTCCCCGCCCTGCGCGCCGAACTGAAGAAAGTGCGGCAACAGGGCTATGCGCTAAACGATCAGGAACTGGAGATGGGGCTGCGATCCATTGCCGTACCGCTGATGAACAGTCAGGGCCAGGTTCAGGCCGCGTTGAACGTGGGAGTACATGCCGGCCAGGTGACGGCGGACGAGTTGCGCAACCGGGTGCTGCCTGAGTTGCAGAAAGCCGCGCAGGAGCTGTCGCTGTTGCTGCATTAACGGCTTCGCTTGGCGTGGCGTTCCCAGTTTTCCTGCTTCGCCTGTGCGGTCTTGCGCAGCGCCACGTAACACGCCCCGCTGCCGCCATGATGCGGCAGCGCCGTGCAATACGCCTGAACGTCGTCGAATTCGGTCAACCAGCGCGCCACGTAGCTGCGTACGATGTTGGCATGTGAGTTATTGTCTCGTCCTTTACCATGAATGATCAGTACGTTACGCAGACCATCCTGTAACGACTGGAGAAGAAAACTGAACAGCTGTTGGCGGCACGCTTCCACCGGTTGACGCAACAGGTTCAGGCTCGCCTGCTGGCTGTACTTCCCTGTGTGCAGTTTATCGAGCACGCCCTGCTGCAATCCCTCGCGACGAAACGCCAGCGGCTGCGTCAGCGGGACGACCTCCAGAAAACCGGTGGTGAAAAAATTATCCAGTTGGAGTGTATCAATGCGCTGCGGGGTACGCGTATTGCGCACGGGTTGCCAGTGTACGTCGGCGCAACGTTTCAGCGGCTGAACATCCTCCATGGCGTCAAGAAATAATGATTTGTCGTCAAGGTTCATGCTCCGTCCTCCCGCTTTTAAAGACAGCCACTATCATAACCGTCGCCCAGAAGGGCGACAACGGTTTACAGATGTTTCCAGTAAACATCGGGATGTCATAAACCCATGATGCACTAAGTACCGTCGATTTTATCCATGATTAACTCATATTGAGTGATTCTAAAATCCATTTGATTTAACTTAGATTTTCGTGAAATCAATCACCCATGATGGCTGGCATCAGTAAACGGTTCTTGCTATAAGACATTACCCGCCACACGGAATAATAACGGGAACACATGAAGGATAAACTGCTGTGTGTACTGTAGAGTCTGGCGGATGTCGACAGGCTCTATTTTTTTATCCCAAATCAGAGGTATAGCGCTGCTGACGACGACCATGATACGTTGACGCCCACCGACTGCATGCCAACGAGGCAACCGATGCTGACACTACTGGAAGAGAAAATGATGACCCCGCTGGGTCCGCTTTGGGTGATTTGCGATGAGCAATACAGGCTGCGCGCCATCGAGTGGGAACAGTACAGCGATCGTATGGTGCAACTGCTGGATATCCATTACCGCGCCGAAGGTTATACCCGCATCAGCGCGACGAATCCGGGCGGCCTGTGCGATAAACTTGCCGACTACTTTGCCGGCAACCTCAGCGCGATCGATTCGCTGCCTACCGCCACCGGCGGTACCCCTTTTCAGCGGGAAGTCTGGCAGACATTACGCACCATTCCTTGTGGTCAGGTGATGCACTACGGCCAGTTGGCTGAACAATTGGGACGTCCTGGGGCCGCGCGGGCGGTTGGCGCGGCGAACGGTTCGAATCCAATCAGCATTGTGGTGCCCTGCCACCGCGTCATCGGACGCAACGGCACCATGACCGGTTATGCTGGCGGCGTGCAGCGGAAAGAGTGGCTGTTGCGCCATGAAGGTTACCTGTTGCTGTAATATCCAGGCAATTCGTGCCTTCTTGCTCACACTTTTACGTAAAGACGCCACACGGAAAGTATGGATTTTCAAAGAGATAGAAATAATTTGCTCACGTATACCAGAATTATCCGCTATTGGGGTTAGCTCAGACTTACGTGCTCACCAAAAAGATGTTAAAATTGACAAATATCAATTACGGCTTGAGCAGACCTATGATCCCGGAAAAGCGAATTATACGGCGCATTCAGTCTGGCGGTTGTGCTATCCATTGCCAGGATTGCAGTATCAGCCAGCTTTGCATCCCGTTCACACTTAACGAGCATGAGCTTGATCAGCTTGATAATATCATCGAGCGTAAAAAGCCGATCCAGAAAGGCCAGACGCTGTTTAAGGCGGGTGATGAGCTGAAATCGCTCTATGCCATTCGTTCCGGTACGATCAAGAGCTATACCATTACTGAACAAGGCGATGAGCAGATAACAGGCTTCCACCTCGCGGGCGACCTGGTCGGTTTCGACGCGATCGGTAGCGGTCATCATCCGAGTTTTGCGCAGGCACTGGAAACCTCAATGGTCTGCGAAATCCCGTTTGAGACACTTGATGATCTGTCCGGCAAAATGCCGAACCTGCGTCAGCAGATGATGCGTCTGATGAGTGGTGAGATCAAAGGCGACCAGGATATGATCCTGTTGCTGTCGAAGAAAAACGCGGAAGAGCGTCTGGCGGCATTTATCTATAACCTGTCCCGTCGCTTCGCGCAGCGAGGCTTCTCTCCACGTGAATTCCGACTGACCATGACCCGTGGGGATATCGGTAACTACCTGGGCCTGACCGTTGAAACGATCAGCCGTTTGCTGGGTCGTTTCCAGAAGAGCGGGATGCTGGCGGTGAAAGGGAAATACATCACCATCGAAAACAGTGATGCGCTGGCGGTACTCGCCGGACACACCCGTAACGTTGCTTAATCTTTCCGCAACCCTTCTGAAACCCTTCTGTCGAATCGCTAAATTTTCCTGATTTATTGATCTGACAGAAGGTTCTTCCCTGTTTCAATTCACATTCTTGGGTTACTCTTTTAGTTACAAACTGCGATGACAGTTGTAAGGAGACCCTGTATGGCTATGTATCAAAACATGCTGGTGGTTATCGATCCGAATCAGGACGATCAACCTGCGTTACGGCGTGCGGTTTATTTGCATCAACGGATTGGTGGCAAAATTAAAGCCTTTTTGCCGATCTACGACTTTTCCTACGAGATGACCACCCTGCTGTCGCCTGATGAGCGTACAGCCATGCGTCAGGGCGTCATTAGTCAGCGGACAGCCTGGATACGCGAACAAGCAAAATACTACATCGAAGCAGGCGTTCCTGTTGACATTAAAGTGGTCTGGCACAACCGTCCTTTTGAAGCCATTATTCAGGAAGTCATTAGCGCCGGGCACGATCTGGTGCTGAAGATGGCGCACCAGCATGACAGACTGGAAGCGGTTATCTTTACACCGACCGACTGGCATCTGCTGCGTAAATGCCCAAGCCCGGTGTGGATGGTAAAAGACCAGCCCTGGCCGGAAGGCGGTAAAGCGCTGGTAGCGGTAAACCTCGCCAGCGAAGAGGCCTACCACAATGCGCTGAATGAAAAGCTGGTGAAAGAGACGCTACAACTCGCCGAGCAGGTCAACCATACAGAGGTGCATCTGGTCGGGGCCTACCCTGTCACCCCTATCAATATCGCCATTGAACTGCCGGAATTTGATCCCAGCGTCTATAACGATGCGATTCGCGGTCAGCACCTGCTGGCAATGAAAGCGCTGCGGCAAAAATTCAGCATCGACGAGAAAGTCACGCACGTCGAGAAAGGATTGCCGGAAGAGGTGATCCCCGATTTAGCAGAACATCTGCAGGCGGGGATTGTGGTTCTGGGGACGGTGGGTCGTACCGGGATTTCCGCCGCGTTCCTGGGCAACACGGCGGAACAGGTCATCGATCACCTGCGTTGCGACCTGCTGGTCATCAAGCCCGATCAGTACCAGACGCCTGTTGAACTTGATGACGATGAAGACGACTAACGCGTCGTGAAAGAAACCAAAGGCCCGAATAATCGGGCCTTTTTTATTGTTTGTCCTCACCGCCGAGGAAATAAATCCCCAACGGGATGGCGAGCAGCACAGTGAAAACAAGGCTATAGACGAAAATCATTGATGACTGAATGATATACATCGACGTCGTCCAGTCAGAAAGCGGAATATCATACTGTTCAATCACCCCGCCGATCGTGGCGCGTGTGACAACCGATGCGGCGATGATAAACACCCCCAGCAGGCACAGCAGAAACTTTTTGCCCTTCGCCGTCTTTAGCTTTTCCATCATCATAATGCCCTTCTGTTACTGAAAGTCCGTTACTTTAGTGCAACAATACCATGACAATGCGCAAAAGTCTTCACGCACAAATGCGTCACATTGAAATCTTATTGGTATGAAAGCGCCGATATCACTATTTATCGCCACGATTCTTTGATGACTCAATTGTTTATCCTGAGTATCATGATTAAGACTGTGGCTATATTGCTGTTATTTAAAAGGGACCGGAATACCGGGGATAACGATGTTTACTGACCTGTTTGTAAAAAACATCTTCAATGTGACGGTTATTTTAAGTAGCCTTTTCAGCTTAATTCTGATGAATTTTTGGTTTCATCACGGTAATAAAAAGAAGAAAGGGTTTGTTCTGCATGTCATCCAGTTTCTTATTTACACCCTGATCATTAGTACATTGGGTAGCGTCGCGAATACGGTCATTGCGCATTATCATATCAGCGCAATCTCATCCAGTTTTGTCGACTTTGTCTGTACTTCACTGATTGCGCTGATTCTGACCCTGAAACTGTTTCTGCTTATTAACCAGTTTGAAAAATCGCAAATAAATAAAGGTCATGATATCACCCGCGCGAGAATTTTATCGCGGATAATCAAGATAACCCTCGTTATCGTCATCATTCTGCTGTATGGCGAACACTTCGGTATGAGTCTGTCGGGATTACTGACCTTCGGCGGAATTGGCGGTATCGCGGTCGGGATGGCCGGGAAAGATATTTTGAGCAATTTCTTTTCAGGAATCATGCTCTATTTCGACCGCCCTTTCAGCATCGGTGACTGGGTGCGATCTCCGGATCGCAATATTGAAGGCACCGTGACGGAAATTGGCTGGCGGATGACCAAAATCACCACTTTCGATCATCGGCCATTATACGTTCCCAACTCGATTTTTTCCTCGATTAGCGTCGAAAACCCAGGCCGCATGAGTAACCGGCGAATCAACACGGTTGTCGGGTTACGTTACGAAGATGCCAGCAAAATCGGTGCTATCGTCGCTGATATACGGCAGATGCTACAAACCCATAATGATATCGATCAGCAACAAACGCTGCTGGTCTATTTCAATGGCTTTGGCGACTCCTCGTTAAATATCATGGTGTATTGTTTTACCCGCACCACGATCTGGGAAGAGTGGCTGGCCGTACAGCAACAGGTTTATCTTAATATTATTGATATTGTACAGAATCATGGTGCTGACTTTGCCTTCCCGAGCCAGACGCTCTATATCAATGAAACCGGTAGCGGTTCGTGACGTTTACTATTCCAGCCCCGGACATCGCGATCCGGGGCTGGGGATCCCTCTCCTCACTCGACAATTTCGATGAAATTCCCGTCCGGGTCCTTGATGACCGCTTCATAGTAACCATCCCCGGTGGTACGTGGAGGCGAAACGAGGATCCCCTGCGCCTGTGCTTTTTTCGCCAGCATATCCACTTTTTTTGCACTACCCACCGCAATCGCCAGATGCACCCATCCGGTTGTCTGGTTATCCGGTCGCTGAGCACGCAACCCCGGTTTTGTCATCAGTTCAATGGCAATGTCATCGCCGATGCGCACAAAATAGGACTCGAATCCGGGATTGTTCTTGCTGCTGTATTTTTCATTGAGCGTACCGCCAAAAAACTCCGCCCAGAAGCGCGCCTGTGCCTCCAGTTCCGTGGTCCATAGCGCCATGTGTGCGATTTTCATGTTTTACCTCGTCTCAGCCCGTCAGAATGTTGACAGCAGCGATCGTTTTGCCCGATCATGCTTTTTATTGCTCGATGATATGGTTTTCAGGATTTATTATGCTCGATTATGCAGCTTTCCCGGAACAACGACAAGCCCTGATTCAGCAGATCCTGCAGGAGAATGGGCGTGTGGTATGCAGCGACCTCGCCTCCCGACTGAACGTGTCGGAACACACCATTCGCCGCGATCTTCACGAACTCAGTAAGGAAGGTATTTGCAAAAAAGTGTATGGCGGCGCGGTAATGATGCTGCCAGAGGCCGGTGACTATGCGGTCCGCAAAACGAAGAAACCCGATCAAAAGAGCAGCATCGCGCAAAAATGTGCACGACTGGTCAAATCAGGCAGTTGTATTTTTATCGACACCGGCACGACCAACCTGGCAATGGCGGAAGCGCTCCCGGCAGAACTCTCTCTGACCGTGGTCACCAATTCACCGGAAATCGCTGCCGTACTGCTAAAAAAGCCGCTGTATGACGTCATCATGCTCGGCGGTCAGTTGCAGCGTTCTTCCGGCGGTTGCGTCGGCGCATCGGCGATCGCTCAGGTTCAGGGAATGTTGTTTGATCAGGGCTTTATCGGCGGCTGTGCGATGGCACCAGAATCCGGTCTGACCGGGTTCGATTATGCCGACTGTGAATTCAAGCGCGCGGTGCTTCAACAGTGCAATGAAACCATTGTGGCGCTAACGGCAGACAAGATCCCGGCGGTGGCTCGCTATGTCGTCGCCCGAAGCAGTGAAATTGACGTTATTGTGGTTGAGGCGAACATCAGCAAGGAGTATTGCGAGGCGTTTCGCGAACATGATATTCGCATTTACACGGTGTAATCAGCAGGCGCGATCCCGCGCCCGCTGACGGATTGTTAGTGCTTAATGATGTACATGGTCCGGCTGTAAGCCACATCTTCCGGGTTCATGATCGGATACCCTTTCAGCCACGGTTTGATTAAGCGCCCGTTGGTGTACTGATAAATTGGCGCGATCGGAGCCTGCTCCATGAGGATTTTTTCCGCCGCATTGTAATCCGCGTTACGTGCTTTATCGGTATTTTCCATCGTCGCCTGGGTGATGACTTTGTCATACGCCGGGTTGTTAAAACGGGAAATATTGCCGGAGTGTGTTGAGGTCAACAGCGACAGGAAGGTGGAAGGCTCGTTGTAATCCCCCACCCAGGAAGCGCGAATCACATCGAAGTTCCCGGTGTTACGGCTGTCGATGTAGGTTTTCCACTCCTGGTTTTGCAGCTTGACATCCACACCTAAATTTTTCTTCCACATCGAGGCTACCGCGATGGCGATTTTCTGGTGGTTCTCAGAGGTGTTGTACAGCAGCGTCAGATTCAGCGGCTTCTGCGGGCCGTATCCCGCCGCACGCAACAGCGTTTTCGCCTGCGCATTCAGCTCTTCCTGACTCATTTGCTCAAAGGGCGACGGTTCAGGCGTAAAGCCGGCAGTGACGTCCGGCGTAAAATGCCAGGCCGGTTTTTCCCCGGTCCCCAACACCTTCTCCGCCATAATGCGACGATCGATGGTCATGCTCAGCGCCAGACGCACGCGGGAATCCGCAGTAGGGCCTTTTTGCGTGTTAAACGCATAGTAATAGGTTCCCAACTGGGGTGGCGTATAGACCTGACCAGGAATGTCCTTCAACAGCTTCTGGTACATATTTTTGGGGAACGACTCGGTGATGTCGATGTCACCCGCCAGGTAACGTTTGGTGGCTGAGGACTCCTGATTGATAGGCAGGAAGGTCACCTTTTGCAGCACCGTTTTACCGTTATCCCAGTAATGGGTATTCGGCACCACCACCAGCTTTTCATTCACCACGCGATCCTGCAGCACATAGGCGCCGTTACCAATCAGATTGCCCGGTTTGGTCCAGTCTTTACCGCTTGCCACGTTGGCTTTTTGTACCGGATAAAACGCAAAGCTGGCGGTGAGATTGGCGAACCACGGCAGCGGTTTATCCAGTTGTACTTTCAGGGTGCGAGCGTCAATGGCGGTCACGCCGAGCTTATCGGGCGTCATTTTGCCATCAATAATCGCCTGGGCGTTATTCACCCCCGCCAGCGCGGCAAACCAGGCAAAAGGTGACAGCGTTTTCGGATCTACCAGCCGCTGCCAGCTATAGACAAAATCCTGCGCGGTCACCGGGGTACCGTCTGACCAGCGCGCATTATCGCGCAGCGTAAACGTCCAGATCCGATTGTCGTTGCTTTTCCACTGCGTGGCGACGCCAGGCACGATTTCGCCCTTCTCGTTCTGGTTCACCAGCCCTTCATACAGGTCGCGAATAACCTGAATTTCCGGCAGTCCAACGGCTTTTGCCGGGTCAAGCGTCGCAGGTTCATCTTTTATATGGCGAACCAGCTCCTGCTTCTCTGCCAGTACCGTTGTGCTGGGAACATCCGCAGCATATGACAGAGAAATGCTGCTAACCAACAGCGCACAACAGGTTACTGAAACAGAGTGCTTCATAGAGTCCCCTCAATCCGGCTTAGTCACGATGGCGTAATTATTTGTTTCGCCTGAAGGAAATGCAAACAACTTCCTGCAGAAAATTGATATTACGACTAAAAATCAGTGCGTGTGAAAACGATTTGATTATCGGCCAGATTTGCACAACACTGCGAGTAATAATCCCTGAATTCAGAGACGCTTATGACCGTTACCCGCCCTCGTGCACAACGCGGCGCCTTTCCGCCAGGAACCGAACATTATGGACGTTCACTGTTGGGGGCTCCGCTGATCTGGTTTCCGGCTTCCGCCGCCAGTCGCGACAGTGGTTTGATTATTGCGGGAACGCACGGTGACGAAAACGCGTCGGTGGTCACGCTCTCCTGCGCGCTGCGCACGCTGACGCCGTCACTGCGCCGCCACCATGTGATCCTCGCGGTAAACCCGGACGGCTGTCAGCTTGGTTTACGTGCGAACGCCAACGGCGTCGATCTCAATCGCAATTTTCCGTCAGCCAACTGGAAAGCCGGGGAGACGGTTTATCGCTGGAACAGCGCTGCACAAGCGCGTGACGTGGTGCTGTTGACGGGAGAGCATCCGGGTTCGGAACCGGAAACTCAGGCGCTATGTCAGTTGATTCATCGCATTCACCCCGCGTGGGTCGTCTCCTTCCATGACCCGCTGGCCTGCATTGAAGATCCCAAAAGCAGTGAACTCGGTGAATGGCTGGCGCAGGCGTTCGAACTGCCGCTGGTGACCAGCGTGGGTTACGAAACGCCCGGCTCTTTCGGCAGCTGGTGTGCGGACCTGGAATTACACTGCATCACTGCGGAATTTCCGCCGATCTCATCCGATGAGGCCAGCGAGAAATATCTACAGGCGATGTCCACGCTCCTGCGCTGGCATCCTAAAGATGAAGTTGTCCGGTCGTAAAGTGCAGCGCGGGCTCGACATCGACAGCCAACCAGGTAGGGCCATCAAGATCGGCAAAACTGACCTGCGGCGTCAGCGGTAATGCGGCAGTAATCGCCCGTGACGTGCAAAGCATGCAACCCAGCATCAGCGCAAATCCCTGTTCGCGTGCGTCGGTAGCCAGCGCCAGCGCCTCGGTCAGTCCACCGGTTTTGTCCAGCTTGATATTGACCATTTCATAGCGCCCGTGCAGCGCTTTCAGGCTGCTACGGGTATGACAACTCTCATCCGCGCAGACCGGCAGCGGATGGATGAAATTTTCCAGCGCCGCGTCATCCTGCGCCGGAAGCGGTTGTTCCAGCATCGCCACGCCGAGATCGGCTAACAGTTGACAGCGCGCCGCCAGCCCTTCCGCCCGCCATGACTCATTGGCATCGACAATCAGGGTCGCCTCCGGTGCCGCCGACCGAATCGCCACCATGCGTTCACTGATCAACCGATCGTCCAGTTTCACCTTCAACACTCTTGCACCGGCTTCCCACAGCGCCGCCGCGCTGGCCGCCATTTGTTCCGGTGTGCCAATCACCACGGTCTGCGCAGTGGCGATCGTCTCGGGCAACGCCACGCCAAGCGTTTCCGTCAGCGTTTGCTGCTGCTGACGGGCATGCAGATCCCACAATGCACAGTCAACCGCGTTACGCGCCGCGCCGGCGGGAAGCAGTTTCTGTAGCGCGTCCCGGGTCAGTCCTTTTTCCAGTTGCGGCGCTATGCTCATGATTTGCGCCATCACGGACGCATCGCTTTCCCCGTAGCGCGGATAGGGCGTGCATTCGCCCGTCCCTTTCACGCCCTCTTCTTCCAGTTCAACCACCCCGACACGCGCCTCGCTGCGGCTGCCACGGGCAATCACAAAGGGGGTATGTAACGGCCAGGCTTCCTCGTATACCTTCACAGAACGCATTTTTTCTCCTTAAACCATGACGTGGTGGTTTGTGCGCTACACCGAAATAGCGTTTGCCGTGTTATCGGCTGTTGGCATAAACTAGCTGTGACGTTAACTATATGTAAACAGGAAGATAACCATGTCACAAACCGTTCATTTCCAGGGCAACCCGGTTGCAGTCGCCAACTCCATTCCTCAAGCGGGTAGCAAAGCGCTGCCTTTTACCCTCGTGGCAAAAGATCTGTCTGACGTCGCACTGAGCCAGTTTGCAGGCAAACGCAAAGTGCTGAACATTTTCCCGAGCATCGATACCGGCGTTTGCGCGGCATCGGTACGTAAGTTTAACCAACTGGCCACTGAAATCGACAATACCGTCGTACTGTGTGTGTCTGCGGACCTGCCGTTTGCTCAGTCCCGCTTCTGCGGCGCAGAAGGTCTGAGCAACGTTATCACGCTGTCCACGCTGCGTAACTCTGAGTTCCTGAAAAACTACGGCGTTGAAATCACTGAAGGCCCTCTGAAAGGCCTGGCCGCTCGCGCGGTGGTGGTTCTGGATGAAAATGACAATGTCATCTTCAGCCAACTGGTGAATGAAATCACTAACGAGCCTGACTATGCCGCCGCACTGGAAGTGCTGAAAGCGTAAGTCATCCCGGCATACAAAAATGCCTCCATTTTGTCGGAGGCATTTTTTTACTCTTCACTCTTCTTCTGGTTCAGGCCATATTCGCGCAGCTTATTCGCAATCGCGGTATGAGAAACCCCCAGACGTTTCGCCAGCTTGCGCGTACTTGGATAACTGCGGTACAGCTGGGTTAACACCGAGCGCTCAAAGCGGCTGGTGATGTCATCCAGAGAACCTTCCATCGCATCTTCACCGACTGCAACCGTCGTCGCATCGTAATCCGGCAGCAAAATATCCTGCGGCCGCAGCTCGTAACCTTCAAGCTGCGTCAGCGCCCGGTAGACGGCGTTTTTCAACTGTCGCACGTTGCCTGGCCAGCCGTAGCGGGTCAACACCGTACTGAGATCGGCAGCCAGTTTGGGGCGCGGGACACCCTGTTCATCGGCAAAACGCGCCACGAACAGTTCGGTCAGCGGCATGATATCCTGCGGACAATCGCGCAGCGGCGGCAAATTCAGCGTCAGCACGTTAAGGCGATAATAGAGATCTTCGCGGAACAGTCCTTTCTGCACCAGTTCAACGAGATTCTTTTGCGTCGCGCAGATCACACGCACATCGACATGGACCTCATGATCTTCCCCCACCCGGCGGAACGTGCCGTCATTGAGGAACCGCAGCAGTTTAGTCTGCATGCGTGGCGACATTTCGCCAATCTCATCAAGCAGCACCGAACCGCCGTTCGCCTGCTCGAAGAAGCCTTTTTTGCCTTCCGGCGCATGGCCGAACAGTTCGCTTTCCACCGCATCTTCAGGAATCGAGGCGCAGTTGAGCGCCAGATACGGTTTACCCGCACGCAGGCTGGCCTGATGACAGGCATGGGCAAACAGATCTTTACCGGTGCCGGTATCGCCGATAATCAGCAGCGGCGCACTCAGCATTGCCAGTTTGCGCGCCTGTTCAACAACGTGTTTCATTTTGCCGCTGACGGCGATGATCTGGCTGAAAGCGCTCACATCCTGGGTCGCCAGATTCTGCAACTGACGCCCCATCCGAATGGTTGAACGTAGCATTACCACCGCCCCGGTGAGCATGGTTTCGTCAGCTTCCCCTTGCAGAAAGACCGGTGTGATTTCCATCAGGAAATTCTGCCCGTTGATCACCACATGTTCGTTGTGGGAGGTCTGCGGATTGCCCTCCAGCCAGCGCTGGAAGTTAAAACCGTTTATCAGTTGCGCGGCGGTGTGGTTGCGCATTCGCTCCGGATTTAGCGCAAAGAGCTGGCAACTCGCCGGGTTCGCCATCTCAATTTTACTTTTCAGATCCAGCGACAGGACGGGTTCAGGCAGCGCCTCAAGCAGCGCGCTGAGCGCCAGATGTTCACGCTCTGACGGCATCCACGGTACGGTGCGTACGTCGGTAACGCCCGCAATGCGGCGGATTTCAGCCATCAGGCTACTGAAGTTAGTGAACTCCAGTTCGGCAAAGTTAAGGTAGATTCGCCCGATGGGGTCAATCTCGATACCGCGCAAATCTATGCTTCGTAGCACCAGTAAATCGAGTAATTCGCGAGTCAGACCGAGTCGGTCTTCACAAAAGACTTCCAGACGCATGGGGGGACCTTCACCTGAATAATGAGCTATAGATAAGATGATAAGCCAGGAATGGGGAAGCAGGAAGGATTCTGTCAACAAATATTGACAGCATGACGGAAAAACAGGCGTTTCGGCGTAAAGTTACGCGGTCAACGCCTGCGACAACATTATTTCTCTCGCGAGGAGCCGTTTTTCTGCACTGTCTCTTTGAGCTGACCGACCAGCTGACGACGGAAATCCCCCAGACGCGGTTTGTCATCATCTATCCATGGCAACGGACGGCAAAGTTCCATCGCTTTGATCCCCAGTCGCGCGGTTAACAGCCCTGCCCCAATCCCCTGCGCGGCACGGGTCGACAGGCGCGCGGCGAGATCCTGCGACATCCAATCCATCCCCACTTCCCGCACCAGCTCGCTGGCCCCGGCAAAGGCGATATTGAGCAACACCAGACGGAACAGACGCAAACGGCTGTAATAGCCCAGCTCAATACCGTACAGCGTGGCAATACGGTTAATCAGTCGCAGATTGCGCCAGGCAATAAACGCCATATCCACCAGCGCCAGCGGGCTGACCGCGATCATCAGCGTCGACTCCGCCGCCGAACGGCTGATTTCGCGCCGCGCCTGGGCATCGAGCACCGGCTGAACCAGATGGGCGTAGAGGCTGACCACCTCGCGATCGTTTTGCGTTTCGTGAATCGAGGCGTACCAGCGCTGTAGCGCCGGATGCGACTGATCGATTCCGGCCTGCTGCGCCAGTTTCTCGCAGAAGGCCCGCCCTTTTCCGGCACCGTGACTGTGCAGCAGGTCGCGCGCTTCATCGCGCTCATGCGCACGCTGACGCAAACGCCACAGGCGTCGCCATTCGGTTGCCACCGATCCAACGCCCGCGCCGATAATCAGCGCCCCGGCCGCGCAGCCACCGAGCGCCACCCAATCCTGCGTTTGCCAGGCGTTCATCGTCCACTGTACGCCCTGTCCAACCACGCTTACGCCGAACAGCCCCAGACCGCCCATCACCATCTTGCGCCACAAACTGCGCTTCGGGCGCAGCGCCGCATCAATTACCGCTTCGGCCTGCCCCTCTTCTTCCAGAGGCTCATCGACGGTGGCCGGGGCAAAGGACTGGGCTTGCGTCTCGCTAAACGTTTGTTGCGCTTTAAAAGCCGGGTTCTGCTCGACTTCAAGCGGACCGGCAAAATCAATCCGCGGTTTTATCGGTTCGCTCATCGCAATTTATCTCCTATTAAAAACTCCAGCGCGGCATCCAGGCGAATGTGCGGCAGTGGCTTATCGACATCCATCTTTTGTGGTCGAAAAGCTTCAAACTGAAATCCCTGATTGTCCCAGAACGCCTGTCCCGGCAGTCGTGCCGGCACTTCGCCGGGGTAGACCGTCAGGGGCGATCCGTCGCTTAAGCGATTTCCGCGCAGCGCCGGGATCTTCTCGCCGTTAACGTCAATCAACCCGCTGGTGGTTGCCTGGACGGAAGCCAGCCCCAGACAATCCATGCTGATCCCCTCAAACGCCGCGTTCTGCCAGGCGTCCTGAATCAACTGCTGCAACAGCGACACCATATTGGCGTGCTGGTCGATAGTCACGTGGTCCGCTTTGGTGGCGGCAAACAGCAACTTGTCTATCACCGGAGAAAACAGCCGACGAAACAACGTGCGCTGTCCGTAATGGAAACTTTGCATCAGTTGGGTTAGTGCAAGGCGCATATCGTTGAACGCCTGCGGCCCACTGTTGAGTGGTTGCAGACAATCCACCAGCACGATCTGACGGTCGAAGCGCAAAAAGTGGTTCTTATAGAACCCCTTCACCACCTTTTCGCAGTAGTAGTTAAAGCGTTCGCGCAGCATCCCGGCGTTGGTGTGTTTATCCGCCTGGGCCAGTCTGGATTCCCCCCACGCGTCCACATCCGGCCAGGGGAAAAATTGCAGTGCCGGCGCGCCAGCCATATCACCAGGCAGCACGAACCGCCCCGGCTGGATGAAATGCAACCCCTGCTGTTTGCACTGATGCAGGTATTCTGTCCACGCCGCCGCGATGTCGGCCAGGCGATTCTCATCGGCGGTTGCCAGCGGATCCAGTCCTTGCGTCAGTTGTCGCCATTTCGCCGACCATTCTGCCCGCTGTCCGGTGAGCAACCCGGTCATCTGCCGTGACCAGCTCAGATAATCCTGCGCCAGCATCGGCAGGTCGAGCAGCCATTCGCCGGGATAATCGACAATCTCCAGATACAGCGTCGACGTCTCTTTGAAGTGACGCAGCAGAGAATCATTGGATTTATAGCGTAGCGCCAGGCGAATTTCGCTGACCCCGCGGGTTGGCGTCGGCCACGTCGGCGGATCGCCATACAGCTGGGCCAGCCCTTCATCGTAGGTAAAGCGGGGAATGCCAAAATCGCGCTGGGGAACCCGCTTCACCCCGAGCAGGCGCTCTTCACGCACCGCGCTAAGCAGCGGCAATCGCGCCCCGGCATGGATATTCAATAACTGGTTAACCATTGCGGTGATAAATGCGGTTTTTCCGCTCCGGCTCAGCCCGGTGACCGCGAGGCGCAAATGTCGGTCTACGCCGCGATTAACCAGCGCATTGAATTCATTGGTGAGTCTCTTCATCGCCATCCCGTTATGCCTGAAGACCAGAAAAAAGTATAACGCATACCTTTATTGTGGGGGCAGGTCGTTGATTATCAACCGTGTTGTGGTACTGGAAAAGCAAGTGCGACACCGTTACACCTGAAAAGCGGTTTAATGGCATGAATACGTCAGGACGATGCGTTATCAGCAATGCCGCACAAATAACGCATTATTTTAAATTAAATTTGATAACGTTTATTTCTCTACCCGATTCTTATCCGTCCCCCTGTTCATCCCGCGCCAGACAATGTCTCCCATTGACACCAAATATATTGCATTGTATAAAACCCCGCTTCAATAATGAGTTTCATTTGCATTAATAATAATTTGAATGAAGGGTAGCGGTTAATGAAAAAAGTCATTTGCGCATTCGGCATGGTGTTCGCGTCCGTCAGTGCTGCTCAGGCAACGACCTATCCACTGACTCTGGAGAACTGTGGATACACTGAAACGTTCACCAAAGCGCCAGAACGCGTCGTGGCTCTCGGGCAGAATACCGTTGAGATTCTGCTGCTGTTAGGTTTGCAGAATAACGTGATCGCCAGTGCATTTTGGCCGACCAAAGTGCTGCCTCAGTTGGCTGAACAAAATGCCAAAATCAAAACGCTCACGGTAGAAATTCCCACTCTTGAATCCATCCTTGCGCAAAACCCGGATTTCGTTCCCGCACAGTTACCTTTGTTATTAGGGCCTGAAAGTAAGGTAGCAAAACGTGAAGATTTGCTTACCGTCGGCGTAAACAGCTATTTATCGCCAGGCATGTGCGCCACAAAGAAAGCGGCCGGCGATTTATATGGCAGTCGTCAGACCCTGTGGGATATGACCTATCTCTATAAAGAGATTGAAGATTTCGCGAAAATTTTCAATGTGGAAGACAGAGGTCAGGCTGTTATCGCCGATTTTAAAAAGCGTGAAGCCGATCTCCGCCAGGAGTTCGGTAACAGCAAGAAAGATCTCTCTTTTGTTTTTTGGTTCTCCAGTGCATCCCCTTCTGCCGATGCTTACGTCGGCGGTAAAAACAGTGCTTCCGGGTTCATTGCCAACGTGCTGGGTGGACACAACGCCATCACCTCTGAGACAGAATGGCCGACGGTGAGTTGGGAAAGCGTTATCGCAGCCAACCCGGACGTCATTGTGGTATCCAGCCTTGACCGTAACCGCTGGGCGCTTGATAACGCTGAAGAGAAAATCAAATTCCTGAAAAGCGATCCTGCCGTCAGTCAGTTAGACGCCGTGAAAAAAGGCCATATTGTGGTTATGGACGGTCAGGCGATGAACCCGACTATCCGCACCCTTTACGGTGCTGAACAGGTTGGCGAGCAGCTCAGAAAACTGGGGCTGAACTGATGACATCTGCGGTACTTCAGACACGACAGGGTCTGCTTCTTACCAGCTCATGTTTACTCGCTATCCTGCTTTTGTTTCTCACGATTGCCACTGGGGTCAGCGTGGGTGAGTTGTCTATCCCGCTGCGGGACGTTTTCTACGCCATCAGCAACAGAATGGGACTCACCGATATCCCGCTCAGCCGCATCTATGAAAGTGTGATTTGGGACTTTCGCCTGAGCCGCGCGCTGGTCGCGGCATGCTGTGGGGCGGGTCTCGCAATCTGTGGTGCAGTACTGCAAAGTCTGTTGAAGAATGCACTGGCGGAACCCTATGTGTTAGGGGTATCTGCGGGCGCATCAACCGGTGCGGTTTCCGTTGTTGTTTTGGGGATTGGTACGGGCGCGGTCTCCCTCTCTGCTGGCGCATTTGCCGGGGCATTTGCAGCCTTTGCCTTTGTCGCCTTTCTGACAAACGGCGCGCGAGGGGGTAACGAACGAACTATTCTGGCTGGCGTGGCGGCTTCCCAGCTCTTCAATGCCATCACGGCTTATACCATCAGCACCTCCGCTAGCGCGCAACAGGCTCGCGACGTGATGTTCTGGCTGCTGGGCAGTTTCAGCGGCGTACGCTGGCCTGAGTTCCAGTTAGCGTTGATTGTGGTACTGACCGGACTGGCAATATGCCTTTACTATTCGCGTGCGCTGGATGCCTTTACCTTTGGCGACGATGCCGCCGCGTCTTTGGGGATTGCTGTTCCCTGGGTACGTCTTGCCCTTTTCACCACCACCGCGTTCATCACCGCCACTATCGTCAGCATGGCTGGCTCAATTGGTTTTGTAGGGCTGGTGGTTCCACATGTCATGCGCTTCTTCTTTGGGCCGCTGCATCGCACATTGCTTATTGCCAGCGCACTTGCTGGCGCGATCCTGATGGTGCTGGCGGATATCGCGTCGCGTTTATTGATAGCGCCGCAAAGTTTGCCGGTTGGCGTGGTAACCGCCCTGGTCGGTGTCCCCTTCTTTGCCGTGATCATTTACCGCTCAAGGAATAAGTGATGAGTATTGCCGCTGAAAATGTGACCTGGAAAGTCGGTAAAAAGGTTATCGTCAACAATGTCTCGCTCAACGTCGCGCCCGGTAAGACCGTTGGATTACTTGGGCCAAACGGTTGTGGGAAATCATCACTTTTACGCATCCTGGCAGGATTACGTCGCCCGGATATCGGCAACGTGACGCTGGACGGAAAAAACCTATCCCGTATACCCAAAAAGCAACTTGCCCGTCGGGTAGCTTTCGTTGAACAACACGGCATGACCGATGCAAACATGCGCGTGCGTGATGTCGTAAAACTTGGCCGCATTCCCCATCACTCCCCCTTCTCTAACTGGAGCACGCACGACGACGAAACGGTCAACGCAGCCTTACAGCGGGTTGATATGCTGGAAAAATGCGAACAAGGTTGGCTCAGTTTATCCGGCGGTGAACGCCAGCGGGTACATATCGCCCGTGCGCTGGCGCAAGCCCCCACCGAAATTCTACTGGACGAACCCACCAACCACCTGGATATTCACCATCAAATGCAATTAATGCATCTGATCAGTGAACTGCCAGTGACCAGCATTGTGGCTATCCACGATCTCAACCATGCGTCTATGTTCTGTGACTCGCTGATGGTTATGCAACGTGGGCAGATTGTGGCAACGGGAACGCCGCAGGACATTCTGAGCGAGGAACTGCTTTGGGACGTTTTCCGGGTTAAGACCCGAATCGAAATCTCGCCTTTCCATGGCAAAAAACATATCCACTTCCTGGTGTAAGGCCGTGTAATGCGTCTCTCTGCGTGGTCCCTGCGACCAGCCACAACCCTCCACCCGCCTGTTCTGCTGGGCAGCCAGTTTGCCTTTAATATCGGTTTTTACGCGGTCGTGCCATTTCTCGCCCTCTTTCTGCGCGACGATATGCTGCTCTCTGGTGGACTTATTGGGCTGGTGCTGGGATTGCGCACCTTCTCACAGCAAGGAATGTTTATTGTCGGCGGCGCCCTCTCCGATCGTTTCGGGGCAAAAATTGTCATCCTCTTCGGTTGTATGGTTCGTGTTCTGGGCTATCTGCTTCTGGCCTATGGACAATCGCTGGGCCCCATCATTCTGGGCGCGTGTCTGACGGGAATCGGCGGGGCGCTGTTCTCCCCGTCAATTGAAGCCCTGCTGGCAAAAGCAGGCACGCAAAGCGAAGCCCGCGGAAAGCGCAGCCGTGCGGAATGGTTTGCCCTGTTTGCGGTTTGTGGGGAGCTTGGCGCGGTACTCGGCCCGGCGATGGGTGCGCTGATGACGGGGATCGGTTTTCGACAAATCGCGCTGGCTGGGGCCGGTGTGTTTCTTATCGCGTTAATCGTTCTCTACTTCTTCCTGCCTGCCTCTGACCACAACAAACAGACGCTCAACATTCTCCCGTGGTGGACGACCTTTCGTCAGCCTCGCTTCGTTGCCTTTATCATCGCCTACAGTTCGTGGTTGTTGAGCTACAACCAACTCTACCTGGCTTTGCCGGTGGAGCTCCAGCGTTCGGGTGGCAGTGAAAAGGACCTCGGTCCACTCTTTATGCTGGCCTCGGTACTGATTATTTTATTTCAGCTTCCGCTCGCGCGTGTCGCGAGGCGGGTTGGTGCCGTCAGGATACTGCCTGTGGGGTTTTTGTTGCTCTCAGCCGCGTTTGCGAGTGTGGCCTTTTTTGCCGCGACAGAACCGCCGCAGGGAGGATTACGGTTAATACCGTCAGTCTGTCTGGTCACGCTATTAACGCTGGGCCAGATGCTGCTGGTACCGTCGGCAAAGGATGTCATCCCTCAGTTCGCCAATGAATCGACGTTGGGCGCACACTATGGTGCGCTCTCCACCGCAGGGGGATGCGCAGTGCTGGCGGGTAATTTGCTGCTTGGTCGTTTACTGGACAATGCGCTTGTTCCGTCAACACAAGCGATTTATCCCTGGCTTTTACTGGCGTTGTTTCCGCTCTGTAGCGCTGCGGCCCTGGTGCTGATTTGCCGTCCGCTACGCACAGCGCGAATCGCTGAAACCTGAACGGCGGGAAAATCACCAAACGAACGATCATAAAATCAGTGCACTATTGCTGGCATTCTTCCTGGGAGGCTATAGTCGTTACTCCCTCTCACTTCGTCAGGAGCACCCTATGCCAGAGTTCTGTTTTTATCAAAAAGGGCAGCACACCAGAACACTGAAACGATCCGACGCGGATGCCGCATTGCGACTGACTGAGCAGGGCTACGAGAAGCAATTTGAAGAGATCAATGCCGCAGATGAAGAACAGGCGCTTGCCCGTTTTGCAGATATCCGCAAGGAAAAACAGATCGATCAGCAAAACTTTTTAGCCGGTGCGGGCGTCATGCCGCTCATCGGGATTTTAGCGACAGCGATAACGACCATTTTAGGAAAAAAGAAAGGCTAGCAGCCCAACAATCGACGCTGTGGGCTGTTACAGATGAAGACAAGGGAAATGATTAAAGACTGCGGAAATTAACTTCCGGAATAACGTTTTGATATTTTCGCCGCCATGCGGCTTAAAAATGGCTCCAGTGCCAGAGCCAGCAGCATTTTCAGTGGACGGCGGGCGACGGATTTCACCGCCCACCCTGCGACACCCGCCGGGCCGTAGCGTAGTGCGGTCAGAAGCACCAGCTTTCCTGCTATTTTCATTCCGGGTCTTACCTTCTGCCCGGCGCGTTGCCAGCGATTGCTCATCTCAGCCCTCTTAAATGACTTACAACTGACGGAAACGGCTACGTAAGGTAAACGTGTCCGAGGTGACATACCGTTCCATTTCCCGCAAGCGTTTCTCCCCCGCCGCCAGCTCTTTATCGACGATATCCAACAGCTCGCCGCTGGACGGTTGCTGTTCGCCAGCCGCGAGGTTGTCCGGCATCGGATCGAGCACAAACGCCAGAATGATGTAGGCGACCAGGGTGAAAAAGGCCAGCCCGAAGAAGATCGACAACACCACTAAAATGCGCACCAGTTTAACCGGCACATCAAGATATTGCGCGATCCCCGCGCAGACGCCCCGCACCATGCCTTGTTGTGGAATGCGCCATAATTTTTTGTTCAGATCAATGCCGCCCATTAGCGATCCCTCCAGTTCGGATGTTCCGCATCAAGAATATCTTCCAGCGCCTGGATACGTTCACGCATGCGTTGCGCGTCGTCGGTCAACTGAACTAAACGTTGCTGTTCGCTTTGCGATAACTCCCCGCGACTGGAACGGTTGCTGTAATGCAGCCATAACCAAATCGGTAACACAAACAGCACGAAAATGGTTAACGGAATGGCCAGAAATAGCGCGCTCATGAGTACTCCTTACAGGTGATGAGCGGCGGCGCGTTCGGGCACCGCCAGGTATTATTATTGCTTGTCTTGCTGCATTTTGGCTTTCAGCTGTGCCAGTTGCTCGCTGATTTCATCATCCGCTTTCAGGTCGGCAAACTGCTGATCCAACGTTTTCTGTTTGCCAAAGTTGTGGCTTTCCGCTTCGGCTTCCATGTGGTCAATGCGACGCTCGAAAGATTCAAAGCGCGCCATCGCTTCATCCAGCTTACCGCTGTCCAGTTGACGACGCACGTCACGGGATGAGTTCGCCGCCTGATGACGCAGCGTCAGCGCCTGCTGACGAGCGCGGGTTTCGCTGAGTTTGTTTTCCAGCTCGCCAATCTCTTTCTTCATGCGCGTCAGCGTATCGTCCACCAGCGTCACTTCATGTTCCAGAGAGCCAATCAGATCGGTCAGCTTCTGCTTCTCGATCAGTGCGGCACGGGCCAGATCGTCTTTCTCTTTACGCAGCGCCAGTTCCGCTTTCTCCTGCCACTCGGTTTGCTGAGCCGTTGCCTGTTCGATTCGACGTGATAACTGTTTCTTTTCCGCCAGCGCACGTGCCGAGTTAGAACGCACTTCAACCAGCGTATCTTCCATTTCCTGAATCATCAGACGAACCAGCTTCTGCGGATCTTCCGCTTTCTCAAGCAGTGCGTTGATGTTGGCATTCACGATGTCGGCGAAACGAGAAAAAATACCCATAATTCTATCCTCACATTTTTCTGATGTCGGGCGATGCCCTGCTGACTCTCTAATACAATCTGCGTGCCAACTTTTTAATCCTTTGATTTTGCTTGATATGTACCGTTTTACCTCGACAGAAAAACAAGGTAAAGTGGTTAAATACACTAACATGTGGCGAAATTCATCATGGCTGAATACAAAGATAATCTGTTAGGGGAAGCCAACAGTTTTCTGGAAGTGCTGGAGCAGGTTTCCCGCCTTGCGCCGCTGGACAAGCCGGTACTGATCATCGGCGAGCGCGGAACCGGTAAGGAACTGATTGCCAACCGCCTGCATTATCTCTCCTCTCGCTGGCAGGGACCGTTTATTTCGCTCAACTGCGCGGCGCTGAATGAAAACCTGCTCGACAGCGAACTGTTCGGTCATGAAGCCGGCGCGTTTACCGGTGCGCAAAAACGTCATCCGGGGCGCTTTGAACGGGCCGACGGCGGCACGCTGTTTCTGGATGAACTTGCTACCGCGCCAATGCTGGTGCAGGAAAAACTGCTCAGAGTGATTGAATATGGCGAACTGGAGCGCGTCGGCGGTAGCCAACCGTTGCAGGTGAACGTGCGTCTGGTTTGCGCCACCAATGCGGACCTTCCGGCGATGGTCAATGAAGGCACCTTCCGCGCGGATCTCCTTGACCGTCTGGCGTTCGACGTGGTGCAACTGCCGCCGCTGCGCGAACGTCAGGCCGATATCATGCTCATGGCAGAACACTTTGCCATTCAGATGTGTCGTGAAATTCGCCTGCCGCTGTTTCCCGGATTTACGCCACATGCCAGAGAAGCGCTGCTGAACTACGGCTGGCCGGGGAATATCCGTGAATTAAAAAATGTGGTTGAGCGTTCGGTATACCGACATGGCACCAGCGAGTCGCCGCTTGATGAGATTGTGATCGATCCGTTTCAGCGTCACGTGCCAACGCCCCCCGTCGCAGAAACCGCGACAACGGGCCCCTCGCTTCCCCTCGATTTACGCGAGTTTCAGCAACAGCAGGAGAAAACGTTACTGCAAACGAGTCTGCAACAGGCAAAGTTCAACCAGAAGCGGGCGGCACAATTGCTGGGACTGACCTATCATCAGTTGCGCGCACTGCTCAAAAAACATCAGATTTAACGCTTGCCACCCCCTGATTGCGCATATTTGCGCCAGTTGCCCGCAGACATTTGTACCTGGCGGGCGATAGTGCGATACACTTTGCAAATCGTACCTAAAAACCTTAAAAATTATGCGCCTGGTTTTATCGTCTCTGGTAGTGATGGCTGGACTTCTGAGTGCTCAGGCTACTGCTGCGCCTGAAATCACCCCGCGTGAAGATATCCGCGACAGTGGCTTTGTCTATTGCGTGAGTGGGCAGGTCAACACCTTTAATCCGCAGAAAGTGAGCAGCGGGCTGATCGTTGACACCCTCGCCGCCCAGCTCTATGACCGGCTGCTGGATGTCGATCCCTACACCTATCGTCTGGTCCCGGAACTGGCAGAAAGCTGGGAGGTGCTGGATAACGGCGCAACCTACCGCTTCCACCTGCGTCGCGACGTGGCGTTTCAAAAAACGGCCTGGTTTACCCCCTCCCGCAAACTGAATGCCGACGACGTGGTCTTTACTTTTCAGCGCATCTTTGATCGCAACCATCCGTGGCATAACGTCAACGGCGGCAATTTCCCCTATTTCGACAGCCTGCAGTTTGCCGATAACGTGCAGAGCGTGCGTAAGCTTGACAACAACACGGTGGAATTTCGGCTGACGAAACCGGACGCCTCTTTCTTATGGCACCTGGCAACCCACTATGCGTCCGTGATGTCGGCTGAATATGCCGGGCAACTGGCAAAGCAGGATCGCCAGGAACAGCTTGACCGCCAACCGGTCGGTACCGGTCCGTTCCAGCTTTCAGAGTATCGCGCCGGACAGTACATTCGCCTGCAACGGCATGAACAATTCTGGCGGGGTAAACCGTTGATGCCGCAGGTGGTGGTGGATCTGGGCTCTGGCGGAACCGGACGCTTATCAAAACTGCTCACCGGTGAATGTGATGTGCTGGCCTGGCCTGCCGCCAGCCAGTTGACTATCCTGCGTGACGACCCGCGCCTGCGTTTGACGCTGCGTCCGGGGATGAACATCGCTTACCTGGCGTTTAACACTGACAAACCCCCGCTGAATAACCCGGCGGTTCGCCACGCGCTGGCGCTGGCAATCAATAACCAGCGTCTGATGCAGTCCATCTATTACGGCACGGCAGAAACGGCAGCCTCTATTTTACCTCGCGCCTCGTGGGCGTATGACAACGAGGCTAAAATAACAGAATACAATCCGGCCAAATCCCGCGAGCAGCTTAAGGCGCTGGGGCTGGAGAATCTGACGCTGCGGCTGTGGGTGCCGACCAGTTCGCAGGCGTGGAACCCCAGCCCGCTGAAAACGGCTGAGCTGATCCAGGCGGATATGGCGCAGGTTGGGGTGAAAGTGGTGATTGTACCGGTTGAAGGTCGTTTCCAGGAGGCGCGGTTGATGGACATGAACCATGATCTGACGTTGTCCGGATGGGCAACCGACAGTAACGATCCGGACAGTTTCTTCCGCCCGTTACTCAGCTGCGCGGCCATCAATTCGCAAACCAACTTCGCCCACTGGTGCGATCCGGAATTCGACAACGTGCTGCGCAAGGCGCTCTCTTCTCAGCAGCTTTCCGCGCGTATTGATGCGTATGATGAAGCGCAGAACATTCTCGCCAAAGAGTTGCCGATCCTGCCGCTTGCCTCGTCGCTGCGTTTGCAGGCCTATCGATATGACATTAAAGGTCTGGTGTTGAGTCCTTTTGGTAACGCCTCTTTCGCCGGCGTGTCGCGCGAAAAAAACGATGAGGTGAAAAAGCCATGATTATCTTCACCCTGCGTCGTTTTCTGTTGCTGTTGGTCACCCTGTTTTTTCTGACCTTTATTGGCTTCAGCCTCAGCTATTTTACACCGCATGCGCCGCTTCAGGGGGCATCGCTGTGGAATGCGTGGGTGTTCTGGTTCAATGGCCTCATTCACTGGGATTTTGGTGTCTCCAGCATCAACGGACAGCTCATCTCTGAGCAGCTTAAAGAGGTGTTCCCGGCCACCATGGAGCTGTGCACGTTGGCGTTTGGCTTTGCGCTAATGGTGGGGATTCCGGTGGGCATGCTGGCGGGGATCACCCGCAACAAGTGGCAGGATCGCCTGATCAGCGCCCTCGCCCTGCTCGGTTTTTCAATCCCCGTATTCTGGCTGGCGCTCCTGCTGACCCTTTTCTTTTCGCTGAACCTCGGCTGGCTGCCGGTGTCAGGCCGCTTCGATCTGTTGTACGAAGTTAAGCCGGTCACGGGTCTCGCTATTATCGACGCCTGGATCTCTGACTCCCCCTGGCGTGATGAAATGGTGATGAGCGCCGTGCGTCATATGGTATTGCCGGTGCTGACGCTGGCCGTCGCGCCGACCACCGAAGTAATTCGCCTGATGCGCATCAGTACCATCGAGGTGTTCGATCAGAATTACGTTAAAGCCGCGGCCACGCGCGGTCTGTCACGGTTTACGATCCTGCGCCGCCATGTGTTGCATAACGCCTTACCGCCAGTGATCCCTCGTCTTGGCCTGCAGTTTTCAACCATGCTGACGCTGGCGATGATTACTGAAATGGTCTTTAGCTGGCCCGGGCTGGGCCGCTGGCTGATCAACGCCATCCGCCAGCAGGATTACGCCGCGATTTCCGCCGGCGTAATGGTGATTGGTTCGCTGGTCATCATCGTTAACGTGATTTCTGATATTTTGGGTGCTATGGCTAACCCTCTGAAACATAAGGAATGGTATGCCTTACGATAGCGTTTATAGCGAAAAGCGCCCGCCAGGTACGCTACGCACCGCATGGCGCAAATTTTATGGCGATACCACGGCAATGGTCGGCCTGTACGGATGTGCGGGACTGGTGGTGCTATGCGTGTTTGGCAACTGGTTTGCACCGTATGGCATCGATCAACAGTTCCTCGGCTATCAGTTGCTACCGCCGTCCTGGTCACGCTATGGCGAAGTTTCCTTTTTCCTTGGTACCGACGATCTGGGACGTGATGTCCTGAGCCGCCTGCTCAGCGGCGCGGCCCCTACGGTGGGCGGCGCGTTTGTCGTTACGCTCGCCGCGACGCTGTGCGGACTGCTGCTGGGTGTTGTCGCAGGGGCGACGCACGGTCTGCGTTCCGCCGTGCTTAACCATATTCTTGATACGCTGCTGTCGATTCCGTCTTTGCTGCTGGCGATTATCGTCGTCGCCTTCGCCGGGCCGCATTTAACCCATGCCATGTTTGCCGTCTGGCTGGCGCTGCTGCCGCGCATGGTGCGCTCGGTCTACAGTATGGTGCATGACGAGCTGGAAAAAGAGTACGTTATCGCGGCACGTCTTGATGGCGCCTCGACGCTCAACATCCTCTGGTTCGCCATTCTGCCCAACATTACCGCGGGTCTTATCACTGAAATCACCCGCGCATTGTCAATGGCGATCCTCGACATCGCCGCGCTGGGTTTTCTCGATCTTGGCGCACAACTCCCCTCTCCGGAATGGGGGGCCATGCTGGGCGATGCGCTGGAGTTGATTTACGTTGCGCCGTGGACGGTGATGTTGCCCGGTGCGGCAATCATGATAAGCGTTCTGCTGGTCAACCTGCTGGGTGACGGCATTCGCCGCGCCATCATTGCGGGGGTGGAATAATGCCGTTACTGGATATCCGCAACCTGACGATTGAATTTAAAGCCGGCGAAGAGTGGGTCAAAGCCGTCGATCGCGTCAGCATGACCTTAAGCGAAGGTGAGATTCGCGGGCTGGTGGGTGAATCAGGTTCGGGTAAAAGCCTGATTGCCAAAGCCATCTGCGGCATAGCCAAAGACAACTGGCGCGTCACCGCCGACCGGATGCGTTTTGACGATATCGACCTGCTGCGCCTTTCGCCGCGCGAACGACGCAAACTGGTGGGACATAACGTCTCAATGATCTTCCAGGAGCCGCAGTCGTGTCTGGATCCCTCCGAGCGTGTGGGTCGCCAGTTGATGCAAAACATTCCGGCATGGACCTATAAAGGCCGCTGGTGGCAGCGTATTGGCTGGCGCAAACGTCGCGCCATTGAACTGCTGCACCGCGTGGGGATTAAAGATCATAAAGACGCGATGCGCAGCTTCCCTTATGAACTGACCGACGGTGAATGCCAGAAGGTGATGATCGCCATCGCGCTGGCGAATCAGCCGCGACTGCTGATTGCGGACGAACCCACCAACGCGATGGAACCGACCACCCAGGCGCAGATCTTCCGTCTGCTGACACGACTGAATCAGAACAGCAATACCACTATTCTGCTGATCAGCCATGACCTGCAAATGCTTAGCCAGTGGGCAGATAAAATTAACGTGCTGTACTGTGGTCAGACGGTGGAAACGGCACTGAGCAAAGAGCTGGTGACGACGCCGCATCATCCGTACACGCAGGCGCTGATTCGCGCCATTCCCGACTTTGGTAGCGCCATGCCGCACAAGAGTCGTCTTAACACGATGCCCGGAGCCATACCGTTGCTGGAACAATTGCCGATCGGCTGCCGTCTGGGGCCGCGCTGTCCCTATGCACAGCGCGAATGTATTGAAACGCCGCGTCTGACCGGGGTGAAAAACCATCTCTACGCCTGTCATTTCCCGCTAAACATGGAGAGAGAGTGAGATGGTCGAGACCTTACTCGAAGTCCGCAATCTGAGTAAAACCTTCCGCTATCGTACGGGCTGGTTTCGTCGCCAGACCGTGGAAGCCGTAAAACCGCTGAGCTTTACGCTGCGCGAACGCCAGACGCTGGCCATCATTGGTGAAAATGGCTCCGGTAAATCGACGCTGGCAAAAATGCTGGCAGGCATGGTTGAACCGACCGGCGGTGAACTGCTGATTGACGATCATCCGCTCGAATTTGGTGACTATTCGTTTCGCAGTCAGCGTATCCGTATGATTTTCCAGGATCCGTCAACGTCACTGAACCCGCGCCAGCGTATTTCGCAAATCCTCGATTTTCCGCTGCGCTTGAATACCGATCTTGAGCCGGAACAGCGACGCAAACAGATCATCGAGACCATGCGGATGGTAGGACTGCTGCCCGATCACGTCAGCTACTATCCCCATATGCTGGCGCCGGGACAAAAACAGCGTCTGGGGTTGGCGCGTGCGATGATCCTGCGTCCGAAAGTGATTATTGCCGATGAGGCACTGGCGTCGCTCGATATGTCGATGCGCTCGCAGCTCATCAACCTGATGCTGGAATTGCAGGAAAAACAGGGCATTTCGTATATCTACGTGACTCAGCATCTGGGGATGATGAAGCACATCAGCGATCAGGTGCTGGTGATGCACCAGGGGGAAGTCGTCGAGCGCGGCAGTACCGCGGATGTACTGGCCTCTCCGCTGCATGAACTGACCAAACGCCTGATTGCCGGGCATTTTGGTGAGGCATTGACGGCGGATGCGTGGCGCAAAGATCGGTAAAGAGTAAAGGCAGAAATTATTCTGCCTTTTCTTAACCCCGAGACGACACATAATGTTTTTATTTATAGGTTACATTATAAACCACTGTGGCAGAAACCGAGCCCGCTTTAACTGCCGCGCTGGTGGTTCTGTAATAACGAGCCGTCATGGCGATAGCGGTATTTCCTTCAACGGCATCGCCTACCTTAAAGGTTTCATTCAGTTTCGCCGGGTTATTATTGACTAACAGCTGGACACCGACCCCCGAGGCCGTTGAGTTGCCATTTAAAGCCAGCACACCATCGTCCTGTGCGTCAGTGTCCTCGGTGCCATCAAGCAGCAAATTGACAGAGACGTTATTATTGCACTTCAGTGAAATCTCAAACGGCGTATCCTCAGCCGTACTTCCCTTATGGGAGAGGTCGTTGGCACTGACCGGTTTGAGCAAAACACGTGAAGGCGTAGCAGCATCGACACTACAGCTGGGGACAACCACGGTACCGGTAATATGGTAGGTGATGGCGGGATAGCCATCCGTGGTAAAGGGCGTAACGGTCGTATTAATGATGCCGGGCTTTGCCGGGGCGCCGCCGCCGTATACACTAAGAGCACCTATCATAATAATGCCTTCGTGACTTTGTGGGTTCCAGCATTCAGATTCCATACAGAATTTATTCCATGTGGCGGCAATCGTGACCGGAGGCGAGGCATTGTGCAATGAATTATACCAGCCGTCATAGGCTCTGGTATAAAATTTAAAACCAAGACCACTCCAGGAACCATCCGATAACAGCGCTTTTTCAAGATCGTTGGTGCCCGGTACGGCATTGGTTATTTTCCCTACATAAGTAAAATAACCCGAGCAGGATATCGCTGCGGCGGTCTCGACATCAGCTTGGGTTCCAAGTAAATCTTTATATTCAATGCTGGTGCTGTTATCCGCATCGCCTGGAATAGTGATGGTGCCGATGTCAATATTCATAACCCCGGTGGTGCCTGAACAACTGGCATGCACTGAGCAGGTGAGTGTCAACAGTGAAACAAAAATGCTGATCAGTATGAAAATGATATTTTTTGCTTTCATAATTTCGCAGTTAAGATATTGTTTGTAGAGGTAATTGTTTGAATCTGTCACGGTTTGAACTGGGGTATTATAATATCTATTATGCTATGCGCATATTTATGTCGGGTGTAAAAACAGACCCGGTAAAAACTTGGGTAACGCTTCCAATTAGTTGAATTGTCATGAATTATTGGGGCCCTTATTGAAAAATACATGTTCTACTAATTGGAGGCATCACCAAACCGTGAATAAAAGAGAAACGTTTAATTAATAATTTGTGACTAGCGACATTCATTACTAAACCGCTGAATAGCCGTTTGCTTAGTGTCATCCTCAATACCGGGCGCAAGCATGTAGCTAACCGAACATTGTGATGCGCTACCCTCACCCCATTTTACTTTCAACGCCCCTTTCAGCTCCACGACGCGGGCATAGATCGTGCTCCCCTGCGCAACGGTACCAACGCTATGGTCTTTTTCGTCATAGACCTCAGCACCAAACGGCAGCGCTTTGCCTGCGTAGGACGAGGTAATTAAAATCGGCGTGCCTTTCTCCGCGTTGAACTTCACTTTCACGACAGCGCCATAGCGAGGGACCACTTTTTGCGATGTATTGTCCAACTCGACATTGCGGGACGTGCCTTTCGGATCGATTGATACATCACTCAACTGATAGGGACTTGAAGCCGGCAGCAGCGCATAACCAAACCTGTCAACCTTAATCCCGGGATATGACGGCACTGTTGCCCCTTCTGCGCCTTTCGCTTCCACCAGCGTGAAGGTATCGCTGTTATAAGGTGAGAGCGTCAGGCCACCGGAGTGGGCAACCATCGCCCCGGACATGCTCAGAGACGTGCTGCGGTAGTCCGGCCCCTGACTGTAACTGCCTGACATCTGTGCCACACGGCTCCGATACGAACCGCCGACGCTCGCGGAAGTTCCGGCCTCACTGTCATGCGTGCCGCTGGCGTTCCAGGACAATTGATTATCCGTTCCCGCGCTTCCTGAAATCATCGCCTGTTCACCCGAACGACCATTTGAGTCCTGGTTGTAGCTCAGACTCATTTGTGGTGCATAGTTGCTGTCGTGGTTTTCCCACAGGGGGAATGACAGATTCAAATAATAACTGGTCTGCGATTCGCCCCAGGCATCCTGGCTACGGCTAACGTTGATGCTGTAGCTCAGTTGTTTATAGTGATTCGAGTAACCAAACTGATACTGGCGCTCATAATTATCTTGTCCCCAATAGTCCTGTAAAGAACCACTGAGATAGAGTTGGCCCCAGTCATCAGCCAGTCCCTGGCTTATCGTGACTGTGAAACGGTTTTTTTCACGCTGGATGGTATTTCTGTCTTCGCCATCTTTAACCGCCTGAATGCTTTCCATTGCAGTCATATAATCCATATAACCGCTGCTCGAAAAACGGTATGCAGCAAGCGTTATGTTACTATTGGTTTCATTAATAAGCTTGCTGTAGCTCACCTGATAGCTTTGGCCGGAAATATCCTGCTTATCTGGTGACGGCAAATGCGTCTGCGATTGTGTGACGTCAAAAGCGATCGCACCGATTTGCAGCCCCAGCGCCGTCCCCACCTTAACCGCCTGATAATCTTTATTGGCCTGTAAACCGGTATAGCCGGTAATCAGGTTGGAGAAACCGCGTTGATAAGTCGCTTCAGCCAGGTTCGGATCGCTTGAAACACTGTCACTACGCAGTTTACCCAAGCTCAGGCTGTAACGCTGACTGCCTGGGCGCAAGAGCTGAGACACCGAGGCATAAGGAATCGAAAAATTCTGCTGAGAGCCATCGGCCTCTTCAATAGTGACATCCAGGTTGCCGCCGTAACCGGTTGGATAGAGATCGTTGATGACGAAAGAGCCCGGCGAAACGGTGGTCTCATAAATGGTCTGCCCGCTCTGTTTCACCGTCACTTTCGCATTGGTTTTCGCGATACCGCGGATTTCAGGCGCATAACCACGCTGTGATTCCGGCAGCATACGTTCGTCGCTGGCGACCTGAACGCCGGTAAATGGCACCGTATCGAACAATTGCCCACTGGTGTTGGACTGCCCAGCCACCAAACGACCAGAAATACGCGGTAAATCGTGCTGAATGTAAGTATTCAGAACGCTGTAGCGTCCCCCGGTTCCATCGGCCCAGTTATACGACCCATTATGGCGTAAATACCAGGAGCCGATATTCAACCCGCTGTTAATGGCGGTATAAAACGACTTTGAATCGTAGCCATTATTTTTAGATTGATACGCGTTCATGTTATAACTCAGCATCATCGCCGGAATACCGCTGTCCCACATAGAGGCAGGCACTGACCCGCGGGGCTGTTTATTAATATAAATCTGCGGTATAGAGATGTTTAACTGCTGATTCTGGTTATCAAAATCCAGCTCAGCTTCAGGAACGATCGCTTTAAGGTTGATACATTCTGTTTTGTCAGTGAGGGAATCCCACTGAGTAAAGTTAATTTGTTCTTTCTTGAAATTAATCAAATTGAGCACATTCAGCGGAATACAGGGGATGACATTTTTGTTATCTGCCGCCTTGAACTCGACTTCCGCCACGGTCAGCGTTTGTTGATTCAACGCCACAGCGATTTTATAAACACCCGGCAGAACGTTAGCTCCGTTGGAGAAACGGGCTAAATCTACGGACTGTCCCGCCGGCTGTTTTACAAAGTCAGAATCAAACTCCACTTGCTCCTCTGCCGGGGGAGCCGGCACGTCCCCCGTGGCGGCCACCGAACATTGCATAATGAAAATGTTTAGTACTAAAAACAAAATAACTGAGAACAAGATAATCATAATATTTCCACCAGAGGCAGAGCTTAAGACTATTTGCCCTGGTTATGTTTGACCGCAGCGCCATAGTCATTAATTGAGGTAAAAGTAATCGCGTTAATATCACTGATTGCACTTACATTTTTAAAATGAAAGTCAGAACTGCTTCCCGGCGCGATCATTTTTCCATCTTCAACGTGTTTACTCCCCCCCTGGGTATAGGTCACTGTCCCGAGAGTAATATAATAAGGTGTAGGGTTTGTGGCTTTTACACCGCCATTACTGATTGACCATTGCAATGCGTCTGGCGCATCACCGGCACTACCGCTTAAACCTTGCGGACGATAAAAAAGCTTTATTCGGGTTCTGAACGCGATACTAAGATGATTATTCTCAGCGGCATTTTTTGACTTCGCTGGGATCTCCAGAACGTTCAAATAAAATATGGATTCTTTATTCGTCGCAATCCCCTTGCCATCAACCAGACTAATCCTTAACGTCTGCCCCTTTCCGGCATCGACGCGATTAATGGGAGGTGTTAATACAAACGGTGAAATAATTTTATCCGGCGTTGCGGATTGATTGCCATCATCAATCCAGCTTTGTGCCAGCACCGGTGCTTTGCCGGAGTTTTTCATGTTTACAGTGACTTCGTTTTGCTCCGCGGGATAAATAACGCGGGTTCCGCTTAGCACAATACCAGCACAAGAGAGAGTGCTATAACTTAATGCTGTCATCCCTGATAGCGCTACGAATAAAAACTTTACTTTACGTCTGGACAGAATCATAGGAATAAACATATTGTCATAACACTCTTTGGTCGATTATTTATAAATCAGGTCGTAAACGACTTTGCCTTGTACCGCACCAGCACCCAGGGTGGCGCCTGATACTTTGTAGTACTCAACAAAGTAAGAAAGGGTTCCCTTTTTACTCGTGGTGTCAGGCACGACATATTGCGCGGAACCTGTCTGCCCTGCATCGCCGACAAGAATAGCGGTGTCGTCATTACCATTTGATAATTGCAGACTTACGCCGGTTGCGGCACCAGTCGTAGCGATATTATTCAGATGCCCGGTTGCGGAATCCACCTGAATACCATCAGGTTCAAAAAACGTCCCGACCTTGGTATCTGGATCCGTCAGCGTACAATTTGCCAACTCAATGGTAAACGGTGTACGCCCGGCGGTAGCATCAGTGAACGCAGAGACGGCGACCGGTGGCAATGTTACGGTCCCGTCGGCCTCAACGCCGTTCACTGTCGCCTCACAAGTAGAAGAGGTAATTTTACCCTCAAAGGTGATGGTGCCGCTTGACGCTCCAGGGGCGGCATAGGAGGCATTCACCATGCCCATAGATGCGGATGCAATAAGACCCACTTTAAAAAAAACAGATAGTTTCATTTTCGTTCCTAAAAATAGAATGATGCCCTGACCGCGAGTCTATAGCTGTTCCTGAGATAATTTTATTTGCGTATAAAAAACAGAAGGCAATATACAATAACAACGCATTCATCGTTGCAAAACATTCCTTCCATCTATTATAAATCAGCCACCCATTTAGTCCCCATGCAATTTATACAGCTTGAATAGAAAACATGAGTGAAAATGTCTATCACAAGAACCAACTCTCCACTAACGAAGAATATTGTATTTATGGAAACATTCGAATGCAATGTAGCCTCAATCCAGAATTACACACCCCCACACGTTATTTATTCGTAAATTGCAATATTTTGGCGGTGTAATTTTAGACACTTATTCTGGATCCAGTGATAGACATGAATAAGTCATAATTGGAAAGTTATTCTCTTTCATTACCAGGATTCAGCACCACCATGTCAGATTCACCGACCATTGACATTTTTTTGCATGAAAACAAGCCTGAACAATCATTCCAGGAGTTACTCACTGCTCTGAATACTCAGGCGATACCCCTACTGACACGTAAGGGAACGGTACTACAGTATGCAACCGATGAGATAAAATACTGTTATTTGCTGCATAAAGGGCATGTGGTGATCAACCGCACAATAGATGGATTGTCGTTAAACTCTGAAACTGCCCCTTTTGTTTTTGGCTTTAGCATGTTGAGCGACATCCCTTGTCAGCTAACATTATGCACATCAGCAGATGCGGTCGTGAGCCGCCTTCCGCTTGGCGAGGCCATGGACATTATCCAGCAGCACGTGCTATGGGAGCCGCTTTCCCACGTGATGGTACATATTTCGTCCCGCATTTTTACGCATTGCACGCGTTTGTCTCAGCCAGGGGCTTACGGCGCCATACGCTATCTACTGTTTGACCTTTCGCTGGAGTCTGACGAGTTCAGAAAATCGGAATCGGTAGTAAATTACGTTCAAAACCGCTGTTTCTTGTCCCGCAGCGGGATTATGGCAGTACTTTCGACATTGCGCCGGGGAAACTACATTGAAATAAATAACGGAAAATTAATTAAAATTAATTACTTACCAACAAAGTTTTGAGCTTAAGCATGATCTGGTGAGCTTTGTTGTAACGTTTTGCAACTCTTTGTCTATAATTATCAAAGAGACATGTCATTCGGTATAACTGTTTTATGGATGAAAAAGCATTAACTCCACCGGCACTCAATACCCCCCACCCATGGTCAAAAACGTTGGTTGAGGCATTATTGCCTTTTGTCACACCTCGTACTTACCGAAAGGGAATTAGGCTTGATTTTCTTGAGGCAAACACTCCGGTTTGTCGATTAATCCTCAGTGGCTCTGTTGAGGTACATCGCACCGCAGACCATCTGCTCGTGGTACGTGCCCCATCATTTACTATCCTGGGCCTGGGAGTCACCGGCAGCTATATTATTACCGCAGAGCCCTGCAAAATCGCGACCCTGCCTTTAGTGGAGGTGCATCAGCACATCCAGGAACTGGGTTTGTGGGAAGTGCTGGCTAAACATATGGTCGTGGTGAGCAGTAAACTGTTTTCTTACAGTCGACAATTGAGCGCGCCCACCGCCTATGAAGTGATTTGCAGTCAACTGATTGAGTTGATGCATGAGTCAGAATCCTTACGTAAAACACTTTCCGTTGAGCGCTTCATTCGTGACAGAACCCATCTTTCTCGCAGCAGCATCATGAAAATCCTTGCCGACCTCAAGTTAGGTGGTTATATCAGCATCGAAAATGGACGACTGATAGCTATCCATCATTTGCCGCAAAAGTATTGATTAAATGAGGTTGGATCAGTACAGACAGCGACTGCTGATATAATAGAAAAGTGCTGGTTTTCTGCTCCGTGACGCGAACCACTTTCAGCACTATGTAAAAATCACGTGACAATTCAGGCGTATAGTGGGCTATAATTTCAGCCTGCTATCTCTTTTATTCTGGCTACATTCGTCATAACCGAATGAATATAAAGCTAAAATAAGCAATGACATAAGGATTTAAGCTATGGGTTTTCTTTCCGGTAAGCGTATTCTGGTGACCGGTCTTGCCAGCAAACTTTCCATCGCCTGGGGTATCGCGCAGGCGATGCACCGCGAAGGCGCGGAACTGGCATTCACCTACCAAAACGACAAACTGAAAGGCCGCGTGGAAGAATTTGCTGCTCAGCTGGGTTCAAACATCGTTCTGCAGTGCGATGTGGCAGAAGATGAAAGCATCGACACCATGTTCGCAGAGTTGGCCAAAGCCTGGCCGAAATTTGACGGTTTCGTTCACTCTATCGGCTTTGCTCCTGGCGACCAACTGGACGGTGACTATGTGAACGCGGTCACCCGCGAAGGTTTTAAAATCGCTCACGACATCAGCTCCTACAGCTTTGTGGCGATGGCGAAAGCCTGCCGTTCTATGCTGAACCCGGGCTCTGCCCTGCTGACGCTTTCTTACCTGGGCGCTGAGCGCGCGATCCCGAACTACAACGTGATGGGTCTGGCAAAAGCGTCTCTGGAAGCAAACGTCCGTTATATGGCGAACGCGATGGGTCCGGAAGGTGTACGTGTTAACGCTATCTCTGCGGGTCCAATCCGTACGCTGGCGGCTTCCGGCATTAAAGATTTCCGTAAGATGCTGGCACACTGCGAAGCAGTCACCCCGATTCGTCGCACTGTGACCATCGAAGATGTGGGCAACTCTGCGGCGTTCCTGTGCTCCGATCTGTCTGGCGGTATCTCCGGTGAAGTGGTTCATGTCGACGGTGGCTTTAGCATCGCTGCAATGAACGAACTGGAACTGAAATAATCGTTCCGACTTCCCCTGTGGGCGGTGCCCTGCCGCCCATGTTCTAAAACCTTCCCCGCAATATAGCTTTTTGATCTTTGTTATCACGCAACAATCTTTCATCCCTTCCCCCGCTTACGCCAGGATAAAGCAGCGAAAACGATCCGGCGTGATTCGACGACGACGTGTCCGGGTCGCCACATACAGACCAAGGAACGCCCATGGAACAACGCCGATTCAACGGCAAAAGCCACTGGTATCACGAAACCCAGTCCAGCACCGGCCCGCAGGACGTGTTACCGCTGGTGCCCGAAGCCGCACACGTTGACGATCGCTTTCTGTTGGATTTGGTGATCCCCGAAGACGCGCTTATTCCCTTTCAGTCCTGGCTGCAACCGGCACGCCAGTTGGCTCACGAACTGTTCCCTGACACCGTTTTACTGAACCGCCTGCATACCTTTAGCGCTTATGAACGCATGAGTACCGCGTTAACGGTCGCCCAGGTGTACGGTGTGCAGCGACTCTGTAACCATTATGCGGCCCGTCTGACGTCGCTTCCCGGCCCAGATTCGTCACGTGAAAGTAATCACCGACTGGCGCAGATTACCCAGTACGCGCGCCAGCTTGCCCGTTCGCCCTCGGTGATTGATAACCGCGCACGCCAGCATCTACGCGACGTGGGTCTCTCCGCCTGGGATATCGCGCTGATAAACCAAATCATCGGCTATATCGGTTTTCAGGCACGCGTCATCGCCACGTTTCAGGCCTGGCTTGGACAACCGGTGCGTTGGGTGCCGGGCCTGGACACGCAGTCATTCGCCGATGTCGCCCCATTTCTGCAGCCCGACGCGACCTGGCATTCGGCGCACGAGCAGGTCGAACTGCGCTACGCAACGGCGGAACAGCTTGAGTGTCTGTCGCGCTATCAGCCCGTCGCCTACCTTCAACACATCGCCCCCAATCTGGTTCATCAACCGACGCTGCTCGCCCTGCTTGGCTCCTTACTGAAGAGCACATTGTCTGTTGAGTCCCCCGCGCACGGTTTCACCACGCTGCTGACGTCACGAATTAACGGCAGTGCAAGCTGCTTTAACCAACATGCGACAGCATCAGAAGTCGCCGAATCACTACGGCAGAACGAACATGAGATTGAGCGGCGGGAACGGCAACAGCCGCTTGAGCGCCCGTTGTTCCAGGCGATACAATGGCTGACGCGCGCGCCCGATCGTTTCAGTGCCGCACAGTTCACCCCGCTCAGCGAGTACTGTACGTCCGTCGAACAGGCAATCAATCTGTTGGCCTGGTCGGGTTTGTGCGGATGGATAAATCGTCTGAAAATCGCGCTGGGCGAGACGCGTTAACCCCCTCATTGCCATAAAGAGCACTTGCCGCATCAGGTACTTTCGCGTAAAACTGTCAGCCGCTCTTATGGCCACGAAAATAGACAAATATGTTTCAGGACAACCCGCTGCTAGCGCAGCTTAAACAGCAACTGCATTCCCAGACGCCACGTGCCGAAGGGGTGGTAAAAGCCACGGAAAAGGGCTTTGGCTTCCTGGAAGTCGATGCGCAAAAAAGTTATTTCATCCCACCGCCGCAGATGAAAAAAGTGATGCATGGCGACCGAATCATCGCCGTCATCCACACTGAAAAAGATCGTGAATCTGCGGAGCCGGAAGAACTGGTTGAGCCGTTCCTGACCCGTTTTGTCGGTAAAGTGCAGGGTAAGAACGATCGCCTGTCCATCGTGCCGGATCATCCGCTGTTAAAAGACGCTATCCCCTGCCGCGCCGCGCGCGGTGTGGAACATGAATTTAAAGAGGGTGACTGGGCCGTTGCTGAAATGCGCCGTCATCCACTCAAAGGCGACCGCACCTTCTACGCCGAATTAACCCAGTTCATCACTTTCGCTGACGACCACTTCGTACCGTGGTGGGTCACCCTGGCACGTCACAATCTTGAAAAAGAAGCGCCAGACGGCGTGGCGACGGAAATGCTGGATGAAGGTCTGGAACGCCAGGATCTTACCGCGCTGAATTTTGTCACCATCGACAGTGCCAGCACTGAAGATATGGACGATGCGCTGTATGCCGAAGAACTGACCGACGGCAAGCTACAGCTGACCGTGGCGATTGCCGATCCTACCGCCTGGATAGCCGAAGGCAGCAAGCTGGATAACGCCGCGAAAATCCGTGCGTTCACCAACTATTTGCCGGGCTTCAACATTCCAATGCTGCCGCGCGAACTGTCTGACGATCTCTGCTCGCTGCGCGCCAATGAAGTGCGCCCGGTGCTCGCCTGTCGCATGACCATTGCCGCGGATGGCGCCATTGAAGATGACATCACGTTCTTCGCCGCCACGATTGAGTCGAAAGCAAAACTGGCTTACGACAACGTCTCTGACTGGCTGGAAAATAGCGGTAGCTGGCAGCCTGAGCGCGAAGAAATCGCACAGCAGATTCGCCTGCTGCAACGTATCTGCCTGAACCGCGGCGAGTGGCGCCATCACCATGCGCTGGTGTTTAAAGATCGCCCTGACTACCGCTTCATTCTCGGCGACAAAGGCGAAGTGCTCGATATCGTCGCGGAACCGCGCCGTATCGCGAACCGGATTGTCGAAGAGTCAATGATTGCCGCCAACATCTGCGCCGCACGCGTGCTACGCGACAAACTCGGCTTTGGCATTTACAACGTTCACTTGGGCTTTGATCCGGCCAATGCTGATGCGCTGGCGGCGCTGCTGCAATCCCACGGGATGCATGTGGACGCCGAAGAGGTATTGACCCTCGAAGGCTTCTGCAAACTGCGTCGTGAACTGGATGCGCAACCGTCGGGTTTCCTCGACAGCCGTATTCGTCGCTTCCAGTCCTTTGCGGAAATCAGCACCGAGCCGGGGCCGCACTTCGGGCTGGGTCTGGAGGCTTACGCCACCTGGACTTCACCGATTCGTAAGTATGGCGATATGATCAACCATCGCCTGCTTAAAGCAGTCATCAAAGGTGAAAGTATTAGCCGTCCGCAGGAAGAGGTAACCGTACAGATGGCAGAACGCCGTCGCCTGAACCGTATGGCGGAACGCGATGTTGGTGACTGGTTGTATGCCCGTTTCCTCAGCGATAAGGCCGGTACGGATACCCGCTTCGCGGCGGAGATCATCGATGTCAGCCGTGGCGGGATGCGTGTCCGCCTGGTGGATAACGGCGCGGTTGCTTTTATCCCCGCGCCATTCCTGCACGCGGTGCGTGACGAACTGGTGTGCAGCCAGGAAAACGGCACCATCCAGATCAAAGGCGAAACCGTCTACAAAGTGACCGATGTGATTGATGTCACCATCGCCGAAGTGCGGATGGAAACCCGTAGCCTCATCGCCCGTCCAGCCGCCTGATAACCGGCTCTGTAACGGCCTTTTTCTTTTCAGGAAAGGCCGTTTCTTTTCCCCCAAATCCCTATTCTCTCACTACACTCTGACTGTCAGCCGGATATATTTTCAACCGCGCCTATGCTTTTTCCCGGATCTGAATTACAAATAAATACATAAACAAAACAAGATGTTCAGCCATCATGAGTTTAACTGAACGGTAGCTGCCCCTTCCATTGAGGGTTGTTCGCGCTTTAAACGGGAGGGTGTTCATTATGAAAGACATTCTGGAGTCCGCAACGTTGTATAGCTATATGGGCACTCACACGCCTTACTGGCGTTTGTCAGAAGATTCCAACACCCTGCATTTGTCCGTCACCGAAGCGACCGACCGTACGGAAAGCGTTGAACTTGCGCCCGAGCAAGCCGAACGGATCCGCGAAATGACCGTTATCACATCCAGCCTGATGATGACGCTCCCCTTTGACAACAACGATATCCCGGTGCATCTGGTGGGCCGTAAAATCAGCAAGCATGAATGGGCGGGCAGCGCATCGGCCTGGCACGATACCCCTTCCGTGGCGCGCGATCTGGTCAAAGGGCTGTCGTTTGCTGAACAGGTAGTGTCTGAAGCCAACTCTGCCATTGTGATCCTCGACAGCCGGGGCAACATTCAGCGCTTCAACCGCCTGTGTGAAGAGTACACCGGGCTAAAAGAGCAAGAAGTGATTGGGCAGAGCGTCTTCAAACTCTTTATGAGTCGTCGGGAGGCCGCCGCCTCTCGTCGCAACATCAGCGGCTTCTTTCGCAACGGCAATTCGTATGAAGTTGAACTCTGGGTACAGACCCGCAAGGGCCAGCGGCTGTTTCTGTTTCGCAACAAATTTGTCCACAGCGGCAGCGGGAAGAATGAAATCTATCTGATCTGCTCCGGCACTGACATTACGGAAGAACGGCGCGCGCAGGAACGATTACGCGTGCTGGCGAATACCGACACGATTACCGGTTTGCCAAACCGCAATGCTATTCATGAGCTGATCAATGACGCCATCGATCAGGCGGTTGGAGACAGCCAGGTGGGCATTGTCTATCTCGACCTGGATAATTTCAAAAAGGTGAACGATGCCTATGGTCACATGTTTGGTGATCAGCTTTTACAGGCGGTGTCATTAGCGCTTCTGAGTTGTCTGGATGAAAATCAAGTGCTGGCCCGCCTCGGCGGTGATGAGTTTATTGTACTGGCCAGCCAGACATCCCAGAGCTCGCTTGAGGCGGTCGCCTCGCGGATCCTCACCCGATTGCGCCAGCCCTTCCGTATCGGCCTGATAGAAGTCTATACGGGCTGTTCTGTCGGTATCGCGTTGGCGCCTCAGCACGGTGAGAGCAGCGGCGACCTGATCCGCAATGCCGATACCGCGATGTACACCGTAAAAGAAGGCGGACGCGGCCAGTTCTGCGTCTTCTCGCCGGAGATGAACGAGCGGGTATTCGAATACCTGTGGCTGGACACTAACCTGCGTAAAGCGCTGGAAAACGATCAGTTGCTGATTCACTATCAGCCGAAAGTGACCTGGCGAGGCGAAGTCCGCAGCCTTGAGGCGCTGGTGCGCTGGCAGTCCCCTGAACGCGGGCTAATCCCTCCGCTGGAGTTCATCTCTTACGCCGAGGAGTCCGGGCTGATTGTGCCACTCGGCCGCTGGGTGATCCTCGACGTTGTGCGCCAGGTCGCGAAATGGCGTGATAAAGGCATCAACCTGCGCGTGGCGGTTAACATTTCTGCCCGCCAACTGGCCGACCAGACGATATTCACCGATCTGAAGCGAGTGTTGCACGAGCTCAATTTTGAATATTGTCCTATCGATGTCGAACTGACGGAGAGCTGCCTGATTGAAAACGAAGCGCTTGCGCTGTCCGTCATTCAGCAGTTTAGCCAGCTCGGTGCCCAGGTGCATCTGGATGACTTTGGCACCGGCTATTCCTCGCTTTCGCAGCTGACGCGTTTTCCGATTGATGCCATCAAGCTGGATCAGATTTTTGTTCGCGACATTCACAAGAAATCGGTATCGCAGTCGATGGTCCGTGCGATTGTCGCCGTGGCGCAGGCGTTGAATCTACAGGTGATTGCCGAAGGCGTGGAGAGCGCCAAAGAGGATGCTTTTTTGACGAAAAACGGCGTTAATGAGCGACAGGGCTTTTTATTTGCCAAACCAATGCCTGCCACCGTGTTTGAGCGCTGGTACAAACGTTATCTCAATAAGAAAAAGCGTTAAGCCGGCAAAATGATCGCCTGAGCGAAACGGAAAGTTTCGCTTTTTGCCTTCTACATATCTGTATGTATTCGCAGAACATATGATATTCCCTAAAGGTTCTGGCGAGGCCGAATTTTCCCTTCTCTTTTGCCGTCATTTTTTGCATCATTAACTTCTCTCATTATTTGACAAAGGATCCCCCCATGTCTGATATCGATGCTAAGCGGGTTGCCGAGCGTATTGATACCGTGCTTGATATCCTGGTGGCCGGTGATGTCCACTCCGCCATCCATAATCTCGAAATTCTGAAGGCGGAATTGTTGAGTAAGGTACAGGATGAGGCCGTATCATTGACGAAGAAACCCCGGGCCCCGTGGGAGATCTGATTTTTTCGCGCACGGTTTGCGGCCGTGTGCCGCCTGGATGTGGCACCGCCGCATGTGTTTAATCTTCGCGGTATGATTACCGCTATAAAAATTAGAGCTATGAACTCCCGACAACAAAAAATTTTGCAAATGGTCATTGATAAAGGTCAGATGAGCGTCTCTGAACTGGCCAAAATCACTGGCGTTTCCGAAGTCACCATCCGACAGGATCTGAACACCCTGGAGAAGCAGAGCTTTCTACGCCGTGCGCACGGTTTCGCCGTTTCGCTGGATAGCGAAGACGTGGAAACCCGGATGATGACCAACTACACCCTGAAGCGTCAGCTCGCGGAATTCGCGGCATCGCTGGTTAACCCTGGCGAGTCGGTGTTCATTGAAAATGGCAGCAGCAATGCCCTGTTGGCAAGAACGCTGGCGGAACAGAAAGACGTCACCATCATCACGGTCAGTAGTTACATTGCACATCTGTTGAAAGCGACTCCCTGTGAAGTGATCCTGCTCGGCGGTATTTATCAGAAAAAAAGCGAAAGCATGGTGGGACCACTTACCCGTCAGTTCATCCAGCAGGTTCATTTCAGTAAGGCGTTTATTGGCATTGATGGCTGGCAAACCGAAACGGGCTTCACGGGTCGCGACATGATGCGGGCTGATGTGGTCAATGCTGTGCTGGAGAAAGGTTCGGAAGCCATTGTTCTGACCGACAGTTCTAAATTTGGCGCGGTCCATCCGTACACGCTGGGCCCTATTGAGCGGTTTAGCCGCGTGATCACCGATGCCAGAATCAGCGCCAGCGACCGTAAGTTGATGGAACAGCGTGGCCTGACCGTTAATATCGTCGACGCTGAGTAAAATATTCGCAAATGATTTGCGCTGTGCAGATCATTTGCGCTCTGAGACTATTCTGACTCCTGAATTAAGACTATTTACCTGTTGTTCACAGGCGAAAGTCGTAAAATTAATAGTAGCGATATAACAGGAAGTGACTATCACCTGCGTGATATTACCCTGCGCAATAAGGTTTCACGGATGCTCTCTTTAATGACAGATATTTTAACTATAGTTAAAGAGAGCTTACTTCCGTGAATCGTTAATTCAGGAGAAAGTATTATGTTTGTAACGAGCAAAAAAATGACCGCCGCTGTGCTGGCGATTGCCCTGGCAATGTCTCTGAGCGCCTGTTCTAACTGGTCTAAACGTGACCGTAACACCGCCATTGGTGCGGGTGCAGGTGCATTAGGTGGTGCAGTCTTAACAGATGGCAGCACGCTGGGTACGCTGGGTGGTGCCGCTGTCGGTGGTATTATCGGCCATCAGGTAGGTAAATAATCGTAAATAATCTACGGTTGTCCGGCTCGATATAATAATACGATTATTTTTTTCTGGTCTGCACTACACAATTTATTTAGCAGTAGAAATTAAAGCCACGATATTTATATCGTGGCTTTTTCATCAACCGCCCGCCAGTTTCACTTTCAGGCCTTTGGCTTCCAGCAACGACTTAATTAAATCACGCTTGTCACCCTGAATTTCAATTACGCCGTCTTTTACTGCTCCGCCGCAGCCACATTTTTTCTTCAGCTCTGCAGCCAGTTTGTTGAGTTCGCCGTCATCCAGATCAACGCCGGTAATCAGGCAGACGCCCTTCCCTTTACGACCGCTGGTCTGACGCTGGATACGGACAATTCCATCGCCTTTCGGACGTTCAGGTGCGGCCTTGGGTTCATCAATCCGCCCGCTTTCAGTCGAATAAACCAGACGACTGTTCGAATTGCTCATTACGCCTCCCGCCTCAGTGACGCGTTTATTGCCTTCAGCGTCTGCGCCGGATCGTCAGACTGCGTCACCGGACGCCCGATGACCATATAATCCACTCCCGCCTTCAGCGCCTGCTCAGGGGTCATAATCCGCCGCTGATCGCCGGCAGCACTGCCCTGCGGGCGAATACCCGGGGTGACCAGTTTAAAATCACGACCAAACGCCTGCTTAAAGCGTACCGCTTCCTGGGCTGAGCAGACCACGCCATCCAGACCACATTTTTGCGTTAATGCCGCCAGTCTCTCGGCATGCTCAGCAGGTGACAGTGTCACACCAATATCGGCTAAGTCGCTGGCTTCCATGCTGGTCAACACAGTGACCGCGATTAATAGCGGCGCATCCTTACCAAACGGCAGCAGAGCTTCACGAGCTGCGGTCATCATTCTCGCCCCGCCCGACGCATGGACATTGACCATCCAGACGCCAAGATCCGCGGCGGCAGCTACCGCGTGGGCTGCGGTATTCGGGATATCATGGAATTTCAGATCCAAAAAAATATCAAAGCCACGTTGCTGGAGATCGCGAACCAGCTGAGGTCCGAACAGCGTGAACATCTCTTTGCCAACTTTCAGACGGCAATCGCGCGGGTCAATTCGGTCAACAAACGCCAGAGCGTCATCGCGGTTATTATAATCGAGAGCAACAACGACAGGAGAATCGGTAGCAGCACGGGGAGAAGATGAAGCAGTTAACGTCATAACCAGGCCTTCTTGCTAAGGGGCAAATGGGTAAACGGCGTGCATTCTACCTGTCAGGCGCAAAAAATAACAGACGCGATTACACCTCTGCCAGGCGATGTGGCACAAATGCCAGAGTGAGGTTGTGAATAAAACCATTAGTATGTTGTAACTAAATAACGATCTTTTTAAAAATTACAGTCCATCAAGTCCGCGAATTGGCTTAATCGTTGACCAGGCGCGACAGGAAGGACAATGCCAGTACAGCGTATAGGCGGTGAAACCGCATTTAGAGCAGCGGTAGCGTGGTTTGCTGCGCACCTGTTCGCCCACCATATCACGCAGCACCATCAGACTCTCTTTCGCACGGCCCTCTTCGGCTTCGTTAAGGTGATAATCCATCAGCTTATGGAAAACACGCATCGTCGGATGGCGCTGGAGCTGGCGGGTGATATAGACCTGTGCAGTCTCCGTCCCTTCGCGATCCTCAAGAATATCGGCCAGCATCAGTTCTGCGGCAGCGCCGGTATTCTCTTCTACCGCGCGGCGCAGGAATTCTGCCCATTCATCATTTTTGCCTAACTGTTGGTAGCAGGTCTGGAGCATTTCCAGCGTTTCGCTAACCAGTTCTTTATCCTGGGAAATCACCCGCTGGAGACATTCAACAGCCTTCGCATAATCGCCCTTCGCCATCCAGACACGGCCCATCATGATAGAGACCCTGGCGCTATTTTTATCCGCCGCGGCCCCTTTTTTCAGCAGCGTCATGGCGCGATCCATGTCGTCGCTCCCCATCTGCTGCAGCGCCAGTTCACAGTAAAAATGGGCGATTTCGATACGCTGCTTGTCTTTGCCCAGTTTGACCAGTCTTTCGGCAACCTCAATGGCCTTCTGCCAGTCGCTGGTCGCCTGATAGATCTGCAACAGTTGCTGCAACGCGCCTACGCGAAAATCAGTTTCATCGGTAAGCTGATTGAACATATCCTCCGCCCGGTCATACAAACCGGCGGCCATGTAATCACGGCCTAACTGCTGAACCGCCAGCAGTCGCTGTTCATAGGTCAGCGAGGCGCTTTCCATGAGGGTTTGGTGAATACGGATGGCGCGGTCAACTTCGCCGCGAGAACGAAACAGGTTTCCGAGGGTGAGATGAGCCTCAACGGTGCCGGTATCCTCTTTCAACATATCGAGGAACAGATCCACCGCTTTATCTTGTTGGTTGCTCAGGAGGAAGTTAACGCCCGCGACGTAATCGCGGGAAAGGCGGTTAGCTTCATCCTGTTTTGTTTGTTGCGCACTTCTGCGACCCATATACCAGCCATAGGCGGCAGCAACAGGTAAAAGCAGAAACAACAACTCCAGCATAAACGGTTATTCCTTCGCGACCGACGTACCAGGCGTCACCACAACGTCGGTCGCAGGCGAGAGCTGGTTTTCCAGTCGTTTAATTTTACGTTCAGCACGCACCAGAGAAACACGAACCCGCAGCCAGAAAAGACCGCAGATCAACCAACCAATGGCGAAACCTGCAGCGAACAAAACGGCCAGCAAGGTTGAGATACGATACTCGCCCTGGGCCAACAGATAATTAAACGTCACCTGTTGATCGTTCTGCGCACCCAATGTTACCGAGATAACAAATATCGCCAACACCAGTAAGAAAATGAGTAAATATTTCACATTACTTCCCGTTATGTGGTTTAAGCGAATAAATCGTGTTCAACTTACCGCATTTAGCCTTTTAAATTACCATTTTCACGGCGTCTGCGAAATGGGAAAGCAGTCGGCTATCGGATGATTTAAGGGCAAACCGGGTAAAATCAACCCCGGTCAGCCGTTTTGCTCGCGTTCGACAATCTCCTGCCTTTCTTCCGGCGGCGGCATGAGCGGCCCGCAGAACCGCTGCGCAAGCCAGGTCGCCAGCGTTACCAGCGCCCAGGAGATCAGCGTCGCGACCACCAGATCGCGCGGCCAGTGCATGCCCAACAGCATACGACTGCCCATGACGCCCGTCGCCCACACCAGCAAAAGGGCAATCGTCATTGTCCGCCGGCGCGGCCACAATAACCCCACGGCGAGCAGCGCCCAGCTTGCGGCAAACATCGTGTGACCGGACGGAAACGCAAACCCGGTCTCTTTTTGCCAGTGCTGGCGTAAAAACAGCGGAATATTCTGCTGGGTTGAGAGTTGCGCCTTCACCAGGTCACTGCGATCCTTACGTTTTAAAGTGTAGAACTCATCAACCGGGATATGATGCGTTTTTTCCAGCCATATCACGAAAGGACGAGGTTCCTGTACCTGGTCCTTAACCCACGACTTGACGCCCTGACCCATCAGGATAGCACCCGCCAGAATGGTAAAAAGCATCACTGCTGCTTTAAGGCGAAAGCGTAAGCACCAGAGGAACCAGCCGCAAAGAATGACATGCGTGATAATGCCCCACGGTTGGGTGACCGTTTCCGTTATCCAGTACATCACTTTTAGCCATCCGGAATCCTGACCCGGTTGCCAGCGCCAGCCGGACACCCACACGGCAACGGGCATAATCAGCAATAATCCCGCACCAGCCGCAGTACGCTTTGCAATCGACAGCATGTATACCTCTTTGACGGATAAGTGCCACAATCATAACCGAAAAATCCCCTGTTCGGGGAAATTGACAGATTTGTGCCATTCGCATGACGATTGGGCGGCAGCGATTAGGTGAAGTCCGTTGCCTTATGGCAAAATAAGAAGATAAGCCAACAGGCAACGGCACTACATCGCGTGCCGGCATTATCTGGAGAAACACATGCAGCTTAAACGAGTGGCAGAAGCCAAACTGCCAACCCCATGGGGCGATTTCCTGATGGTGGGATTTGAAGAACTGGCAACCGGGCACGATCACGTCGCGTTAGTGTATGGTGATATTTCTGGTCAGACGCCGGTTCTGGCCCGTGTCCATTCAGAATGTCTGACGGGCGATGCCCTGTTCAGTCTGCGCTGCGACTGTGGTTTTCAGCTGGAAGCCGCCCTGACGCATATCGCGGAAGAAGGACGCGGAATTCTGCTTTATCATCGTCAGGAAGGACGTAACATTGGCCTTCTCAATAAGATTCGCGCCTACGCGTTGCAGGACCAGGGCTACGACACCGTAGAGGCCAATCATCAGTTGGGTTTTGCCGCAGATGAACGTGATTTCACCCTCTGCGCCGATATGTTCAAGCTGCTGGGCGTTGATGAAGTGCGTCTGCTCACCAATAACCCGAAGAAAGTCGAAATTCTCAGTGAAGCGGGAATTAATATTGTGGAGCGGGTCCCGCTGATTGTTGGCCGTAATCCCAATAATGAACATTATCTGGATACCAAAGCCGCCAAGATGGGCCACCTGTTGAGTAAATAAGCAATACGAATACGTTAAAAGCAATGCTTTAAAAAAGCCTGCATCGTGTCATGCAGGCTTTTTTTATCGCTTACTTCAGCATATTGCGAATCACATAATGCAAGATACCGTCGTTCTGGTAGTAGGTTAACTCGGTCGCCGTATCGATACGACAGCGGCACTGCACCACCTCTTTGTGCCCGTCAGCCCGGGTTAACGTCACCGGCACCGTCGCGCCAGGTTTCAGTTTTTGCAGATCGGCAATGTCAATTGCCTCTTCCCCGGTCAGCCCCAGCGTTTTTCGCGTCACACCCTGCGGAAATTCCAGAGGCAGGATACCCATCCCAATCAGGTTAGAGCGGTGGATTCGTTCGAACGACTCCGCGATGACCACGCGAATCCCCAGCAGTCGCGGCCCTTTAGCAGCCCAGTCACGACTGGAACCCGAACCGTACTCTTTGCCGGCAATCACCGCCAGCGGAATGTTCTCCTGCTGATACTGCATTGCCGCGTCATAGATAGACAGCACCTCCGTGCCGGGAAGATGCCGCGTCATTCCCCCTTCCACACCCGGCACCATTTCGTTACGGATGCGAATGTTGGCGAACGTCCCGCGCATCATCACCTCATGATTCCCACGTCGTGAGCCATAGGAGTTAAAGTCTTTGCGCTCCACGCCGCGGCTTTGCAGATAACGCCCGGCAGGACTGTCGGCCTTAATGCTCCCGGCAGGGGAAATGTGGTCGGTGGTCACCGAATCCCCCAGCATCGCCAGAATGCGTGCGCCGTGAATATCGGTCACCGGTGCGGGCTGCGCCTGCATCTCGTCAAAGAACGGCGACAGGCGAATGTAGGTCGAATCGTTTTGCCAGCCGTAGGTGTCTGAGCGGTCAACGTTGATCGCTTTCCACTCTGGCGTCCCTTCGAACACCTCCGCATATTCTTTGTGGAACATCTCTGAGGAGACCAACGCCACCGCACGGGCAATTTCCTGCGCCGACGGCCAGATATCTTTCAGGTAGACCGGATCGCCTTTGCGGTCATGACCGAGCGGATCTTTCGCCAGGTTGATGTTCATGTTGCCCGCGAGGGCATAGGCGACCACCAGCGGCGGAGACGCCAGCCAGTTGGTTTTCACCAGCGGGTGGATACGACCTTCAAAGTTACGGTTGCCTGACAGCACGGCGCCAACGGTCAGATCGCCCTTCTTAATCGCGGTTTCGATAGGTTCCGGCAGCGGCCCTGAGTTACCAATACAGGTCGTGCAGCCATATCCCACCAGGTTAAAGCCCAGTTCATCGAGATACGGCGTCAGTTTCGCCTTGGCCAGATAATCCGACACCACTTTCGACCCCGGTGCCAGCGAGGCTTTCACCCACGGCTGACGTTTCAGTCCCAACGTCACCGCGTTTTTCGCCAACAGACCCGCCGCCATCAGCACGCTCGGGTTAGAGGTGTTGGTGCAGGACGTTATCGCCGAAATCACCACAGCCCCGTCAGGGAGTTGGTATGACTGGCCGTTCAGCACGTACTCCACGGGTTGACGATCTTTCTGCGCGGTGTTCAGTTCCAGCTCACTGCTGGCGGCAAAGGCTTTCGGCACATCGCCCAGCGCGACGCGATCCTGCGGACGTTTCGGTCCGGCAAGGCTCGCCTCGACATCATTCATATCCAGCGCCAGGGTACTGGTGAAGACCGGTTCATCGCCGGAGTTACGCCACATGCCCTGCACTTTCGCGTATTTTTCAACCAGTTCGATTTGATCTTCACTGCGCCCGCTCAAGCGCATGTAGTCCAACGTCACGCCATCGATCGGGAAGAAGCCGCAGGTCGCGCCATATTCCGGCGACATATTGGCGATGGTGGCGCGGTCAGCCAACGGTAAGGAGTCCAGGCCGTCGCCATAAAATTCGACAAATTTTCCGACCACGCCGTGCTTACGCAGCATCTGAGTGACGGTCAACACGAGATCCGTTGCGGTAATCCCCTCACGCAGTTTTCCAGTCAGTTTGAAGCCCACCACATCCGGGATCAGCATCGAAACAGGTTGTCCCAGCATCGCCGCTTCAGCCTCTATACCGCCCACGCCCCAGCCCAGAACGCCCAGACCGTTAATCATGGTGGTGTGTGAGTCAGTGCCGACCAGCGTATCCGGATAAGCCAGCCATTCACCGTCCTGCAGCTCGCTCCAGACCGCTTTGCCGAGGTATTCCAGGTTAACCTGGTGGCAAATGCCGGTTCCCGGCGGTACCACGCTAAAGCGACTGAAGGCCTGCTGGCCCCATTTCAGGAACACATAGCGCTCGTGGTTACGCTCCATTTCGAGGCGCACGTTCTCTTCGAACGCATCGTCATCGCCAAAATGGTCAACGGTGACGGAGTGGTCAATAACCAGATCCACCGGCGACAGGGGGTTCACTTTCGCGGTATCGCCGCCCAGGCGTTTCACCGCTTCGCGCATCGCGGCGAGATCCACCACCGCCGGGACGCCGGTAAAGTCCTGCATCAACACGCGTGCAGGACGGTAGGCAATTTCGCGATCGGCATGGGCGCGCTTTAGCCACCCTGCCAGCGCCTGAATATCCTCTTGTGTGACGGAATCGCCGTCCTGACAGCGCAACAGGTTTTCCAGTAAGACTTTCAGTGATTTGGGCAGACGGGTGATATCGCCCAGAGATTTCGCAGCCAGCGGCAGACTGTAGTAGTGGTAGGTTTTGTCTTTGGCCTGCAGTGTATCCTTACTGGCTTCTCGTAGGGTTGACGACATAGCTCCTCCTTAATGACAGGGTTGCGATGCCCTGATTCTCTTCAGGGTGAATATTAAAGATAACACAAACACACTGTAACGTTTTGATAACAACCCGAATTGATAAAAGAGGAGAAACCGAACAATGGGGACAGAGGGTACAGAAGCGCGGACGAACGAGTGTATGAAAGAGAGAAAACGAAAACCTCGCCGCAGCGAGGTTTGAGATTAATTCATCACCATCCAGAACAGTTCAGCCCAAAAGAGCAGCGAGACGGAAAATGCGCCCATCCAGGACCAGTATTTCATATTTGCACTAAGCATCGGCTACACCCGTTTTTGTTTAATACATTGTGTTGAGACTTTCTCAACTATTTATTGCTGTGGTGTATATGTGAAAGCGTACCGCAATAATTTGTCAGTACAAAAAAACGGTAATAAGAATGGGGACGATTATTGTTTCTGTTGTTCGTCTTCGTCTTCGTCGAATAACGCAATAAATGCTTGCTGTTGCTGAGTCAACTTCCAGTTTTCGGGAACCGTTTTCACGCACGCGCCTTTTTTCGTTTCTCGCACCGTGTCACCAGAGTGACATGTGGGTAAAGACGTCTGTTGTGAGTCGTGAACAACCATGTTTACCCCCAGGCATTCCAGATCAACAGTGCAATCACGACCCAAAACAGCGCTGAGCCCAGGAAAACCGCAAGCCATGCTTTGCGTTTCATCTCAGGGTCCCGACGTGGTTCCTGGTTTTCAGACGGCATTGCTAACCTCATACAATCGACATCACTTATCATTTAAGCACCAACAATCGGTACAATTAATCATCAGATGAGACAAATCCTAATGAAACTTTAGTCAAAAATCCAGTGAATTTACGAATCGTTTCCAGTGAATAAATCAATCTTTTGATCGAAAATAAATATTTGGAATAGGAAATTTGCGAGGCGGGGAATAAGACACTACTTTACGACTGATTATCCATAACTCCCGTATGGATATTATTATTACGTCAGCCTTAATAAACAGAATTGTGATTTAATTAAAACTTTCGGTATCCCCTGCGAACAAAAGATACCGACTGTTTCTGTGGCAATTACTTTTCAGGCAATTTTATATCTTTAAACATCTCTTCAATTTCTTCATTCGAGCGCAATGCCACGGCGGTATCCACCACGTCACGCGTCAAATGCGGTGCGAAACGTTGAATGAAATCATACATGTAACTGCGCAGGAACGTGCTGCGACGGAAACCGATTTTGGTCGTGCTGTGGCTGAAGACATCGTGCGCATCCACGCGAACCAGATCCGGGTCCGACAGTGGATCAACCGCCATGCTGGCGATCACCCCTACCCCTAAGCCTAAACGCACGTAGGTTTTGATCACATCCGCATCAGTCGCCGTGAAAACAATACGTGGCGTCAGCCCTGCGCGGTTAAAGGCGGTATCCAGTTCGGAACGACCGGTAAAGCCAAAGGTGTACGTCACCAACGGATACTGCGCCAGTTCTTCAATAGACACTGAGGCTTTATTGGCGAGCGGATGTTCGGGCGTCACCACAATCGAGCGATTCCAGTGATAGCATGGCAACATCACCAGATCGTCATACAGATGCAGCGCTTCCGTAGCGATGGCAAAATCGGCATTACCTTTCGAAACCGCCTCAGCAATCTGCGTCGGCGATCCCTGATGCATATGCAACGACACGCGCGGATAGCGCTCTATAAAACCTTTAATCACGTTCGGCAACGCATAACGTGCCTGAGTATGCGTCGTCGCGATATAAAGTGAGCCTTTATCCGGCCAGGTATGCTCACCGGCAACCGACTTTATCGCATCCACTTTGGAGAGCACTTCGCGCGCAATGCGGATTATCTCCTGGCCTGCTGGCGTCACCTGAGTCAGATGCTTACCGCTACGGGCAAAAATCTGGATGCCAAGTTCATCTTCCAGCATGCGGACCTGCTTACTGATACCCGGCTGCGAGGTATAAAGTCCTTCCGCGGTGGAGGAGACGTTAAGGTTGTGGTTAACCACCTCAACGATGTAGCGAAGCTGCTGTAATTTCATGTTAAACCATCCAGATTAGCGCCATCAAGTCATCGTTTCAGAGCAGGCTGAGGGGCGCTGCTAATACGATTTAATAATAAAAAAGCCATTAACTATAACCACTATATCATTAATAGCCAGACTGTATAGGGATGACTAAAAAATAATAAGCCCGCAATAAAAACAAAAAAAGGGCCGCTTACGCGACCCTCTTCACAACGACAGAACCGTGGGCGATTACTTCTTGCCTTCAACCCATTTGCCATCAACAAAGAAGGCTGACCAGCCGGTCGCTTTCCCGTCCTTTTCAGCGGCAACATACTGCTGCTTGGTCTTACGGCTAAAACGCACCAGCGTTTTATTGCCTTCAGGATCCTGCTGAGGCGCATCGGCCAGATAACGCAGTTTTTCCGGCAGGCGGTCACGGAAGCGGAACAACTCTTCCACCAGCGGCGCACGCGTTTCACGGGATTTCGGGAAGGTATTGGCGGCCAGGAACACCCCGGCGGCACCATCACGCAGCACGAAATACGCATCCGATTTTTCACACGGCAACTCTGGCAGCGGAACCGGATCTTCTTTCGGCGGCGCAACCTCACCGTTACGCAGGATTTTACGGGTGTTTTTGCACTCGTCGTTGGTACAGGCCATGTACTTACCGAAACGCCCCATCTTCAGGTGCATCTCAGAACCACATTTTTCGCACTCGACGATTGGACCGTCATACCCTTTGATGCGGAATTCGCCCTCTTCGATCTCGTAGCCGTCGCAGGTCGGGTTATTACCACAGACGTGCAGCTTACGCTTCGGATCGATCAGGTAGCTGTCCATCGCCGTGCCGCACTTCTGACAACGACGCTTGGCGCGCAGGGCATTGGTTTCCGCGTCATCACCTTCCAGCACGTTCAGGACTTCGTTTTCCGGCACCAGATTAATGGTGGTTTTGCAGCGCTCTTTCGGCGACAGCGCATAGCCGGAGCAACCGAGGAACACGCCGGTACTGGCGGTACGAATCCCCATTTTACGCCCGCAGGTTGGGCAGTCGATGCTGGTCAACACCATCTGGTTCGGACGCATCCCCCCTTCTTCCGGATCCTTCTCAGCTTTGTCCAGTTGCTGAGTAAAATCACTGAAGAAGTTGTCGAGCACGCCTTTCCATTCGGTTTCGTGATTCGCGACCTGATCGAGGCTGTTTTCCATCTGCGCGGTGAAATCGTAGTTCATCAGCTCGCGGAAATTCTCTTCCAGGCGGTCGGTGACAATCTCACCCATTTTTTCCGCATAGAAGCGACGGTTTTCCACGCGCACATAGCCACGATCCTGGATGGTCGAAATGATCGACGCATAGGTCGACGGGCGGCCAATTCCACGTTTTTCCAGCTCTTTCACCAGCGAGGCTTCGCTGAAGCGCGCCGGTGGTTTGGTGAAGTGCTGAGCCGGGGTCAGTTCAACCAGAGACAGCGCATCGCCTTTATTGACTGCCGGCAGCGTCCGGTCTTCGTCACCTTTACGCAGCGCTGGCATCACCTTCGTCCAGCCGTCGAAGCGAAGAATACGACCGCGCGCCTTCAGACGGAAATCGCCCGCGCCAACGGTCAGCGTGGTGGAGTCGTACTGCGCCGGCGTCATCTGACAGGCGACAAACTGACGCCAGATCAGTTGATACAGTTTCTGCGCATCGGCTTCCATATCCTTCAGCGTTTCCGCCAGCACGGAGACATCAGAAGGACGAATCGCTTCGTGCGCTTCCTGTGAGTTTTCTTTGCTGGCGTACTGATTCGGACTTTCTGGCAAATATTTCTTGCCAAAATTGTCGCCGATATAACCGCGCACCATGTTTACGGCGTCCTGACTCAGGTTGGTCGAGTCGGTACGCATATAAGTGATGTAGCCCGCTTCGTACAGACGCTGCGCCATCATCATGGTCTTTTTCACACCAAAACCGAGACGCGTACTGGCCGCCTGTTGCAGGGTGGAGGTGATAAACGGCGCGCCCGGCTTGCTGCTGGTCGGCTTGTCTTCACGTTCCAGAACGCTGTAGCGCGCTTTCTCCAGCAGGCTCACCGCCGCAAGCGTCTGCTCGCGATTCACCGGACGGAACGGCTTATCGTTCTGATGGGTCACCTGCAAGGGCAGCGCGTCGCCGGAAGGCGTAGTGGTGTTGGCGTCAATTTCCCAGAACTCTTCCGGAACAAACGCTTTAATTTCGCGCTCACGCTCAACGACCAGACGCACCGCCACGGACTGTACGCGACCAGCTGACAGGCCGCGGGCAATCTTCTTCCACAACAGCGGCGAGACCATATACCCCACCACGCGGTCCATAAAGCGACGCGCCTGCTGAGCGTTTACTCGATCAATGTTCAGTTCGCCCGGCTTTTCAAATGCCTGACGAATCGCATTCTTCGTAATTTCGTTAAACACCACGTGACTGTAACGCGACTCATCACCACCGATCACTTCCCGCAGGTGCCATGCAATGGCTTCCCCTTCGCGGTCAAGGTCGGTTGCGAGATAGATGTGGTCGGCTTTTTCAGCCAGTTGTTTCAGTTCAGAGACGACCTTCTCTTTACCGGGCAGCACCTCATAGTGCGCGTCCCAGTTGTGCCACGGATCAACCCCCATACGGTTGACGAGCGCGCCACGTTCATCCTTTTTGGGCTTTTTAGCCGTTTTGGTGGAGGTAGAGTCGGCGCTCTTTTTAGCTGCTGAGCCACTGGTCGGCAAATCACGGATATGACCAACGCTGGACTTAACCACGTAGTCATTACCCAGATACTTGTTGATCGTTTTGGCTTTTGCCGGGGACTCAACGATGACAAGAGCTTTACCCATATTCACCTTTACCTAATTTGATTCTTCCAGGAATGCGTCGCACATTGATACACCATCTACAGACGACGAGCCACGGATATGGTCCCTGCGTCTGTGGATATCAACCCTTTGTACTGACTCTGTACACTAAATAGCCAGGTGACTGAGTTAACAGGTTTTTTCGCACAGAGGCGCTATAGCACGACGGAATTTCGGTCGAATGTCAAGCAAATCTGTTGCCTGGTTGACGAAAGCGTCACACTGTACCTGATAAAATTCGTTACGCAACTTTATTAGCATGCAAAAACAAATCCTGCCAGTCAGCAAAGGTTGACAACCCCCTGATCACGCTCAGGGAATATTTGCCCAAAAGAGTCGGTCGGCGTAGACTAATGTCCTTGTTTAAGGAGTAAAAAATGCGCAAAGAGACACAACCTATCGATCGCGAAACGCTGTTGATTGAAGCCAACAAAATCATTCGTGAGCATGAAGATACGCTGGCCGGCATTGTTGCCACCGGTGTAACCCAGCGAAATGGGGTGTTGGTCTTCAGTGGGGATTACTTTTTAGACGAGCAAGGTTTACCCACGCCAAAGAGCACTGCCGTGTTCAATATGTTTAAACATCTGGCGCATGTGCTTTCTGAAAAGTATCACCTGATCGATTAAAGCAAAAACGCGAGGCTTCAGGCCTCGCGTTTGTCGTTAATATGGCTTTTTACATCAGCGGTTTTTGTCCGCGCTGCCACCAGCGCAGTAGCAGACGGTCGGCACTTTCAGCGGCACTGCCGGTTACGCGATCCACCAGTTTCTTACGCTGCAGATAACGAACGTTAAACACCTCTCGCCCTTCCATTAATCCCAGGATCACCTCGTCGCTGGTATTTATCTCATCAATGAGTCCTTTATCCAGCGCCTGCTGTCCATACCAGTGTTCACCGGTGGCGACCTGCTCAATGTCCAGAGTCGGACGCATACGATGAACAAAATCTTTAAACAGGAGATGGGTTTCGTTCAAATCCTCACGAAATTTCTGCCGCCCTTCTTCAGTGTTCTCACCCAACAGCGTCAGGGTCCGCTTGTATTGTCCGGCGGTATGCAACTCGATATCGATATCCTTTCCTTTCAGGAAGCGGTTGAAGTTGGGGATCTGCGCGACCACGCCAATTGAGCCGACAATCGCAAAGGGGGCCGAGACAATTTTGTCCGCCACGCAGGCCATCATGTAACCGCCACTCGCCGCGACCTTGTCCACCGTCACGGTCAGCGGGATGTTCTTATCGCGTAAGCGTTGCAGTTGTGATGCGGCGAGACCATAGCCGTGGACAACGCCGCCGGGACTTTCCAGACGCACCACCACCTGATCCTGCGGTTTCACCACCGCCAGAACGGCCGTCACCTCTTCACGCAGCGAACTGACTTCGTGGGCATCCATGCTGCCTTTGAAATCCAGCACCCAGACGCGCGGCTTATCCGACGTGTCGCTGTCGCCCTGCTTCGCTTTTACTTTGGCGGCTTTCGCTTCCAGCTTGTGCTTTTTCTTTTGCGCTTTATGCCAGAGTTTCTGTTGATGGCTATCCAGCAACGCCATCGCCAGTTCATCCTTCATCTCTTTATATTGTTCGCTGAGGTTGGTAACCCGCAGTTCGCCACGCTGGCGCTTACGTTGGGCAACATTCACGATAATGATGGCTATCGCCGCGATAGCCAGTACAACGGTGACGATTTTTGCTAAAAACAACCCATATTCAGACAACAATTCCACACGTTCCACCTTGGTTAAACAACTTAGCGTCGGCTCAGTGTACATCAGGCGTAATGCGTCGTCTCGCGGGATATGCGGATGGACAAAAGTATGACAAAGTGTTCATTTTAGGGCGTTATCGCCGTTGGCTGATTGAAATTGGGTCCTGTTTCAGGCATAAACCCGACACACCAACGAGAAGCAGAGCGACCAGGCATGTCGCCGAGGAGTCCCCATGCATTATCAACCGAAACAAGACCTTTTGCAGGATCGCATCATTCTGGTGACCGGTGCCAGCGATGGCATTGGCCGGGAAGCGGCCCTGACCTACGCTCGCTACGGCGCCAGCGTTATTTTGCTAGGCCGTAATGATGAGAAATTGCGCCACGTCGCCGAAATGATTGCCCAGCAAACGGGGCGTCAGCCATCGTGGCTTACGCTTGATCTGTTAACCTGTACCGCTGATGATTGTCATCAACTGGCGCAGCGCGTCGCCGGTCAGTATCCACGTCTGGACGGCGTCCTGCACAATGCCGGATTACTGGGAGACGTCTGCCCGATGATCGAGCAGGACCCGCAGGTCTGGCAACAGGTGATGCAGGTCAACGTCAACGCGACGTTTATGCTGACCCAGGCATTGCTTCCTTTATTACTTAAGTCAGATTCCGGATCGTTAGTCTTCACCTCCTCCAGCGTAGGCCAACAAGGCCGCGCCAACTGGGGGGCCTACGCGGCCTCTAAATTTGCCACCGAAGGAATGATGCAGGTGCTGGCGGACGAGTATCAAAACCGCCCGCTGCGCGTGAATTGCATCAACCCGGGCGGCACGCGTACCGGAATGCGCGCCAACGCCTTTCCGACGGAAGATCCGCAAAAGCTCAAAACACCCGCCGATATTATGCCGCTGTATCTGTGGCTAATGGGCGATGACAGCCGCCGCAAGACCGGCATGACCTTCGACGCCCAACCGGGCCGCAAACCAGGAATCGCCCAATGAGTGAAGAACGTTATCAACAGCGCCAGCAGCGCGTGAAGGACCGGGTTGATGCCCGGGTAGCCCAGGCTCAGGATGAGCGCGGTATCGTGATGGTTTTCACCGGCAACGGGAAAGGAAAAACCACCGCCGCCTTCGGCACGGCCACCCGCGCGGTGGGACACGGTAAAAAGGTCGGTGTCGTGCAGTTTATCAAGGGAACCTGGCCCAACGGCGAGCGTAACCTGCTGGAACCGCACGGCGTCGAATTTCAGGTGATGGCGACCGGGTTTACCTGGGAAACACAGAACCGCGAGGCCGACACGGCGGCCTGTCTGGCAGTATGGGAGCACGGCAAGCGAATGCTTGCCGACCCGCAACTGGACATGGTGGTGCTGGACGAGTTGACCTACATGGTGGCGTATGACTATCTGCCGCTTGAAGAGGTGATTAGCGCGTTGAATGCGCGACCGTCTCACCAGACGGTGATCATCACCGGTCGTGGCTGCCATCGGGATATTCTCGAGCTGGCCGATACCGTCAGTGAACTGCGTCCGGTCAAACATGCCTTTGAGGCAGGGGTCAAAGCCCAGATGGGTATCGACTACTGATCCAGGGCGGATAAGGCGCTTGCGGTGCCATCCGGCACCGCGCAATTGCCTGATGGCGCTACGCTTATCAGGCCTACAAAAGCGTTAACCGTTGTTATTGCGACCGCCAGCACGGCGACCGCCGCTCACCTGGCTGTGACGTTTCACCGCACGACGAATCTGATTCGCCTTCATGCGACGACGATCTTTCTCCACCGCCACTTTCGAGGTGGTTTCCGGCTCCAGTTCTACCAGTTCGCGCAGATAGTTGGTCTGCGCGAGATCCAGTTCCGTCCAGCCGCCGCGCGGCAGGCCTTTCGGCAGCGGAATATCACCATAGCGCACGCGGATCAGGCGGCTTACCTGCACGCCAACGGCTTCCCACAGGCGACGCACTTCACGGTTGCGCCCTTCGGTCAGGGTGACGTTGTACCACTGGTTGATCCCTTCACCACCGCTGAACTTGATGGTTTTAAACGCCGCCGGGCCATCTTCCAGTTGAACACCACGGCTCAGATCGCGCAGTTTAGCGTCGTCGACCTGGCCAAAGACGCGCACCGCGTATTCACGTTCAACTTCACGGCTCGGGTGCATCAAACGGTTCGCCAGTTCACCATCGGTGGTAAACAACAGCAGACCGCAGGTATTGACGTCCAGACGCCCTACCGCAATCCAGCGCGCGCCGCGCAGTTTCGGTAAGCGATCGAAGACGGTAGGACGACCTTCCGGATCGTTACGCGTACACAGTTCGCCTTCCGGCTTGTAATAGGCCAGAACGCGACAAATTTGTTCCGCCGACTCTTTCACCGAAATCAGGTGACCGTCGATACGAATTTTCAGACCGGGCGTCACTTCAACGCGATCGCCAAGCGTGGCGATTTTGCCGTCTACACTGACGCGACCTGCTGCAATGATGGATTCAATTTCACGGCGGGAGCCGTGGCCAGCACGCGCCAGCACTTTCTGTAACTTTTCGCTCATAGAGCTTCCTTTAGCTGTCGCCTTCACAGGCGTCGAACAGGAGAATCAACGGCGCTTCTCAGCGCCATTTTAAGGCCGCGTAGTATACAGAGTTGCGCCCTTATAAGAAAGGTTTAACGTCTCCGACACCTTCGCGCAAGACAACCGGGGAATCATCCGTTAAATCGATCACCGTCGTCGGCTGTTGGCCCAGATAGCCGCCGTGAATAATCAGGTCCACCTGTTTTTCCAGTCGGTCTTTAATTTCTTCCGGATCGGATTCGGTAAAATCACTGCCCGGCAACATCAGCGAGGTGGAGAGCATTGGCTCGCCCAGCGACTGCAACAGTTCAAGCGCGATCGGGTTCGACGGCACACGCAGACCGATGGTCTTACGTTTTTCCTGCAACAACCGACGCGGCACCTCTTTCGTCCCTTTCAGAATGAAAGTGTAATTGCCTGGCGTATTGTTCTTGATCAGACGAAAAGCCACGTTGTCGACAAACGAATAGGTCGACAGTTCGGACAAGTCGCGACACATCAGGGTGAAGTTGTGCCCATCCGGTAACTGGCGAATGCGGCAAATCCGCTCCATCGCGCCTTTGTCTTCAATTTTACAACCGAGCGCGTAACCGGAATCGGTTGGATACACAATCACCCCGCCCTTACGCACAATCTCAACCGCCTGGTTGATCAGGCGCTGCTGTGGGTTATCAGGATGGATATAAAAAAACTGGCTCATACTTCCCTCACTGTGGTGTTCTGCGGCTGCTCCCACGTCTGCCAGACGCCTTCAACGCCTGCCGGCAGCCAGAGCTTGCGGCCCAACTCGATCCACGGACAAGGCTGATGAAAATCAGATCCTTGCGATGCCCATAGCTGATGCTGGCGGGCAAGCGTGGCCAGTTGCGTGCGCTCATTGGGGGACTGTTGACACTGCGCAACTTCCATCGCATCACCGTGATGTTGCGCAAAATACGCCACCAGCCTTTTCAGCCACTTAGCGCTAAGATCGTACCGACCTGGATGAGCCAGTACGGCCTTACCGCCAGAATGATGAATGACATCAATAGCTTGTTCTATTGTACACCACTGTGGCGGAACGTATCCTGTTTTCCCGCGCGCGAGATACTTTTTAAAGACATCCGCCATGGTGGTCGCTTTGCCACACTCCACCAGGTAACGGGCAAAATGACCGCGGGTAACCGCACCGCCGTCGGCCAGGCGCAATGCGCCTTCCCACGCGCCAGTGATATGCGCTTTTTCCAGTCGGTCGGCGATGAGCCGCGCACGCTGCTGCCGTCGTTCCGTCTGTTGCGCCAGAAACGCGCACATCGCCGGATTTTCAATGTCGATGTTCAGACCCACAATATGAATTTCGTGATTCTCCCAGACCGTTGAGATCTCAACGCCGGGGATCAGGTTCAGCGCCAGGCCAGAACGTGAAATTTCTTCGCTTGCCGCAGGAATAGCGGCTGTGGTGTCATGGTCGGTAATCGCCAGCGTGCCAACGCGCATCTCGACGGCGCGGTGAACTAACGCTTCTGGCGTCAGTCGTCCATCGGATGCCGTTGTATGACTGTGCAGGTCATAAATCACTGCATAATTCGTGTCGCTCAAGGCGAACTCCCGTCTCTCAAAAATAATCTTTCCTGCGCATCATAACGGTTCCAGCAAATTTACTGAAATCAGGTGTTGACAATAACCCACCGAACTAGTTAACTAGTACGAAAGTTCACAAGCAAAAGGGTATCGAAATGAAAGCAACATTTGTTCTGCACGGTGGGTGGCGCACTTCCTGATTTCGGGCAGTGTATTTCGCGTGTAGATCGCCACCAGATACCCGGCCCGCCAACAGAGCGGGCTTTTTTTTGAACAAAATTAATGAGAACAACAATGCAGACATCAAAACCGACACTCGAACTCATTACCTGCGATGCCGCCTATCGTAAAAACCCGACGGAGTTGTTCCATCAGGTTTGCGGCGATCGTCCGGCAACGCTGCTGCTGGAATCGGCAGATATCGACAGCAAAGACGATCTCAAAAGCCTGTTGCTGGTGGATAGCGCGTTGCGCATTACCGCCGTCGGTGACACTGTCACCATTCAGGCCTTAACCGACAACGGTGCAGCGCTGCTGACGCTGCTGGATGCGGCATTGCCTGCCGGTGTTGAGAATGAACATCAGGAGTCGGGACGCGTGCTGCGTTTCCCGGCGGTCAGCCCGTTATTAGACGAGGACGCGCGTCTGTGCGCACTCTCTGTATTTGACGCCTTCCGCCTGCTGCAGGAGCTGGTCAACGTCCCGGCGCAGGAGCGCGAAGCGATGTTCTTCGGCGGCCTGTTTGCTTACGATCTGGTTGCCGGTTTTGAAGATTTACCGCAGCTTGAGGCAGGCAACCGCTGCCCGGACTACTGTTTCTATCTGGCGGAAACGCTGATGGTTATCGACCACCAGAAACAAAGCACCCGTATTCAGGCCAGTCTGTTCAGCGATAACGACGCCGAGAAACAGCGCCTCACCGCGCGACTGGCCCGTCTTAGCCAGCAACTGACGGAACCAGCACCGCCGCTGCCGGTCATTCCTGTGCCGCAGATGCGCTGCGAATGCAATCAGAGCGATGAAGAATTTGGCGCAGTGGTACGCTCAATGCAAAAAGCGATTCGTGCCGGGGAAATTTTCCAGGTCGTCCCGTCACGCCGCTTCTCTCTGCCCTGCCCGTCGCCGCTGGCGGCCTATTATGTGCTGAAGAAAAGCAATCCCAGCCCGTACATGTTCTTTATGCAGGACAATGATTTCACCCTGTTTGGCGCGTCGCCGGAAAGCTCGCTGAAATACGATGCCACCAGCCGTCAGATTGAAATCTACCCGATTGCCGGCACGCGTCCTCGCGGTCGTCGCGCCGACGGTTCGCTGGATCGTGACCTCGACAGCCGCATTGAGCTGGAGATGCGCACCGATCATAAAGAACTTTCCGAACACCTGATGCTGGTTGACCTGGCGCGTAACGATCTCGCCCGCATCTGTACGCCGGGCAGCCGCTATGTGGCTGACCTGACCAAGGTTGACCGTTATTCCTACGTCATGCACCTGGTTTCCCGCGTGGTCGGCGAACTGCGCAGCGATCTCGATGTACTGCACGCCTACCGCGCCTGCATGAATATGGGCACGCTCAGCGGCGCACCGAAAGTGCGGGCGATGCAGCTGATTGCTGAAGCCGAAGGTCGCCGACGCGGTAGCTACGGCGGTGCAGTCGGTTACTTCACCGCGCACGGCGATCTGGATACCTGCATTGTTATTCGTTCAGCCCTGGTGGAAGACGGTATCGCCACCGTCCAGGCCGGCGCCGGTATTGTGCTCGATTCTGTTCCCCAGTCCGAAGCCGACGAAACCCGTAATAAAGCGCGCGCGGTCCTGCGTGCCATTGCCACCGCGCACCACGCACAGGAGACTTTCTGATGGCTGATATTCTGCTGCTCGATAACATCGACTCATTTACCTATAACCTGGCAGATCAGCTGCGTACCAACGGTCACAACGTGGTGATTTACCGTAACCATATTCCGGCCCAGACCCTGATTGAGCGTCTGGCAACCATGAAGAACCCGGTTCTGGTCCTTTCTCCCGGCCCTGGCGTGCCCAGTGAAGCGGGCTGTATGCCGGAACTGCTGACGCGCCTGCGCGGTAAGCTGCCGATTATCGGCATCTGCCTGGGACATCAGGCGATTGTCGAAGCCTATGGCGGCTACGTCGGCCAGGCCGGCGAGATCCTGCACGGTAAGGCGTCCAGCATTGAACACGATGGACAGGCGATGTTTGCCGGTCTGACAAATCCGCTGCCGGTTGCACGCTATCATTCACTCATCGGCAGCAACGTTCCCGCAGGCCTGACCATTAACGCCCATTTTAACGGCATGGTGATGGCGGTACGTCACGACGCCGATCGCGTTTGCGGGTTACAGTTCCATCCGGAGTCCATTCTGACCACTCAGGGCGCACGCCTGCTTGAGCAGACGCTGGCCTGGGCGCAGCAGAAGCTGGAGCCGACCAATACGCTGCAGCCGATCCTCGAAAAACTGTATCAGGCGCAAACCCTGAGTCAGCAGGAGAGTCATCAGTTGTTCTCCGCCGTCGTGCGCGGCGAACTGAAGCCGGAACAGTTGGCTGCCGCTCTGGTCAGCATGAAAATTCGCGGTGAACATCCCAATGAAATTGCTGGTGCGGCAACCGCCTTACTGGAAAACGCCGCACCGTTCCCGCGCCCTGACTATCTGTTCGCCGATATTGTCGGTACCGGCGGTGACGGGAGTAACAGCATTAATATCTCAACCGCCAGCGCGTTTGTTGCTGCGGCGTGCGGCCTGAAGGTCGCTAAACACGGCAACCGCAGCGTCTCCAGTAAATCCGGTTCGTCAGACCTGCTGGCCGCCTTCGGCATCAATCTCGATATGAATGCCGACAGATCGCGTCAGGCGCTGGACGACCTGGGCGTCTGCTTCCTGTTTGCACCGAAATACCACACTGGTTTCCGCCACGCGATGCCGGTACGTCAGCAGTTGAAAACCCGTACGCTGTTCAACGTGCTGGGGCCATTGATTAACCCGGCGCACCCGCCGCTGGCGCTGATTGGCGTCTACAGCCCGGAACTGGTTCTGCCGATTGCCGAAACCCTGCGGGTGCTGGGTTACCAGCGTGCTGCGGTCGTGCACAGCGGCGGAATGGATGAAGTCTCCCTGCATGCGCCGACCATTGTGGCGGAGCTGCATGACGGCGAGATCAAAAGCTATCAGTTGACGGCGGACGACTTCGGCCTGACCCCTTACCATCAGGAACAGCTGGCAGGCGGTACGCCGGAAGAAAACCGTGACATTCTGACACGCTTACTACAAGGTAAAGGTGACGCCGCCCACGAGGCTGCCGTTGCCGCAAACGTCGCAATGTTGATGCGACTGCATGGTGAAGAAGATCTCAAGGCTAATGCGCAAACCGTTCTCGAGGTATTGCACAGTGGTTCCGCTTATGACCGAGTCACCGCTCTGGCGGCAAGAGGATAAATGATGCAAACCGTTTTAGCGAAAATCGTCGCAGACAAGGCGATTTGGGTGGAAGCCCGCAAACAGCAACAACCGTTGACCCGTTTTCAGAACGATGTCCAGCCCAGCACGCGTCATTTTTATGATGCCTTACAGGGCGCGCGTACGGCTTTTATTCTGGAGTGCAAGAAAGCCTCTCCATCCAAAGGCGTGATCCGCGATGATTTCGACCCGGCGCGGATTGCCGGAATATACAAACATTACGCCTCCGCCATTTCCGTTCTGACCGACGAGAAGTATTTTCAGGGCAGTTTTGATTTCCTGCCGATCGTGAGCAGCATCGCGCCGCAGCCGATTCTGTGTAAGGACTTTATTATCGACCCTTACCAAATCTACCTTGCGCGCCACTATCAGGCTGACGCCTGCCTGCTGATGCTTTCCGTTCTCGACGACGAGCAGTATCGCCATCTTTCTACCGTAGCGCACAGCCTGAACATGGGCGTGCTAACGGAAGTCAGTAATGAGGCCGAACTGGAGCGCGCCATTGCGCTGGGTGCGAAAGTGGTCGGGATTAACAACCGCGACCTGCGCGACCTGTCGATTGATTTGAATCGTACCCGTCAACTGGCACCGAAACTGGGTCAGGGCGTGACGGTGATTAGCGAGTCGGGGATCAATACCTACGCCCAGATCCGCGAGCTGAGCCACTTTGCCAATGGTTTCCTGATTGGTTCCGCGCTGATGTCCTCTGACGATCTCAACGCCGCAGTGCGTCGCGTTCTGCTTGGCGAGAATAAGGTCTGTGGCCTGACGCGTCCGGAAGATGCCAAAGCCGCCTGCGAATCTGGCGCGATTTATGGCGGACTGATCTTTGTCCCTTCTTCTCCACGCTTTGTCAGCGATGAGCAGGCCCGCGCGGTGCAGTCCGCCGCCCCGCTGCAATACGTCGGCGTGTTCCGCAACCATGATATTGCCGACGTCTGCGAAAAAGCGGTGCAGCTTTCGCTGAAAGCCGTACAACTGCATGGCCGTGAAGATCAGGCGTACGTTGACGCCCTGCGCGCCGCGCTGCCTGAAAACGTACAGATCTGGAAAGCGCTGAGCGTCGGTGACACCCTCCCGGCCCGCGATTATCAGCACGTTAACAAGTACGTGCTGGATAACGGCCAGGGCGGCAGCGGTCAGCGTTTCGACTGGTCGTTACTGCTGGGTCAGTCGCTGGACAATGTGTTACTGGCAGGCGGTCTTGGCGCGGATAACTGCGTCGATGCGGCAAAAACCGGCTGTGCCGGTCTCGATTTTAATTCTGGTGTAGAGTCACAGCCGGGCATCAAAGATGCACGCCTTCTGGCCTCGGTATTTCAGACACTGCGCGCATATTAAGGAAAAGGACATGACAACATTACTCAATCCCTATTTTGGTGAATTCGGTGGCATGTATGTGCCGCAGATTCTGATGCCTGCTCTGCGTCAACTGGAAGACGCGTTCGTCAGTGCGCAAAAAGATCCCGAGTTTCAGGCCCAGTTTACTGACCTGCTGAAGAACTACGCGGGACGTCCCACCGCGCTGACCAAATGTCAGAACATCACCGCCGGAACCCGCACCACGCTGTACCTGAAGCGCGAAGATCTGCTGCACGGCGGCGCACATAAAACTAACCAGGTGTTAGGTCAGGCGTTACTGGCAAAACGCATGGGCAAAACAGAGATTATTGCCGAAACCGGTGCGGGACAGCACGGCGTCGCCTCTGCCCTCGCCAGCGCCCTGCTCGGTCTGAAATGCCGTATCTACATGGGGGCAAAAGACGTTGAGCGCCAGTCGCCGAACGTCTTCCGTATGCGCCTGATGGGTGCCGAAGTGATTCCGGTCTATAGCGGTTCGGCCACGTTGAAAGATGCCTGTAACGAAGCGCTACGCGACTGGTCTGGCAGTTACGAAACCGCGCACTACATGCTGGGTACCGCTGCGGGTCCGCACCCGTTCCCGACCATCGTACGTGAATTCCAGCGCATGATTGGCGAAGAAACCAAAGCGCAGATCCTCGAAAAAGAGGGTCGCCTGCCGGATGCGGTGATCGCCTGCGTGGGCGGCGGTTCTAACGCCATCGGGATGTTTGCCGATTTCATCAATGAACCCGACGTGGGATTGATCGGCGTGGAGCCGGGCGGTCACGGAATTGAAACCGGTGAACACGGTGCGCCGTTGAAGCACGGTCGCGTTGGGATCTATTTCGGCATGAAAGCGCCGATGATGCAGACCGATGAGGGCCAGATCGAGGAATCCTACTCCATCTCCGCGGGTCTCGACTTCCCGTCCGTTGGGCCACAGCATGCGTATCTGAACAGCATCGGGCGCGCCGACTACGTGTCGATCACCGATGACGAGGCGCTGGAAGCGTTTAAAACACTCTGCCTGCACGAAGGCATCATTCCGGCGCTCGAGTCGTCGCACGCCCTGGCCCACGCGCTGAAAATGATGCGCGAGAACCCGGAAAAAGAGCAACTGCTGGTGGTTAACCTTTCCGGACGCGGTGACAAAGACATTTTCACGGTACACGATATTCTGAAAGCGCGAGGGGAAATCTGATGGAACGCTATGAAAGCCTGTTTGCTCAACTCAACGATCGCAAGGAAGGAGCCTTTGTTCCCTTCGTGACCCTCGGCGACCCGGGCGTTGAGCAGTCACTGAAAATTATCGATGCCCTGATTGAGGCGGGTGCGGATGCGCTGGAGTTAGGGATCCCCTTCTCCGATCCGCTCGCCGATGGCCCGACCATTCAGAGCGCCACGCTGCGTGCATTTGCTGCTGGCGTTACGCCGACCCGCTGTTTTGAGATGCTGGCAGCCATCCGTGAAAAACACCCGACCATTCCAATTGGCCTGCTGATGTATGCGAACCTGGTGTTCAGCAAGGGCATTGACGCGTTTTACGCACAGTGTGAAAAGGTCGGCGTCGACTCCGTGCTGGTCGCCGACGTCCCCATTGAAGAGTCTGCGCCATTCCGCCAGGCCGCGCTGCGCCACAACGTTGCGCCGATCTTCATCTGTCCGCCGAATGCCGATGATGACCTGCTGCGCCAGATTGCCTCGCATGGCCGGGGTTATACCTATCTGCTGTCGCGGGCAGGCGTGACTGGCGCTGAAAACCGCGCCGCGCTGCCGCTACATCATCTGGTAGAGAAGCTGAAAGAGTACAATGCAGCACCATCTTTGCAGGGGTTTGGCATTTCGGCACCGGATCAGGTTTCCGCCGCCATTGACGCGGGTGCCGCTGGCGCGATCTCCGGTTCTGCGATCGTCAAAATCATTGAGAAGAACGTTGAGCAACCTGAGCAGATGCTCGCAGAGCTGAAGACATTCGTCAGCGGGTTAAAAGCCGCCACTCGCCGGTAATTTCCCAGGACCGCCAGACACCATCTGGCGGTCTTATCCTTTGGTCTGCTTCATTTTATACATCTCGCCATCCGCAAACTGAATGGCATCATCAATCCCCTCAGTCACTTCTGCTGCGCCCCAGGAAATGGAGAGCGGTACCTGCTTATCCTGCACGATAAACTGATACTCATTGATTTGGCGGGCGATACGTTCTGCGATGGCGACCGCATCGGCAGTTTTCGCATGATACAGCACGATCACAAACTCATCCCCACCGGTACGAATCACCAGATCGTCACTGGTACGGGTGTTGGACAACATCCGGTTGGCAATGACCTGTAGCGCTCTGTCGCCAGCAACATGCCCCCAGGTATCGTTAATCGCTTTGAATTTATTGCAATCAACCAGTACCACCGAACTGTTTGAGAGATCCCGCCGCTTGATGATGTCGAGAATTTTACGGTTGAAGCAGCCCGTCAACGAGTCGATGTAGATTTTCAGATCGCTCTCATTCAGCCAGGATTTTAATCCCATCATGATCAGCACAAAGAAGAACGGAGCCATCAGGATCAGCAGTCCCGCCTGGGTGTCATGCATCGCAAACCCGCTGAGCGAGATGGCGTAGTGAATCACATACTTTTCAGAGAGCACCTTAAAACGGATTTCCGGGCGACGCTGACAGTCCCCCGACAGACAAAGCGATTGCTGATTCAGGGTATTCACCAGCGAAACGTTCAACCCGTGCGGCACCTGCCGATCAAAGGCATCGCGTAATGCTTCCTGAAGCTCCGGCCTCGCATGGTCGTAAACCAGATAGCCCACGATATGGTCGGAAATCTCATTGCCGGAGAGGTCATAAATATAGCTCACGACGCTGAAGGCTTTCTCATCCGTGATTTTATCGTCATAAAAATCCGTGGAGCTCAATGCTTTCGTTTTGACACTCTTTTCGAGCAGACGGGTATAAAAATCGACGGGAGGAAGAAAGAAGCTGGAAATATTTCGCGCCATCTTCGACGTGAGATAATCAAACGCTTTAGCATCCGCAGGCGTAAACCAGTAAAAATAGCTCGCATCATCGGCGATAATATAGCGATGAGCATCGAAATTACCCGGATTGAGCGCATTCACCCTGCTGCGAATAAACTCAGCGGCGGCAAACATGCACAGCGCGTTGACGGTCCGCTCACGCGCCACCATCGCTCACGATGCGGAGTGAATGCGTTTGCTGTCGGCGTTAATACCCCAGGCTTCCCCGCGGGGAGTAAATTGTGACATCTCACCGCACTGGCCGGCGGTTTTAATCTGCCGGTAGCGCACACCGGTGGCATCCGCGATCATTTCATTATCATTAAAGATATCGAGCATCCGCGTTTGCAGGCGGTTCATCCCTTCATTAACCGCCGCCAGTCGCTGTTCATAGATAATGAACAGGAAAAGCGACGTAAAAAGCAGCGTGATCAACGCTGAAATAATAAGTGCCTGTCTGTTTCGTAAACTGTCCTGCACAATTTTCACCAAGGCACCCTGGGCATCAACACGCTGTTATCACTACGGTATTCGATTTTACCTGTGCAGTACAGGTCAGAACGGCTAATCATCCCCTTCTGTCAGATAACCTGCATGGCAGTTGCTCAAGCGTCGCGATTTTTTGTTCCAGCAAAAACGGCGTTAATTTCATGATGCGATACTTACAATGCATGCCTATCAGAAAAGATAGCAGGTCTGTACACGGTGCATAAAAAAAGCGGGCTGAAGGCGCCCGCTTTTAACCGTTGTGACCGTTTTTTTAGAAACGGTAGCCCGCCGAGAACATAAACACCCACGGATCGAGGCGGATATTGTCGTTGTATCGACCTTCAGGCAGCACCGCGCCGTTAGATTTGTATTTGGCTTCGGTATCAATATCCATATACCAAACAGACATGTTAATCAGCCAGTCACGGTTGATGAGGTAATCGAGACCTACCTGGCCTGCCACACCCCATGAATCTTTCAGACTGAGATCGGATAGCCCAGCATCCTGACCGTCGTCATTAAATTTGGTATCGAAGAATGTGGTGTAGTTAACACCAGCACCAATATACGGACGCAGTTTGCTGCTGGAGTCGCCGAAATACCACTGCGCCATCAGGGTTGGCGGCAGATGGTGAACGGTGGCGATATCACCGGTCGCCTGCGTACCCACCTTATGGCGGAATGGCGTTGCCGCCAGCAGTTCAACACCGATGTTATCGGTCGCCATGTAAGTGAATGTCAGACCCAACTGTGTGTTGTTGCTGACGTTAAAGCCACCTAAATGACCTAAAGTCCCGTCCGCGCCTTCCGTCGGTCTTACCGTTGCCGAACCGGCGCGAATGAAGAACTCGCCAGCTTCATGCGCATAAACGCTGCCAGAGAGAAGAGTACTTACTGCCAATGCCGCCACTGTTAACTTTTTCATACCCGCTCCATCGTTATGGTTATAAATGCGTCACGAATATACCTACATTGGAGTAATAAGTGATCTAACCTGGATCACATTAGGCTGCATAATTTAACATTTATTGATCCAGATTAAGTTAGAAGTAGCATTCAAAATCCTGGTTATTCCTGTTCAGATCAATTTTGTAATATTTTCAATCTGAAAGTATTTTCTTATTTTTTGCGGGAACGACGTCATCACGTTGTGGATTTGTTGTTCAAATTACTCTGGCTTTACAAAGATATGCTTTTCCATACACCCCTTGATGCTGCCACTGCACGGTTATCCAGGGTACAATTGCACGCTTAACAACACCTGCAGAACTCAAGGAGAGTGCATGTCTATCACGGCGCAGTCCGTATACCGTGACACCGGGAATTTTTTCCGTAATCAATTTTTAACCATCCTCCTGATCTCGCTACTGTGCGCGCTCATCACGGTGGTATTAGGGCATGCCTTCTCACCCAGCGATGCGCAGATTGCACAGTTGAGTGAAGGGGATAATCTTGCGGGAAGCGTGGGCTTGTTCGAACTGGTGCAAAACATGACGCCGGAACAGCAGCAGATCCTGTTGCGCGCCTCTGCGGCCTCCACGTTTTCAGGACTGATCGGTAATACCGTGATGGCCGGTGGCGTACTGCTGATGATTCAGTTGATTTCAGCGGGTCATCGCGTCAGTGCCCTGCGTGCTATCGGTGCCAGTGCGCCGATTCTGCCGCGCCTGTTCATCCTGATTTTGCTGACGACCTTGCTGGTACAACTCGGGATTATGCTGGTGGTGGTGCCCGGCATCCTGTTGGCTATTCTGCTGGCGCTTGCCCCAATCATGCTGGTGCAGGATAAAATGGGTATATTCACCGCGATGCGCAACAGTATGCGTCTGGCGTGGTCTAATATGCGACTGGTCGCCCCGGCGGTCATGGGCTGGCTGCTGGCAAAAACGCTGTTGCTGCTGTTTGCCTCCAGCTTTGCTGCATTTGACCCTAACGTTGGCGCCGTTATCGCGAATACGTTGAGCAATCTGATCTCCGCCGTATTGCTCATCTACCTGTTTCGTCTGTATATGTTGATTCGCCAATAACCCTGTCTGCGTCGCCGGCAGAAATGCCCGACGCCTTTGATTACGGAATCGAAGAATGAAGCAGTTTCTTGATTTTTTACCGCTGGTTGTCTTCTTTGTCTTTTACAAAGTGTATGACATCTATGCGGCCACCTCGGCGCTCATTGTCGCAACGGCGATCGTGCTCATCTACAGTTGGGTTCGCTATCGTAAAGTTGAGAAAATGGCGCTGATCACCTTTGTGCTGGTTGCCGTGTTCGGTGGTCTGACTATCTTCTTCCATAACGATGAATTTATTAAATGGAAGGTGACCGTAATTTACGGCCTGTTTGCGGGTGCGTTACTGGTAAGCCAGTGGATCATGAAAAAACCGCTGATCCAGCGCATGCTGGGTAAAGAACTGACGCTTCCGCAACCGGTCTGGTCGAAGCTCAACCTCGCGTGGGCTATCTTCTTTATCCTGTGTGGACTTGCCAATATCTACATTGCATTCTGGCTGCCGCAAAATATCTGGGTGAACTTTAAAGTGTTCGGCCTCACTGCACTGACGCTGATCTTTACCCTGCTGAGCGGCGTCTATATCTATCGTCATCTCCCGCAAGAAGACAAATCGTAAACGTCCATCAGACCAGGCCTTCGGGCCTGGTTTTGCTTTCTGCACATTCCCTGCCGTACCTACCCTAAATTGCATGAATCATGAAGATATTATGGAGATTGCCTTCACAATATTGTAATGAGAATGGTTATCATTGATATTCCTTATCGCATTTTTAACAATATGGATGTCAGTTGATGAATACGATAACAAAAATCTCGCCGCGCCCTCTGGCGCTTTTGATTGCCACAGCATTAAGCGGAAATGCATTCGCTGCAGACGAAGTCATGAACGACGGCGAAACGATGGTCGTCCAGGCCACCGCCGAAGAAGCCCTCAAACAACAACCCGGTGTTTCTATCATCACCGCCAAAGACATTGAAAAATCCCCGCCGGTCAACGATCTCTCCGATATCATTCGCACCATGCCAGGCGTGAACCTGACAGGCAACAGCGCCAGCGGGAGCCGGGGCAATAATCGTCAGATTGACATTCGCGGCATGGGGCCGGAAAACACGCTGATCCTGATTGACGGCGTACCGGTCACTTCACGCAATTCCGTACGCTATAGCTGGCGCGGCGAGCGCGATACGCGTGGCGACACGAACTGGGTACCTGCGGAGATGGTCGAACGTATTGAAGTCCTGCGCGGCCCGGCGGCGGCGCGTTACGGTTCTGGTGCGGCAGGCGGCGTGGTAAATATCATCACCAAACAGCCGACGAACGACTGGCATGGCTCGCTGTCTCTTTATACCAATCAGCCTGAGAACAGCAAAGAAGGCGCCACCAAACGTGCGAACTTCAATCTGAGCGGCCCGCTCATTGATGACATTCTCACCATGCGCCTGTACGGCAATATCAATAAAACCGATGCCGATGCGGCGGATATTAATACCCAGCAAAATGGATCCTATGCCGCAGGACGTGAAGGGGTGCGCAATAAAGACATCAACGCCCTGCTCTCCTGGAAACTGACGCCACAGCAAATTGTTGATTTTGACTACAGCTACAGCCGTCAGGGCAATATCTATGCCGGAGATACGCAGTACAGCAACAGCAACGTCAGTCCTGACGGGTTAGTCAGTTCGCTCTATGGTGACGAAACCAACCGGATGTATCGCCAGTCATGGGGGCTGACGCATAACGGCATCTGGGACTGGGGACAGTCTAAATTTGGCGTGTATTACGAAAAAACCAACAATACCCGGATGCAGGAAGGCTCGACCGGTAGAGTGGAAGGGATGATCAATAACACTGAATACGCCACCAGCCGCCTGGAATCTTATCGTTCTTCCGGAGAACTCAACATCCCGCTTTTCTGGCTGGTTGATCAAACCCTGACGCTGGGTGCGGAATGGAACCGTGATGAACTTAACGACCCGGCATCGATGCAGGCTACCAGCGCATCCGGTGTGCAGATTGGCAATGTCTCCGGTGACGCGTCCAGCCGCAGCACCAAAAATAGCGCCACGCTTACCGGTATCTATCTTGAAGATAATATCGAAGCGCGGCCGGGCACAGATATTATTCCGGGGATCCGTTTTGACTATCACGACGAATTTGGCAGCAACTGGAGCCCCAGTCTGAATATGTCGCAGGAACTGGGCAATCTGTTCAAACTGAAAGCCGGGATTGCGCGCGTCTTTAAAGCGCCAAACCTGTACCAATCCAGCGAGGGATATTTGCTCTCCACGCGCGGCAACGGTTGCCCGAATAATATCGCCACTGGCAGCTGTTATCTGCTGGGTAATCCGGATCTGGACCCGGAAATCAGTATCAACAAAGAAATCGGCCTTGAATTTACTTACTCAGGCTGGGATGCGGGAATCACCTGGTTCCGTAACGATTATAAAAACAAGATCGTCTCCGGGACCGATATTATCGGTTACGCTTCCAACGGGAATAATATCCTGCAATGGGAAAATGGCGGCAAAGCGATTGTTGAAGGCCTGGAAGGCAACGTGGTGATTCCGCTGGTACCGGAGACGTTAAACTGGCGCACCAACGCGACGTATATGATCAAATCCGAGAACAAGGACACCGGTAACCCGCTCTCTGTGATCCCCAAATACACCATCAATACCCTGCTCGACTGGCAGGTGAATGATAAGTTGTCCACCCAGTTACAGTGGACGCAGTATGGTCGACAAAAACCACGCGAGTACGCTGAAACGCGTAACGAAACGGGTGCCATGTCGGATAAAGAGATTGGCGCTTATGCGATTGTTGGTCTCGGTGCCAACTACCAGATGACGAAAAACCTGCGTCTGAACGCCGGGATCAGTAACCTGTTCGACAAGCAAATCTATCGTGAAAACGACGGAGCCTCCACGTATAACGAACCCGGGCGCGCTTACTATGCAGGCGTGACGATGTCATTCTAATCTCTCAAACGCCCGCCTCGCGGGCGTTTCCCCTCTGTTCTCCGTGCTAAAATCATAGTAGCATCGCGCCTGAAATTTCTTTCTACAGTCGGTTTTACAATGACAACAACAACTCACGCCCCACAGGGCGAACTGGTTTTACGCACACTGGCTATGCCTGCCGATACCAATGCGAACGGTGATATTTTTGGCGGCTGGCTGATGTCGCAGATGGATATTGGCGGTGCCATTCAGGCCAAGGAGATTGCCCATGGTCGCGTGGTGACCGTCCGCGTGGAAGGAATGAGCTTTCTGCGCCCGGTCGCAGTCGGCGACGTCGTGTGCTGCTATGCCCGCTGCGTGAAGCGTGGGACCACTTCCGTCAGTATCAATATTGAAGTCTGGGTGAAGAAAGTGGCGTCTGAGCCGATTGGCCAGCGCTACAAAGCGACAGAAGCGTTGTTCATCTACGTCGCGGTGGATCCGGACGGTAAACCCCGCCCGCTTCCGGCGCAATAAGCACAAAAAAGCCTCCGCTCTGGAGGCTTCTTTTTTTCCTGCGTCACAATCACTCGATTTGCGTGGTGCCGTTCAGGCGGAAGACAATATTCACGACCAACCCTGAGCCCGGTTTTCCGGCCTCATAGCGCCATCTGCGCATCGCATTTTTCACTTCACGTTCAAACATGTTGGCCGGTTGCGCTGACACGATTTGTACGTTATCTACCCGACCGTCAGACGTGACGTCAAATTTCACTTTTACCCGCCCCTCAATGCGCAATGCCTGGGCTCGCGCCGGATACTGCGGCTGATTGCGCGTCAACGCACGCGGACCTGCCGGAACGCTCACCGTCGGCTTGCTGGTCGCCGGTGCGGTACTGGTCGTCGGACGCGCAGGCGCGGTATTCTCAAACGGTGACGTCTGGCGCGGCTCGGCAGGTTTAACATCACGCTTCGGCTGCTCCTGCACCTTTTTCACCGGCTTCGGTTTTGGCTTAGGTTTAGGCTTCGGCTTCTCGATAATAACCGGAGCCTCTTTAGGCGGTTCGGGAATCGGCTCAGGTTCAGGCTCGACCACCGGTTCCGGCGGCGGCTGAACCGCCTGTGGCGGTTCCAGGTCGGCTGGCGAAACCATCGTTACGGAGATAGGCTGCGCAGGGGCTGGCAGTTCAATAACCTGATGTACTGAGGTATACAAGAGTCCCGCCACTAAAGCGCCATGAATGCCAACGGAAAGTAACGTCGGCCAGGGAAAGCGACGAGGTAAATCAAGGGTCATTGAAGTCATAATCGTTTCAGTTGAAAAACCAGGCCTCGATTTTAAATGCAAATAGCAATCATATTCAATAAGCCATCGACATAAGCGCCATTTTTATCCTGTCAATTCCCTGACAACTGCACGGCCTTAACAAGGTTGTCATCTTTGCGTTGCAGTAAAGAGACCTTTCAAATAACGTATTTAGCACTTTTACCGACCAAGGAGCCCTATCCGTGCTTTATGTCATCTACGCGCAAGATAATCAAAACTCACTTGAAAAGCGTCTTTCCGTCCGCCCCGCTCATCTGGCGCGACTGCAGTTGCTCCACGACGAAGGACGTCTCCTGACCGCGGGCCCAATGCCTGCTGTCGATAGCAACGATCCGGGTGCGGCAGGTTTTACCGGCTCCACGGTTATTGCTGAATTTGACTCACTGGAAGAGGCGAAATCCTGGGCGGAGGCCGACCCCTATGTCGCCGCCGGGGTTTACGCGCAGGTTTCGGTGAAACCCTTCAAGAAGACGTTCTGAAAGACGTGTTCATTGGGCACCGCATGCGGTGCCCTGTTCACTCAGAGGTTGTGGATCGCAAACAACAGCGAATTACGCTGCTGATTCAGGACACACTTTCTGATTGAGTGGATGCGCATATTCCGACGCGACTGCCCCTCAAGCCAACGCGCTTTACGGCGACTGGCCTGACGCAGCATCCGCCAGCGCCCCACTTCCGTTCTACTCCGCTTCATGATACCTACTCTTACAGTGCTAGAATTGGCATTATACCCCCCGCAGACAGGCAGGCTAGCGCTTTTGCCGTGTTTTTATTTGCCAGATTAATCATGACGCGTAAACTCATAACAATACGCTTTCAAAAGGATTTTTAATCTATGACAACCTTCTACACGGTGGTGAGTTGGCTGGTCATTCTGGGCTACTGGGTGCTCATTGCCTGTGTAACATTACGTATTTTAATGAAACGCCGTGCGGTTCCCTCCGCGATGGCCTGGCTGTTGATCATTTACATTCTGCCGTTGGTCGGAATTATTGCTTATTTATCCTTCGGGGAACTCCATTTAGGCAAACGCCGGGCCGAGCGCGCCCGCGCAATGTGGCCGTCCACCGCGAAGTGGCTGAACGATCTCAAAGCCTGCAAACACATCTTTGCCGAGGAGAACAGCAGCGTTGCCGCTTCGCTGTTCAAACTCTGTGAGCGCCGCCAGGGCATCGCTGGCGTCAAGGGCAACCAACTTCAGTTGCTCACCGATTCTGATGATGTGATGCAGGCGCTAATCCGCGATATCCAGCTCGCGCGACATAACATCGAGATGGTGTTCTATATCTGGCAACCCGGCGGCATGGCGGATCAGGTTGCGGAATCTCTGATGGCTGCCGCACGACGCGGGATCCATTGCCGCTTGATGCTCGACTCTGCCGGCAGCGTCGCCTTCTTCCGCAGTCCCTGGGCAGCAATGATGCGCAACGCCGGTATCGAAGTGGTTGAGGCGCTGAAGGTCAATCTGTTCCGTGTGTTCCTGCGCCGTATGGACCTGCGTCAACACCGTAAAATGGTAATGATCGACAACTATATTGCCTATACCGGCAGCATGAATATGGTTGACCCGCGCTTTTTCAAACAGGATGCGGGAGTGGGTCAATGGGTGGATCTGATGGCGCGAATGGAAGGTCCGGTCGCCACCGCGATGGGCATCGTCTATTCCTGCGACTGGGAGATTGAAACCGGCAAACGGATCCTGCCTCCGCCGCCGGACGTCAACATCATGCCGTTCGAAGAGGCCAGCGGACACACCATTCATACCATCGCGTCTGGCCCAGGCTTTCCGGAAGATCTGATACACCAGGCGCTACTGACTGCGGCCTATTCGGCGCGTGAATATTTGATCATGACCACCCCCTATTTCGTGCCGAGCGACGATTTACTGCACGCCATCTGTACGGCGGCGCAGCGCGGGGTGGACGTCAGCATTATTCTGCCGCGCAAGAATGATTCGCTGTTGGTCGGCTGGGCCAGCCGCGCCTTCTTTACCGAACTGCTGGCGGCAGGAGTGAAAATCTATCAGTTTGAAGGCGGTCTGCTGCATACCAAGAGCGTACTGGTCGATGGTGAACTCAGTCTGGTCGGGACCGTGAACCTCGACATGCGCAGCCTGTGGCTTAACTTTGAGATCACACTGGTCATTGATGACGTCGGATTCGGCGGCGATCTGGCTGCCGTGCAGGACGATTACATCTCCCGTTCCCGGCTGCTGGACGCGAGTTTGTGGGTAAAACGGCCACTCTGGCAGCGGATCACCGAGCGACTGTTTTACTTCTTCAGCCCGTTGCTGTAAAACGTGCCCAAGAGACGGTAAACAGGTAGTCATTATGGATATGGATCTGAACAATCGCCTGACTGAAGACGAAACGCTTGAGCAGGCTTACGATATTTTTCTCGAACTGGCGGCCGACAACCTCGATCCGGCGGACATTATTTTGTTCAACCTGCAGTTTGAGGAACGCGGCGGCGCGGAGTTATTTGACCCGTCAGAAGACTGGCAGGAGCATGTTGATTACGACCTGAACCCTGACTTCTTTGCCGAAGTGGTGATTGGTCTGGCGGACAGCGAAGATGGCGAGATCAACGATATTTTTGCTCGCGTACTGCTGTGTCGCGAAAAAGATCACAAGCTCTGCCATATTCTCTGGCGCGAGTAATGAGTAATAATGATGAAGAGAAGAGCCGCCAGCGCGGCTCTTTTTATTTAGTCCGGTAGTTTACTACCGCAATGGTTACAAAACTTCGCGCTATGTTCGTGCTGGCTTTGCTGACACTGCGGGCATTTCCGCTGCTGACTTCGCTTTTGAAACGCGATGCTCATATGGGTGGTGATCAATCCGGTGGGGATCGCAATCACCGAGTAGCCAATCAGAATCAGTGCTGACGCCACGACTCGCCCCAACGGGGTGTGAGGCGTAATATCGCCGTACCCGACTGTCGTAACCGTAACAATCGCCCAGTAGACCGACGCATTCAGCGTGGTAAATCCATATTCCGGCCCTTCGATGAGATACATCAGCGTGCCGAAAATAATCATCACAATGCCGATAAACGAATAAAACAGAATCAGCTGATGTCTGGCGCTCAGAATCGCCTGCCAGAACACCCGTAGCGAAGGCATAAAGCGCAGTAACTTCAGGATCCGCAAAATACGAATGGCCCGCATCGCCCGCCAGGCAAAAACGTAATTAAGGCTGATTTCCGGCCACAGCCACATCACATACAAGGGCAGAATGGTGGCTAAATCAATCAGGCCCCAGAAGCTGAAGACATATTTCGCCGGATTCGGCCAGCTCACTAAACGCAGAAAATATTCCAGCGTAAAAACCAGCGTGACGAAGAGTTCGAGCCAGACGAAAATATGCCACTCATCAAATGTCAGGTGATATTGCGTGCCAATGCCCGACTCAATAAAAATAATCAGCACGCTGAGTAGCGCGAACAGTGCACATAATCCCTCAACCCGTCGGCCTGAACGGGTATTCAGGTCGAACAAACGGTGATAAACCCGCCCGCGAAGTGATGACAATGAAAACGACACGATAACCTCAGTAAAAAGAAGGGCTGACAGTTTGTCAGCCCTTGCAATTATAACGGGTCTACCTTAAGGCAGGATACGGCATGCCGGAAACTACCTTCCAGTACCGGGCGCGTTTTCGCACACTCGGGCCCGGCAATGGGACAACGGGTGCGGAATACGCAGCCTGACGGCGGGTTAATCGGTGACGGCAATTCCCCTTCCAGTAACTGAATCGTCTTGTTCTTTTCCAGATCGGGATCGGGAATCGGCACTGCCGACATCAGCGCTTTGGTGTAGGGGTGCAGCGGGTTGTGGTAAACCTCATCATAGGTTCCCAGCTCCACGGCATGGCCCAGATACATCACCAGCACGCGGTCGGAGATATGTTTTACGACCGCCAGGTCATGGGCAATGAAGATCAGCGACAGTCCCATCTCCCGCTGAAGCTGCTGCAGCAGATTGACGACCTGCGCCTGAATCGACACGTCCAGTGCGGAAACCGGCTCATCACAGATGATCAGCTTCGGCTCCAGAATCAACGCCCGGGCAATCCCGATACGCTGGCACTGTCCGCCCGAAAACTCATGCGGGTAGCGGTTGATCAGGTTTGGCAGCAAACCCACCTTCATCATCATCGCTTTTACCCGATCGCGCACATCCTGACGCGACAGCTTCGGATGATAGGTCCGCAGCGGTTCAGCAATGATTTCACCAATGGTCATGCGCGGATTCAGCGACGCCAGCGGATCCTGGAAAATCATCTGAATATCGCTGCGCACGTCGCGCCATTCATCGGGTTTCATTCCCGGCAGGTCTTTACCTAACCATGCCACCCGCCCTTCGGTTGCTTTTACCAGTCCGATAATGGCCCGGGCAAAGGTCGATTTCCCACAGCCAGATTCACCAACGACACCCAGCGTCTCCCCTTCATACAGCCGCAGCGTCACGCCATCGACTGCCTTCAGGGTTTTCGAGGGCTGCCAGAACCACTGCTTGCCATCTTTAATGTCGAAATGCACCTTCAGATCGGCGATTTCCAGGAGGACTTTACGTTTTTCATCAACAGCGTTCATGCCAGATCCTCCACCGGTTTAAAGCAGGCGCGCAGACGTCCTGGACTGAACTCTTCCAGCGGCGGCGCGGTGCTGCAAATCTCCATCGCATGAGGGCAACGCGGCTGAAACGGACAGCCTTTCGGCAGACGCAGTAAGTTGGGCGGGTTTCCCGGAATAGTCAGCATCTCTTCGCCTTCACCATCCAGACGCGGCACTGCGTTCAGCAGGCCAATCGAATACGGATGAACGGGCTGATAAAAGACATCGCGGGCATTACCGTATTCCATAGTCCGACCGGCATACATCACCAGTACTTTGTCGCAGATACCGGCCACAACCCCAAGATCGTGGGTAATCATGATGATTGCGGTGTTAAATTCACGCTTCAGTTCATTCAGAAGCGTCATGATTTGCGCCTGTACGGTGACGTCCAGCGCGGTCGTCGGTTCGTCGGCAATCAGTAACTTCGGCCTGCACAGCAGCGCCATTGCGATCATCACGCGCTGGCGCATACCACCGGAAAATTCATGCGGGAACATCTTCATCCGCTTACGCGCTTCCGGCATTTTGACCGCGTCCAGCATTCTGACCGACTCGTCAAACGCCTCCGCTTTGCTCATGCTTTTATGCAGCATCAGCACTTCCATCAGTTGCTCTCCGACGCGCATGTAAGGGTTCAGCGAGGTCATCGGGTCCTGGAAAATCATCGAGATCTGTTCGGCGCGCAGTTTATTCAGTTCACGCTCCGGCAGATTGAGGATCTCGCGTCCGCTGAAGGTCGCCGAACCGCCAATCCGGCCATTGGCGGCCAGCAGCCCCATCAGCGCAAACGCGGTCTGCGATTTGCCTGAACCGGACTCCCCCACGATACCGAGGGTTTCTCCGGCGCGCAGCGTAAAGTTCAAATCATTCACTGCGGTGACATCACCGTCCGGAGTGCTGAACGTCACGCGGAGATCTTTTACGTCCAGCAGTGCGTTAGCCCTTTGCTGCGTGAACGGCACGCTTGCAGTTTCAATTACGCTCATGGCTGCACTCCTTAACGGTCTTTCGGGTCGAGGGCATCACGCAGGCCATCGCCAATAAAGTTAAAACAGAACAACGTCACCACCAGGAAGCCTGCCGGGAACAGCAGTAGCCATGGCGACACTTCCATCGAGTTGGCGCCATCACTCAGTAATGCGCCCCAACTGCTCAACGGCTCCTGCGTTCCCAGTCCCAGGAAGCTGAGGAAGGATTCAAACAGGATCATGCTTGGCACCAGCAAAGAGGCATACACCACCACCACGCCCAGCACGTTAGGCACAATATGACGCAGTACGATATTGCCGGTCGACACGCCGCCCACCTGCGCGGCCTCGATAAACTCTTTGCGCTTCAGGCTCAGGGTCTGCCCACGCACAATACGCGCCATATCCAGCCAGGAGACCATTCCGATCGCCACAAAAATCAGCAGAATGTTTTGTCCGAAGAAGGTGACCAGCAGAATAACGAAGAACATAAACGGGAAGGAGTTGAGGATTTCCAGCAGACGCATCATCACGGAGTCGATTTTTCCGCCCAGATAGCCAGAAAGCGAGCCGTACAGCGTGCCCACCACCACGGCTACCAGCGCGGCGGCGATGCCGACCATCAGCGAGATCCGCCCGCCAATCGCCACGCGCACCAGCAGGTCACGTCCAGAGGAGTCGGTACCGAAATAGTGGCCTGATTCGGTATCTGGCGCGCTGGACATCATTCCCCAGTCGGTATCGAAGTAGGTGAACTGCGACAGCATGGGTGCCAGCGTCACAAACAGCGCGATCAATACCAGCACAATCAGACTGGCGACCGCGGCGCGGTTATGCATGAAACGACGGCGTGCATCCTGCCACAGGCTGCGTCCTTCGACCTCCAGCTTCTCACTGAAATTCTCCAGCGCGTCGCTGTTTTTCTTACTTAACATCATCGCGAGCTCCAGTATCAGTAACGAATTTTCGGGTCGATGACGGCGTACAGCACGTCAACTATCGCATTAAAGACAATGGTTAATGCCCCCACGAGGATCGTCAGGCTGAGAACCAGCGAGTAATCGCGGTTCAGCGCGCCGTTAACAAACAGCTGACCGATACCCGGCAAACCATAAATTGTTTCAATGACCATCGAACCGGTGATAATCCCGACAAACGCTGGTCCCATATACGAAAGCACCGGGAGCAGCGCGGGTTTCAATGCATGGCGAAAAATGATGCGACGCATCGGCAGCCCTTTGGCTCGCGCGGTGCGGATGAAATTCGAGTGCAGCACTTCAATCATCGAGCCACGGGTGATACGCGCAATACTGGCAATATAGGCCAGCGAGAGCGCCACCATCGGCAGGATCATAAATTTCAACGCCCCACCGTTCCAGCCGCCGCCCGGCAGCCACTTGAGGGTGATCGCAAATATCATGACCAGCAGCGGTGCGACCACAAAGCTCGGTATCACCACCCCGGTCATGGCCACCCCCATGACCGCATAGTCCCATCGCGTGTTTTGCTTCAACGCGGCAATCACGCCGGCGCTCACCCCGAGGATCACGGCCAGAAGAAAGGCCGCAAGGCCCAGCTTCGCGGAAACCGGGAAGCTCGAGGCGACCAGATCGTTAACCGTATAATCTTTGTATTTAAAAGAAGGGCCGAAATCACCGTGCGCCAGCTGCTTCAGGTAACTGAAATACTGGGTCATGATGGGATCGTTCAGATGGTATTTCGCTTCAATATTCGCCAGGACTTCCGCTGGCAGCGCGCGTTCACCGGTGAAAGGACTTCCCGGCGCAAGGCGCATCATAAAGAACGAAATGGTAATAAGAATAAACAGTGTCGGAATTGCTTCCAGACAGCGGCGTAGAATAAATTTCAACATTGCCCGTACCTTCTGGCGAGTGCCTTTACACCCCTTCACGCAGAACCACTGATGAGGAGTGTTGAGAGTCGACGAAAAAAGACACTGTGGGGCAACCTATGCTGCCCCACCCTTTGCCATTAATGCTTGATAATATACAAGTCTTTTACGTGGATATTATCCATCGGGTCTTTACCGGTATAACCACCCACCCACGGTTTAACCAAACGGGCGTTGACGTAGTAGAACACCGGCACAATCGCAGAATCTTTATCAAGCTGCTGCTCGGCTTTACCGTACAGCTCAGTACGCTGCTCTTCATTCGTTGCTTTCAGCGCATCGGCAAGGATCTTGTCAAACGCCGGGCTCTTATAGTGCGTCGTGTTGTTCGAGCTGTCAGACAACACCATATTCAGGAAGGACGTTGGCTCGTTGTAATCCGCACACCAGGCCGCACGCGAGACATCATAGTTACCCTGATGACGCGTATCGAGGAAGGTTTTCCACTCCTGGTTTTCCAGCTTCACATTCACGCCTAAGTTTTTCTTCCAGATGGACGCGGCGGCAATAGCCAGTTTTTTATGCAGATCGGAGGTGTTATACAACAGGTTGAAGGTCAACGGTTTTTCCGCGGTATATCCGGCTTCAGCCAGTAATTTTTTCGCTTCTTCGTTACGTTTTTCCTGCGTCCAGCCAAACCACTCTGGTTGAGTCAGTTTTGCGCCGTCGGTGTACGGAGGCGTGAAGCTGTATGCCGGCAGGTCGCCCTGGTTTTTCACTTTATTAACGATAATATCGCGGTCCAGCGCCAGCTTGAGCGCGGTACGCACGCGGACATCCGTAAACGGTGCTTTCTGGTTATTGATTTCGTAATAGTAGGTGCACAGATACGGGTCAACGTGAACTTCGTTCGGGATCTCTTTTTTCAACTTCTGGAACAGTTCAATCGGCATGTTGTTATAGGTCATGTCGATTTCACCGCTGCGGTAACGGTTGACGTCCGTCACTTCTGAAGCGATTGGCAGGTAGGTCACCTGATTAATGACCGTTTTGGCGTTGTCCCAATAATTAGGATTGCGCTCAAGCACGATATGCTCGTTGACGACCCAGTCTTTCAGCTTATACGCACCGTTGGTGATGATATTCGCTGGCTGTGTCCACTTCTCACCGTATTTTTCGACAGCGGCTTTAGGAACCGGGGAAACGGATGAGTGCACCAGCAGTTTGTAGAAATAAGGAACAGGCTCGCTGAGTGTGACTTCAAAGGTATTATCATCGATGGCTTTAACACCGAGATCGGTTGGTGGTTTCTTGCCGGCAACAATGTCGTCAATATTGACGATGTGACCATACTGGAGATAACTGGCGTATGGAGATGCGGTATTCGGATTCGCCAGACGCTGCCAGCTGTATACAAAATCGTGGGCCGTCACCGGCGAGCCATCTGACCATTTTGCGTCTTTGCGCAGATGGAATGTCCAGACTTTAAAGTCTTTATTTTCCCATTTCTCAGCCACGCCCGGGGACGGTTTACCGTCGACGTCACTGATGATTAAACCTTCGAACAGATCGCGGCTGATATTGGATTCCGGCACCCCTTCAATTTTGTGCGGATCGAGGGACTGTACTTCTGAGCCATTATTTCGCACCAGCGTCTGTTTTTCTGCCAGTTGCACACCTGCGGGAACAACCGCCGCCGTCGCCACATTTCCGGCGATTAGCGCAGTCAAAATTCCTGCCGCCACTAAACTTTTTTTCGTGTTGGTCATTGTGTTTGTACTCCCTCATTATAATTACTGGTTAAATCACCAGCCTGTTAATCCCGTCAGGGATCTCTGAGCAGCTCCGGAGACTTTCAGCTGTCAGGTCGTTTACTGCCTGCTATCACCGACTTTATTTATTCTGGCGATTCGTTTGATCGCCTTACGTCGATTCGTTATACGCCTCTCCTGCCAGGGGCGCATGAATAGTGGGCTGAACTGCCTTGTTGATATTTATTCTCATCAACGAGCAATCTGCTGCAATATGAACTGTCGGAAAGTAACAAAAGCATTAATTAACCGCCAATACAATTTACAGATTTGTTAAGCAATTCTCTTTTAGAGAAAAAATAACGCTCCGGCGGAACGTTCCGAAACATATAAAATAAATATAATCACTTATTAATCATACAATTAACAGCACCTCATCAGACTGAAAGCGTTGATATCAGCAAAAGGCGTTAAAATGTACGATAATTTAACAATTGGTTATTTTTTAGCACATTCATCTGCAGGTTCACTGAATTAACTAATATCATCTCAATTATCCTTCAGCAAGCCCAGGATTGTGATGTGAGCAAAATAACAAAGTGGCAGTATGAAACGGGAGTAAAAGCGCTGCAAAATCAAGAGGATTTACACCCAGAAGGGCATGAGTTTTTCCCGAAGTACGGACCTGAAAGTCAGAAAGGTGACGAAACGTAGAAGTAGAACATAGAGATGAACGGAGCCGCGAACAGCTCCGTAGGTTATTTCATCTGAAAGCAAATTAACTTAACAGCCCAGGAAATATGGCCTTAATACCCGTGACAATAAATTCGATGCCCAGCGCCATTAATAGCAGACCCATAATTCGGGTAATCACGTTAATACCCGTCTGCCCCAGAACTCGCACCAACCACGGTGCCATACGGAAAAGTCCCCAACAGCACAGGGCAAAAATCGCAATCGCCACAAAAAAGCCAAGCAGGTACATTACGCTGTGGTAACGCGTTCCCCACACGATGGTCGAACTGATCGCCCCAGGACCCGCCATCAGCGGCAGCGCCAGAGGAACGACGCCCACGCTTTCCCGGATTGCCGTTTCCGATTTTTCCTGCTTGTTCTGTTTATCCTCTCCCAGTTTCCCGCTAATCATCGACATCGCGATGGTTACCACCAGGATACCGCCAGCAATGCGGAACGAGTCAATTGAGATGCCGAACAGTTGCAGGATGCCGTCACCGAGGAATAACGAGGTCCACAGAATGATCGCGACGGACAGGTTGGCAGTCAGGTTCGTTTTATTGCGCGCCGCCGCTGTCTGGTAGCTGGTCATACTGATGAAGACAGGAATAATCCCAACCGGGTTCACTAACGCAAACAACCCGATGAAAAATTTGAAATAAACAGGAAAATCAAACAGCGTTTGGATCACGGTTAGCTCCGAAGCGTTAGCCGTATAAAATGAGTTAAAGTTACCGGGTGAAAACCGTGCTGAAGATACGCCTTTTCACAGTACATTTCACCAGGGCAAACGTAAAATTGCTACCATTCCTGAGTGTTACCAATATGTTTTAATTATGATAATTTGATAGCCATTCACCACTACAATTAGACAACACTTAGCGTTAAGGGCTAAAAGGGCCTGCTGAAAGGTGTCAGCTTTGACAAATATTGATCCAGATCACGTAATAGCTACTCAGAAGTGAGTAACCTTGCTTACGCCACCTGGAAGTAACGCGTTAGAGTTAGATGCCGCTGACGCATAAACTCTTTTAGTAAATCAGAGCAAACTGGACGTTAAGTAACCAATTGATTTTCTGGCCGTTATGCAAACTAACGCCCGCTGTCTATACTCACGTATCGAGCAGATGATTTACTAAAAAAGTTTAACATTATCAGGAGAGCATTATGGCTGTTACTAATGTCGCTGAACTTAACGCACTCGTCGAGCGCGTCAAAAAAGCCCAGCGTGAATATGCCAGTTTCACTCAAGAACAAGTTGATAAAATCTTCCGCGCCGCCGCTCTGGCCGCTGCAGATGCTCGAATCCCTCTCGCGAAGATGGCCGTTGCCGAATCTGGCATGGGTATCGTCGAAGATAAAGTGATTAAAAACCACTTTGCTTCTGAGTACATCTATAACGCTTACAAAGATGAAAAAACCTGCGGCGTGCTGTCTGAAGACGACACCTTCGGGACCATCACCATTGCTGAACCTATCGGTATCATCTGCGGTATCGTACCTACCACTAACCCAACCTCTACGGCGATCTTTAAGTCCCTGATCAGCCTGAAAACTCGTAACGCAATCATCTTCTCTCCGCACCCACGTGCGAAAGATGCGACCAACAAAGCGGCAGATATCGTGCTGCAGGCGGCTATCGCGGCTGGCGCACCGAAAGACCTGATTGGCTGGATCGATCAACCTTCCGTAGAACTGTCTAATGCACTGATGCACCACCCGGATATCAACCTGATTCTGGCAACCGGTGGTCCGGGCATGGTGAAAGCGGCATACAGCTCCGGTAAACCCGCTATCGGCGTGGGCGCAGGTAACACGCCAGTGGTTATCGACGAAACCGCTGATATCAAACGTGCTGTTGCATCTGTCCTGATGTCCAAAACCTTCGACAACGGCGTAATCTGTGCTTCTGAACAGTCTGTTGTTGTGGTTGATTCAGTTTACGACGCCGTTCGCGAACGTTTCGCCAGCCACGGCGGCTACATGCTGCAGGGCAAAGAGCTGAAAGCCGTTCAGGACGTTATCCTGAAAAATGGTGCGCTGAACGCTGCTATCGTAGGTCAACCCGCATATAAAATTGCTGAACTGGCCGGCTTCTCGGTACCGGAAACGACCAAGATTCTGATCGGTGAAGTAAAAGTGGTTGATGAGAGCGAACCGTTCGCTCACGAAAAACTGTCCCCGACGCTGGCGATGTACCGTGCGAAAGATTTCGAAGACGCGGTTATCAAAGCAGAGAAACTGGTAGCAATGGGCGGTATCGGTCACACTTCTTGTCTGTACACCGACCAGGACAACCAGCCGGAACGCGTGGCTTACTTCGGTCAGATGATGAAAACCGCCCGTATCCTGATCAACACCCCGGCATCTCAGGGTGGTATCGGTGACCTGTATAACTTCAAACTCGCACCTTCCCTGACTCTGGGTTGTGGTTCCTGGGGTGGTAACTCCATCTCTGAAAACGTTGGTCCGAAACACCTGATCAACAAGAAAACCGTTGCTAAGCGAGCTGAAAACATGTTGTGGCACAAACTTCCGAAATCTATCTACTTCCGCCGTGGCTCACTGCCTATCGCGCTGGATGAAGTGATTACTGATGGCCACAAACGTGCGCTCATCGTGACTGACCGCTTCCTGTTTAACAACGGTTATGCAGACCAGATCACCTCTGTGCTGAAAGCCGCTGGCGTTGAAACCGAAGTGTTCTTTGAAGTGGAAGCTGACCCAACGCTTTCTGTCGTCCGTAAAGGCGCAGAACTGGCAAACTCCTTCAAACCAGACGTTATCATCGCGCTGGGTGGCGGTTCCCCGATGGACGCCGCGAAAATCATGTGGGTCATGTACGAACATCCGGAAACGCACTTCGAAGAACTGGCGCTGCGCTTTATGGATATCCGTAAACGTATCTACAAGTTCCCGAAAATGGGTGTGAAAGCGAAAATGGTCGCGGTCACCACCACGTCCGGTACCGGTTCTGAAGTCACGCCGTTCGCTGTTGTGACCGACGATGCAACCGGCCAGAAATACCCGCTGGCTGACTATGCCCTGACCCCGGATATGGCGATTGTCGATGCCAACCTGGTGATGGAGATGCCGAAATCACTGTGTGCCTTTGGTGGTCTTGATGCGGTGACTCACGCCCTGGAAGCTTACGTTTCCGTACTGGCTTCTGAGTTCTCCGACGGTCAGGCACTGCAGGCGCTGAAACTGCTGAAAGAAAATCTGCCGGCGTCCTATAACGAAGGGTCTAAAAACCCGGTAGCCCGTGAACGTGTTCACAGTGCAGCCACCATCGCCGGTATCGCGTTTGCGAACGCCTTCCTCGGTGTTTGTCACTCAATGGCGCACAAACTGGGCTCTCAGTTCCACATTCCACACGGCCTGGCAAACGCCCTGCTGATCAGCAACGTTATTCGCTACAACGCGAACGACAACCCGACCAAGCAGACTGCCTTCAGTCAGTATGACCGTCCGCAGGCACGCCGTCGTTATGCTGAAATCGCAGACCATCTGGGTCTGAGCGCACCGGGCGACCGTACTGCAGCGAAGATCGAGAAACTGCTGGCATGGCTGGAAAGCCTGAAAGCTGAACTGGGTATTCCGAAGTCAATCCGCGAAGCGGGCGTTCAGGAAGCAGACTTCCTGGCTCACGTAGACAAGTTGTCTGAAGATGCATTCGATGACCAGTGCACCGGCGCTAACCCGCGCTACCCGCTGATCTCCGAACTGAAACAGATCCTGATGGATACCTTCTACGGTCGTGAGTACTCTGAAGGAACTCCGGCGGCGAAAGAAGTTGCTGCCGCGCCGAAAGCAGAGAAAAAAGCGAAGAAATCCGCTTAATCCTCGCTGAGCATTCACAACGTAAAAGCGGCCTCTGTTGAGGCCGCTTTTTTATATCCGAAATCAGTTACTGCTGTCGGGTCAATGAACGGCTGAGCACTTCGCCAACCGCTCATCAAGGCAGACGGTTAGTCGTAACGATGGCGTTCCTGTATCGCTGTCAGAGACCCCTCCTCCAGCGCTTCCTTATAATGCTTACGGCAGACCGACACATACCGCTCGTTGCCGCCTATGACCACCTGTTCGCCTTCATTATAAGGTCTGCCCGCCTGATCAAGACGTAGCACCATACTCGCTTTGCGTCCGCAGAAGCAGATGGTTTTGAGTTCAACCAGCTTATCTGACCACGCCAACAGGTATTGGCTACCCACAAACAGTTCGCCGCGAAAATCCGTGCGTAATCCGTAGCACAACACCGGAATATCCAGTTGATCAACAACTTCCGATAATTCATAAACCTGCTGTCGGGTTAAAAACTGACATTCGTCCACCAGCACACAATGAACAGGCTGTTGCGCATTATCGGTTGCTATCTCTTCATACAGCGATGAATTCTGGTTAAACAATTTGGCGGGAGAAGACAGCCCGATACGCGAACTCACTTTCCCCGCGCCATAGCGATCGTCTATTTCGGCGGTATATACAACAGTACGCATCCCGCGTTCCTGGTAATTGTATGAAGATTGCAGTAAGGCAGTCGACTTACCGGCATTCATTGCTGAATAGTAGAAATATAGCTGTGCCATCGGCCACAGACCCTCACCAAAGTGAAATAAAGACGGGGCGCAGTGTAGCATAATTTGAATCGTTATCGGTGCCTGGTTCTGCACCCGCCGGCTATATCTTCCGTCGCCAGCACACGTCCCGCGAAAAATCTGTAGAGGTGAGTGTACGGAAAATACGAATTAACAATTGAACAAACAACGCGCGACGGATCCCATTCTTGTCGTATTGTGCGTTCGATATTCATCAACACTGCTTATCAACACCGCCCTAATGGAAACCCTGAACTTATTGTTACTGTTCTACATAACTATTGCGGAGTAATAGACGGTGTCCATCAACAAAACTAATACAAAAGGTTGAAATCACTACGATGAGAGTCTATTTCATCGTGTGAAAATGTGACCTGAATCCGGATGTTTTCGACTGAAAAAAGGAGTAACCGCTCAGCCAATAAGCCCTTTTTTGTGCGTTCCTTCAAGAAAAATTTAAGTTCGGATATTTATTGTTGGCAAAAAATAAAGGGCAATTTTGAATTCCTTACATTCCTGGCTATTGCACATCTGAATTTAACGCTCTATTATTAGCTCAACAAACCACCCCCAATATAAGTTTGAGATTACTACAATGAGCGAAGCACTTAAAATTCTGAACAACATCCGTACTCTTCGTGCGCAGGCAAGAGAATGTACCCTTGAAACGCTGGAAGAAATGCTGGAAAAATTAGAAGTTGTTGTTAACGAACGTCGTGAAGAAGAAAGCGCGGCAGCGGCTGAAGTTGAAGAGCGTACTCGTAAACTGCAACAATATCGTGAAATGCTGATTGCTGATGGTATTGATCCGAATGAACTGCTGAATAGCATGGCTGCAGTTAAATCCGGCACCAAAGCTAAACGTGCAGCGCGTCCGGCTAAATATAGCTACGTTGACGAAAACGGCGAAACTAAAACCTGGACTGGTCAGGGTCGTACTCCGGCAGTGATCAAGAAAGCAATGGAAGAGCAAGGTAAACAACTGGATGATTTCCTGATTAAGGAATAATCTGTAATCTACCTGCTTAAAATCCCGCGCTCTGCGGGATTTTTTATGTCCGCGATCTACCGATTCCCCATAAAGCGTGCGTATAAAAAAACGGCACTGGATACCAGCGCCGTCTCTGTTCGTTAATTATAACGTCTGGTTACTTCTTAATACCCATCTCTTCTTCGAGCCAGGCCTTAAATTCGCTGCCAAGTGAATTATGTCGAATGCCATATTCCACAAATGCCTGCATATAACCTAATTTATTGCCGCAGTCGTGGCTCTTCCCTTTCATATGATAGGCTTCGACAGTCTCTTTTTCGATCAGCATATCGATAGCGTCAGTCAACTGAATTTCGTCACCCGCTCCCGGAGGGGTTTTCGCCAGCAGAGGCCAGATGTCCGCGCTCAGCACGTAGCGGCCAACAATCGCCAGATTTGACGGGGCGACATCGGCTTTCGGTTTTTCAACGACGCCCACCATCGGAACGCTTTCGCCAGGTGCCAGCGGCACGCCTTTACAGTCAACAACACCGTATGCGGTCACATCAGCGACCGGCTCAACCATGATCTGGCTATTTCCGGTTTCATCAAAACGACGAATCATTTCTGCCAGGTTATCCTGGGATAAATCGGACTCAAACTCATCAAGAATAACGTCAGGCAGAATTACGGCGACAGGCTCATTACCGACTACCGGATGGGCGCACAATACCGCGTGGCCCAGGCCTTTTGCCAGCCCCTGACGAACCTGCATTATCGTGACGTGCGGTGGGCAAATAGATTGCACTTCTTCGAGTAGCTGGCGCTTAACGCGTTTTTCCAGCATCGCTTCCAGTTCAAAACTGGTGTCGAAGTGGTTTTCGATCGAATTTTTCGATGAGTGAGTCACCAGCACAATTTCAGTGATGCCCGCAGCAATACACTCGTTAACGACATACTGAATTAATGGCTTATCAACCAGCGGCAACATCTCTTTCGGGATCGCTTTCGTCGCCGGTAACATCCTGGTTCCTAATCCCGCAACCGGGATAACGGCTTTTTTGACTTTCGAGTTAATGGCAGCCATTTAAATTCTCCTGGACTGTTCATGTATTGAACGTGTTCATCAATCTGTATCGCATCGAGTATATCAGGACTGACTCAAGCCTCAGGTCCGAAAAGGATGCGTGTTCGTATAATTAAGATAAATACGTATAAGACTGGCGCTGATAGTAGCACCAGCAGAGAAAGGCAGGTACGGCAATTTGCATCCACCCTCTCGATTGTTCATTCCGCAGACAACATAAGGCGCAATCGACCTCCTGCCCCCCAAATTTGACACTGCCAGGCTTCGCAGCGTTGACTAATTTGGTTGAGGTAGGTATTGCCTAACGTTCCCAGCGGAACGCCGTTACTGATCTGCACATTATGCGATCCGGTATTTAATGTCGCATTGAGTCCGGCCGAAACCAGAATCAGATTTTTAAGCTCACTATGATAATAGCCGACTAATAGCGGGAACTGTCCGGGTAAATTGGCCTGACGAAGCAGATGGTTGACCTGTTTCAATAATGCCCCCAGTTCCGGCAGGCGCTGATTCTGATGCGCGAGCTGATCCTGCAACAAGCCATTAAATAACGCCCGCAGAAGTAACGCCGCCAGCACACCGTTGTCACCGGCCCGGGTAACGTCCAGACAATAAAAGGCGAGATCGTTATCCGAGAGCGGCGCGATATCCAGAACCAGTCCTGGCTTATCCGCCGAAACCAGTTGTCGATAATTGACCCGGCAATGCGAAATAACCTGCTGTACCGGAGGCTGAAGCTCCTGAAGCAATTTCGCGGCGGCTGCGGGATTGTCCACCATCGCATCCCAGTCGCGAAACAGGCGCTCTTCTTCTTCAACACGGGAATTAAACATGTTCGGATAAAGACAGGCAAACACGGTTTCCCGCAGCCGGGTCAGGTCCTTTACCGGTTTCAGCAGAACGTCATCCACACCGAGGCGTAAGGCTTTGGCAATATCCGCCATATTCTCTGTCGCCGAGATCACCAGAATCGGCGTCTGGTCACCGCGGTTACGCAAATGCTCCACCAGGCTGAGGCCGTTCATCCTTGGCATGGCGAGATCGCAAATCATGAGATCGGGCGTGAAATCGGTTAAACGGTCCAGTGCCTCTAAGCCATCGCCCGCCAGTGCCGTTGTCGCTCCCAAAGAGGAAAACCAGGAATCCAGAAGCGAGCGGAAAACCGGCTCGTCCTCAACGATTAAAATCTGTTTTCCGACCAATGGCTGCGTCATGTTCTCTCCCCTGACTGGCTTTACTCAATAGTGGCATGCTATTGCCACACACGCCTGTCAGAATATGCTTAAGTGTAGTTAATAATGGTGCGTCAAACGCCGGCACGCACCAGAGGCAAAAGTTCGTCCATCTTTTTCTCTACCGCTAACCGCCCTGCTTCTATGGCAGCGCTGGCACGATGAAAATCCAGGGTGGAGATTTGTGGACAGAAAGGTTGAATTAATATGTCCGGCGGATCGCCCGCCATGCGGTTACGCTTCAGGCGATTTTCCAGCACCTGAATCGAGGTGGTCATGATTTCCATCGCGGTTGGTGCGGTCACCACGCGGCGTGCGGTGATATTACCCAGCCGCTCTTTCAGGCGTGCGTGCCAGGAGAGTCCTTCATCATCACCCTCCGGACTGTCATCGCTGACGTTCAACGACAGCAAATCCTGCTGCATCAGATGCGCGTCGTGTTGCAGATCGACGGCAATCACGATATCCGCGCCCAGTGCGCGGGTCAAAGAGATGGGAACCGGGTTAACGACACCGCCGTCCACCAGCCAGTAGCCATTGTGGGCGACGGGAGACATCAGGCCAGGGATACTGCAGGAGGCGCGAACGGCGAGATGGAGATCGCCTTCAGTAAACCATAATTCGCGTCCCGTACTGAGATTGGTCGCCACCGTTGCGAAACGACGACTGCACTGCTCAATTTCGGCCACAGGCATGACGTTGCGGTATTGATTGAAGACGCGCTCGCCGCGCAGCAGTCCGCCCCTTCGCCATGACAGGTCCATCAGACGCAGGACATCCCAATAGCTGAACGAGCAAACCCACTCTTCAAGCGCGGGCAATTTATTGCAGGCATAGGCGGCACCGACCAACGAACCGATGGAACACCCTGCAACGATATCAATATCAATGCCCATGTGTTTGAGGGCTTTGATGACACCAATATGCGACCAGCCTCGCGCAGCACCTGAGCCTAGCGCCAGACCTATTTTCATTTTTCTCATTTGACCGACAGACTTCCCCTGGCTTACGGGCGTAGCAACATCTCCAACGCTCAGTTAACATAGTGCTACCCAGGCTTTTTTTATACGCCGTTTTTTTATCAGGGAGTTTTTTGTGTCTCAACGTTGTCCCTGTGGTAGCGCAGTCGAGTATAGCCTATGTTGCCACCGATATCTGTCTGGTGAGCAAGTCGCACCCGATCCATCGCACCTCATGCGTTCGCGCTACTGCGCTTTTGTGATGAAAGACGCAGATTATTTAATCAGGACCTGGCATCCGACCTGTCACGCGGCCCGTTTTCGGGATGAGATCGGTGCAGGATTTGCCACGACCGAATGGCTGGGGCTAACCGTTTTCGAGCACACCGTCTCTGAGGCCGACAACACCGGCTACGTCAGTTTTGTCGCCCGTTTTCGCGAACACGATAAACCGGGGGCGATCATTGAACGTTCTCGTTTTTTAAAAGAAAACGGTCAGTGGTACTATATCGATGGTACACGCCCGCAATTGGGACGTAACGACCCCTGCCCTTGTGGTTCAGGTAAAAAATTTAAAAAATGCTGCGGCTAGTCAACTGCCCGACAGTATTCACTTAGCAAACATCATCAACAGGATTACCGCTGCAATGCATTCTTTACAACGAAAAGTGCTTCGTACCATCTGCCCTGACCAGAAAGGGCTTATCGCGCGGATTACGAATATTTGCTACAAACATGAACTGAATATTGTGCAGAACAATGAGTTTGTAGACCACCGAACCGGGCGCTTTTTCATGCGTACCGAACTGGAAGGGATTTTTAACGACTCCACGCTGCTGGCCGATCTGGACAGCGCCTTGCCGGAAGGCTCCATTCGTGAGTTGAATCCCGCCGGACGTCGTCGCGTGGTGATTCTGGTCACCAAAGAAGCGCATTGTCTGGGTGACCTGTTAATGAAAGCCAACTATGGCGGGCTGGATGTGGATATTGCCGCGGTGATTGGCAATCACGAAACGCTGCGTTCGCTGGTTGAGCGTTTTGAAATTCCCTTCGAACTGGTCAGTCATGAAGGTTTAACCCGCGAAGAGCACGACCAGAAGATGGCGGACGCGATTGACGCACACCAACCGGATTACGTGGTGCTGGCGAAATATATGCGCGTGCTGACGCCGGAATTTGTGGCCCGCTTCCCGAACAAAATTATCAATATTCACCACTCATTCCTGCCGGCATTCATTGGTGCACGACCTTACCACCAGGCTTACGAGCGCGGAGTGAAAATCATCGGCGCGACGGCGCACTATGTGAATGACAATCTGGACGAAGGTCCGATCATCATGCAGGACGTTATTCATGTGGATCACACCTACACGGCGGAAGATATGATGCGAGCCGGGCGCGACGTCGAAAAGAACGTGCTGAGCCGCGCGTTGTATCAGGTGCTTGCCCAGCGCGTATTTGTCTACGGCAATCGGACGATTATTCTTTAATCGACTGAGAAATGAATTGGTTAGCTTTACGCCTTTGCGGGTAAAAATCAGGCAACCAGTTTATTTTTCTCACCGGAATGCTTTACAGGGGCGCATCATTTGATATGATGCGCCCCGCTTCCCGAAATGGAAGCAGGCCAGTAAAGCGCATTACCCCGTGGTGGGGTTCCCGAGCGATCATAAGGGAGCTGACTGCAAATCTGCCGTCATCGACTTCGAAGTTCGACTCGAGCATAGCGAGAGAGCGTTACCGCATGTAACGATAATCCTTCAGGCTATGAAACACCAAACCCCGTGGTGGGGTTCCCGAGCGGCCAAAGGGAGCAGACTGTAAATCTGCCGTCATCGACTTCGAAGGTTCGAATCCTTCCCCCACCACCATCTCTTTCGAGATATCAAAGCATCACACCCCTGGCGGGGTTCCCGAGCGGCCAAAGGGAGCAGACTGTAAATCTGCCGTCATCGACTTCGAAGGTTCGAATCCTTCCCCCGCCACCATTATTTGCTACGGCAATGTAGCAACCCCGATAAGTTATGCAGAAGTTTGCACTTACCGGGAAGGGTGAGAGCCTTCGATTAAGGTTCGACTCGAGCGAAAGCGAGAGAACGTTACCGTAGGTAACGGCCCGAAGGGTGAGGAGCGAAGCGACGAATAATCCTTCCCCCGCCACCATCACTTCCCTATTGTCCCCGTTTAAATCCAAACTCTAATGCCCTATATTCTGCCCATGCGGGAAGGATGAGAAGTGTCGATTAAGGTTCGATTCGAGCAAAGCGAGAAAGCGTTTCAGCAGGTAACCTTTGCCCGGTGGCACTTCGTTTACCGGGCCTACCAGTTCGCCATCATGTAGGTCGGATAAGCGTAGCGCCATCCGACAATTCAGGTCGCACGACCCCATAAAAAAACCCTGCCGGAGCAGGGTTTAGTAGCACAAAAACCGTATCAGTGACGGGCGCGAACAATCTGGTATTTGCGCGTCAGGTACTCGACCGGCGCGCTCCAGATGTGTACCAGCCGGGAGAACGGGAACAGCAGGAACAGCGTCATCCCCAGCACCAGATGCAGACGGAAGATAAACGCCACACCCTCCAGATGCGCAGACGCGCCGCCGTGGAAGGTCACCACAGACTGTGCCCAGCCCACCAGTTTCATCATTTCGCTACCGTCCATATGCTGGGCGGAGAACGGAATAGTCAACAGTCCCAACGCGCACTGGATCACCAGCAGCGAAAGGATCAGGATATCGGCTCCGGTGGTGGTTGCCCGCACGCGTGGGCTGAACAGACGACGCTTAAGCAACAGTACACCGCCGACAAGGCACATCAGGCCCGCCGCACCGCCGCCAATCATCGCCATCTTCTGTTTCACTTCAATAGGCAGCCAGGCTTCATACATCCAGTGCGGCGTCAGCATGCCGAGGAAGTGGCCGGCAAAGATCCCCAATATCCCAAAATGGAACAGGTTCGATGCCATGTTCATCCCCTTGCGATCCAGCATCTGACTGGACCCGGCACGCCAGGTGTACTGACCATAGTCGTAACGCAACCAGCTACCAATCAGAAACACGGACCCGGCAATGTACGGGTAGATGTCAAAGAAGAACATATTCAGGAAGTGCATTATTGCTGTCCTCCGGTGGTGATATTCAGATATTGCGGCGCAACGGCTCCGGCAAAACGACGCTGATGAGCGGAAATTTCAGACTCGCCGCAGCCCTGATCGGCAAAGAATTTCACCTGCTCTTCTTCCCAGACCGCATCAAGCGCCTGCGGCGTATCATCGCGAACTTCATCCGCAATTTTCTCCGCGACTTTGTCGCTGTCGACAGTCGCATTCGCCAGTTTCAGCAGCAGATCGAACAGTACCGCATAGCGGCTTTCACGCTGTTGCAGACGCGCACCCAGCAGCGCCAGAATCGGAGCAATATCCTGCAACCCGCCCAGCGCCTCGCGCTTGGGCAACTGTGCCAGATACTCCAGATACAGCGGCAGATGGTCCGGCAGCTCACGGCTGTCGAGCTGTAAACCGTGCTGCTCGTACTGTGCCATCAGGTCAACCATCGCCTGACCGCGGTCGCGAGACTCACCGTGGACGTGTTCGAACAGCAACAGCGAGGTTGCCCGACCGCGGTCGAACAGTTCGCTGTAATTGGCCTGCGCATCCAGCATCTCCTGAGCGGTTAAGTCGCGCAGGAAAACGCTGAGCGTATGCGCATCCTCTTTATTGAGATTTTCAGATGACGCGAGTGCATCGTACAGTTCCTGCTGATGCTGCCACAGGGCAGCATCCGGGTACTCAAGCAGACGCGAAACAATGACGAGTTCAATCATTGGTGCGGCTCCGTTTTGCTGGTCACATCGATGGCATCAATGCGGCGGCTGTTAAACAGGTTGAACTTAGTATCAGAACCGTGGCAACCGTCGCCGAAGGTAAAGCCACAACCGCTTTTCTCCGGGAATGCATCACGCGCCAGTTCACGGTGGCTACTCGGTACCACGAAGCGATCTTCGTAGTTGGCAATCGCCAGGTAACGGTACATTTCCTGCGCCTGTGCTTCGCTTAAGCCCACCTCTTCCAGCGCGCGGGTGTCCACTTTGCCGTCAACCGTTTCCGCACGTTTGTAGTGGCGCATCGCCAGCATACGTTTCAGCGCCAGCAATACCGGCTGGGTATCACCTGCGGTGAGCAGGTTAGCGAGGTACTGAACCGGGATCCGCAGGCTGTCCACGTCAGGCAGAATGCCGTTGCTGCCCAGTTCGCCCGCATCCGCCGCCGACTGAATCGGTGACAGAGGCGGTACATACCACACCATCGGCAGCGTGCGATATTCCGGATGTAGCGGCAGTGCCAGCTTCCAGTCCATTGCCATTTTATAAACTGGCGACTGCTGCGCCGCGTCAATGACGCTCACCGGAATACCGTCTTTCAGCGCCTGTTCAATGACCGCCGGATCGTTCGGATCGAGGAACACATCCAGTTGGCGCTGGTAGAGATCTTTCTCATGCTCGGTGCTTGCTGCACTTTCAATCGCATCCGCGTCATACAGCAGCACGCCAAGGTAACGGATACGGCCCACGCAGGTTTCGGAGCACACGGTCGGCTGACCGGCTTCGATACGCGGATAGCAGAAGATGCACTTCTCAGACTTACCGCTCTTCCAGTTGAAGTAGATTTTTTTGTACGGGCAACCGGTGATACACATCCGCCAGCCACGGCACTTGTCCTGGTCGATCAGCACGATGCCGTCTTCTTCACGCTTATAGATGGCGCCGCTCGGGCAGGTCGCCACACACGCCGGGTTGAGGCAGTGTTCACACAGTCGCGGCAGATACATCATGAAGGTGTTTTCAAACTGGCCGTACATCGCCTTCTGCATGTTTTCGAAGTTCTTGTCTTGCGACAGCTTCTCAAACTCACCGCCCAGATCGTCCTCCCAGTTCGGCCCTTTTTCGATTTTCGCCATCCGCTGACCGGTAATCAGCGAGCGCGGACGCGCGATCGGCTGATGCTTACCTTCGGCTGCGTTATGCAGGTTCTGATAATCGAAATCAAACGGCTCGTAGTAGTCATCAATGCCCGGCAGATGCGGGTTAGCAAAGATTTTACCCAGCAGCATCGCACGGTTGCCCATGCGCGGCTGGATTTTGCCGTTGATTTTTCGGATCCAGCCGCCCTTGTATTTTTCCTGATCTTCCCAGTGGGTCGGGAAGCCGGTGCCAGGCTTGGTTTCAACGTTGTTGAACCACGCGTATTCAGCACCTTCACGGCTGGTCCAGACGTTTTTACAGGTCACGGAACAGGTGTGACAGCCGATGCACTTATCGAGATTCAGCACCATGCCGACTTGTGAACGAATTTTCATTTTACGCTCTCCTGTACCTGGTCATTGCCTTCGCCATCCAACCAGTTAATGTTCTTCATCTTACGTACCACCACGAACTCATCGCGGTTCGAACCGACGGTACCGTAGTAGTTAAAGCCGTAGGCCAACTGCGCATAGCCGCCGATCATGTGAGTTGGTTTCGGCGTAATACGGGTGACCGAGTTATGAATACCGCCGCGCTGCTCGGTGATTTCTGAGCCAGGAATGTTCACGATACGTTCCTGTGCGTGATACATCATGGTCATACCCGCGGGTACACGCTGGCTCACCACTGCGCGCGCAGTTAACGAACCGTTGCTGTTGAACACTTCGATCCAGTCGTTATCTTTGATCTCCAGATCGTTGGCATCCACTTCACTCATCCACACAATCGGACCACCGCGCCCCAACGTCAGCATCAGCAGGTTGTCACTGTAGGTGGAGTGAATGCCCCACTTCTGGTGCGGCGTCAGGAAGTTGAGCGCTTTTTCCGGGTTACCGTTGGATTTCTCGCCCATCACCGATTTCACCGAACGGGTATCAATTGGCGGACGATAAACCAGCAGGCTTTCGCCGAAATCACGCATCCACTGATGATCCTGATACAGCGACTGGCGACCGGTCAGCGTGCGCCACGGGATCAGCTCATGAACGTTGGTATAGCCCGCGTTGTAGGAGACGTGTTCGTCTTCAAGACCGGACCAGGTCGGGCTGGAGATGATTTTGCGCGGCTGGGCCTGGATATCGCGGAAGCGGATTTTTTCCTCTTCTTTGTTCGTCGCCAGATGGGTATGGTCGCGACCGGTAAACTCGCTGAGCGCCGCCCAGGCTTTCACCGCCACGTGACCGTTCGTTTCCGGGGCCAGCGTCAGGATCATCTCTGCCGCGTCAATGGCGGTATTGAGCATTGGCTGGCCTTTCGCCGGGCCGTCTGCCTTGGTGTAGTTAAGCTTGCGCAGCAGATCCATTTCGCTCTGCGTGTTCCAGGCGATCCCTTTACCGCCGTTACCGATTTTCTCCATCAGCGGACCAATCGAGGTAAAACGCTCATACGTTGCCGGATAATCACGTTCAACGGTCAGGATATGCGGCGCGGTAACGCCCGGAATCAGGTCACATTCGCCTTTTTTCCAGTCCTTCACATCCAGCGGCTGTGCCAGTTCGGCGGCAGAGTCGTGCTGAATTGGCAGCGTGACGACATCCGTCTCTTTCCCGAGGTGCCCCACGCACACTTCTGAGAATTTCTTCGCGATAGCTTTGTAGATTTCCCAGTCGCTTTTTGATTCCCATGCCGGGTCAACGGCGGCGGAAAGCGGATGAATAAACGGATGCATATCCGAGGTATTCATGTCGTCTTTCTCATACCAGGTAGCGGTTGGCAGCACGATATCGGAGTACAGACAGGTGCTCGACAGACGGAAGTCCAGCGTTACCACCAGATCCAGTTTGCCGTCGAGACCGTTGTCCTGCCATTCCACTTCTTCCGGCTTCACGCCGCCCTGCTTGCCCAGGTCTTTGCCCTGAATACCGTGCTCGGTTCCCAGCAGGTACTTCAGCATGAATTCGTGACCTTTACCGGAGGAGCCCAACAGGTTGGAGCGCCAGATGAACAGGTTGCGTGGATGGTTTTTCCCATTTTCCGGCTGTTCGGCCGCGAAACGAATCGAACCGTCTTTCAGCGACTTGACGGTGTAATCCACCGGCGTCATCCCGACCTTCTTCGCCTCTTGTGCGATGGTCAGCGGGTTGGTGCCAAGCTGTGGTGCAGACGGCAGCCAGCCCATGCGCTCGGCACGCACGTTGAAGTCAATCAGATGTCCGCTGTAGCGCGATTTATCCGCCAGCGGCGACAGCAGCTCCTGTGCGGTAACCGTCTCATATCGCCACTGACTGGAGTGGTTGTAGAAGTACGACGTACTGTTCATGTGACGTGCCGGACGCTGCCAGTCAAGGGCAAACGCCAACGGCTGCCAGCCGGTCTGCGGACGCAGTTTTTCCTGGCCGACATAGTGCGCCCAACCGCCGCCGCTCTGGCCGATACAGCCACAGAACACCAGCATGTTGATAAGCCCGCGATAGTTCATATCGAGGTGGTACCAGTGGTTCAGACCGGCACCGACGATGATCATCGAACGACCGTGCGTCTTATCCGCATTGTCGGCAAACTCACGCGCGATGCGGGTGATCTGCGCACGCGGAACGCCGGTAATTTGCTCTGCCCACGCCGGGGTGTACGCTTTGATATCGTCGTAGCTGGTTGCGCAGTTAGCATCGTTCAGACCGCGTTCCAGACCGTAGTTGGCCATCGTCAGATCGTAAACGGTGGTGACCAGCGCCGTGGTGCCGTCCGCCAGTTGCAGGCGTTTAACCGGCAGTTTGTGCAGCAGCACATTTTCCAGCGCCACTTTATTAACGTGTTCGGTGCCTTCACCGCCGAAGTACGGGAAGCCCACCTCGGCGATCTCGTCCTGGCTGCCCAGCAGACTCAATTGCAGTTCCGTCTCGGTACCGGTCGTCCCGTCGCGCTGCTCAAGGTTCCATTTGCCCTTCTCGCCCCAGCGGAAACCAATAGAACCGTTCGGCGCGACCATATCGCCATTGCTGTTGATGGCAACGGTTTTCCATTCCGGGTTGTTTTCCTGGCCCAGCGCGTCAACAAGGTCTGCGGCGCGCAGCATACGACCCGCAGCATAGTAACCGTCACGCTCTTCCAGCATCACCAGCATTGGCATGTCGGTGTAGCGACGCACGTAGTCGGTAAAGTACTGGCTCGGGTTGTCGAGATGGAATTCACGCAGCATGACGTGACCCATTGCCAGCGCCATCGCCGCATCAGTCCCCTGCTTCGGGGCCAGCCAAAGGTCGCACAGTTTGGCGATCTCAGCGTAGTCCGGCGTTATCGCAACGGTTTTAGTGCCTTTATAGCGGACTTCGGTAAAGAAGTGGGCATCCGGCGTACGGGTCTGGGGAACGTTAGAACCCCAGGCGATGATGTAGCTGGAGTTGTACCAGTCAGCGGATTCCGGCACGTCAGTCTGCTCACCCCAGGTCTGCGGTGAGGCCGGAGGCAGGTCGCAGTACCAGTCGTAGAAGCTCAGGCAGGTCCCGCCAATCAAGGAGAGGTAACGTGCACCGGACGCATAGGAGACCATTGACATCGCCGGGATCGGCGAAAAACCAGCCACGCGATCAGGGCCGTAAGTTTTCACGGTATAGACGTTGGAGGCGGCAATCAGTTCATTGACTTCCTGCCAGGAGGAGCGGACGAAACCACCACGACCTCGCGCTTGTTTGAAGCTTTTTGCTTTATCGGCGTCTTCGATGATGGAGGCCCAGGCGTCAACCGGATCGCTGTGCAGTTTCTTCGCTTCACGCCACATCTTCATCAGACGTTTGCGCATCAGCGGATATTTCAGACGGTTAGCACTGTAGAGATACCAGGAGTAGCTGGCGCCGCGCGGACAGCCGCGAGGCTCGTGGTTTGGCATGTCCGGACGGGTACGTGGGTAGTCCGTTTGCTGGGTTTCCCAGGTCACCAGACCATTTTTAACGTAGATTTTCCAGCTGCATGAGCCGGTGCAGTTAACCCCGTGGGTTGAACGCACAACTTTGTCGTGCTGCCAACGCTGGCGATATCCATCCTCCCAGTCCCGGTTGGTTTCGAGAAGCTGGCCGTGCCCATCGGCAAAGGTTTCACCCTTCTGCTTGAAGTAGCGAAATCGGTCCAGGAATTTACTCATCGGTTCTCTCCTGTGGAGCCTGACGGCTCTCTGATAAATCGACATTCAGATAAATCGACATTGCTTGATTGAGAGCGAAGGTAACGCTCTGAAAGGACGTGAGAATTGATAACGATCAAGGTGGAAAGGGATGAAAACGGGGAGTAAATCTGGACATACCCCTTTCGGATGATTTGATTATTTCATTTATTGTATTGATTTAATTGATTATTTTATTCATCACGCATTCGGCGAGTGTTTAATTCTTTACAAGTGGGTATTAAGGGGTATGCCCCCTGGAGACACCCTCCGGCTGAGGGGGTGGCAGAACGGTGCGAACAACAAACCAAAAGTATGTTGTAACTAAATAAGATACAAAAAAAGCGCGGTCTAACGCCGCGCAAGTGAGTAATACATGACTGCTCTTTTTATTTTTTCGAATGCCGTCCGTATACCAACCAGGTGATAACCACACAGGCGATATAGAAGATCAGGAAGACTTTCATCGCGCCAACCGGCGAGCCGGTTAAGGCCAGCGAGGTGCCAAATGCTTTCGGGATAAAGAAGCCGCCAATGGCCCCAATCGCTGAGATAAAGCCTAACGCTGCCGCCGTATCGGTCGCCGCTTCGCGCATCGCTTTCTCTTCAGAGCCGCCTTCCGCCTTCACGCGATCCATCGTCAGCTTACGGAAGATAACGGAGATCATCTGGAAGGTGGAACCACTGCCCAGCCCTGCCGTCATAAATAGCGCAAGGAAGACCACGAAGAAGGCGATGAAACTGCCGCCGGTCCCGTTGGTCGGTAACGTCAGGAACAGCAGGCCGCTGAAAATGGCCATCAGCACGAAGTTCACCAGCGTGACGCGCGTCCCGCCTAAACGGTCAGAGATAGCCCCGCCCGCCGAACGCGCCAGCGCGCCGACAAAGGGACCAAAAAATGCATAGTGCAGGATCTGAATCTCCGGGAATTGCGTTTTTGACAGCATCGCAAAGCCTGCGGAAAACCCGATGAACGAGCCGAAAGTCGCCAGATAGAGCAGGCTCATGATCCACAGGTGACCACGTTTGAGGACCGGCAGTTGTTCTTTCAGTGACGCCTTCGACGTCGCCAGTTCGTTCATGCCGAACCAGGCCGCCAGCGTAAAGAGAGCGAGAAACGGTACCCAGACCCACGCGGCATTCGCCAGATATAGCTGTGAACCGTCCGGTTGTTCAACCCCGTGGCTGCCAAAGATGGCGAATATCGACAGAGAGACCACCAGCGGCGCAACCAGTTGCATGACGCTGACGCCCATATTCCCCAAACCGCCGTTCAGCCCCAGCGCACCGCCCTGCTTCTGTTTCGGAAAGAAGAAGCTGATGTTCGCCATACTGGAGGCAAAGTTCGCGCCGGCAAAACCGCAAAGCAAAGAGATCAAAATGAAGGTGCTGAACGGTGTGGAAGTATCCTGCACCGCAAACCCTAACCAGACGCACGGAATAATCAGGATCCCGGTACTGAACGCGGTCCAGCGACGGCCGCCAAAGACCGGTACCATGAAAGAGTAAGGCACACGTAACAACGCGCCGGAGACCGACGGTAATGCCGTCAGCATAAACAGCTGATCAGTCGTAAAGTTGAAGCCGACTTTCGGCAGATTCACCGCAACAGCGCTGAACAACATCCAGACGCAAAACGCCAGCAGCAGACAAGGGACGGAAATCCACAGGTTGCGACTGGCGATACGTTGACCTCGCTGCGCCCAGAACGCCGGGTCTTCCGGCCGCCATTCTGTGATTACAGCTCCAGATGCCCTTTCCGGGGCGGATGAGTGACTCATAGACACCTCTGATACTCGATTCGATGCCTGCAACATTAGGGTTTACAGCGCAAGGTAAGTTGATATAAATCAAAGGAAAAGTTGTCGATATCACAGCAAAAAAATCATGATCACCCTAAGTGAGTAGAATAATTCGACAAGAAATACGTGGTTTTTCACAGTGCTGCCCGCCGCAGGTACCCCCTTCCTCAAATCCTCTCCGATCGCGGCAATTAAGAGGTAACTCGTTTTAGGTATGGGTATACTCCAGGGGATGGTCGAGAATAACGCCACTGCCCAATTCTGACCGGCAGTCTCGTCATTCATTAAGGTTTCCACATTCGCTGTCCGGAGGCCTGAAGGAAGAAGGTTTTATGCTAAAACGTTGTCTCTCTCCGCTCACGCTGGTTAACCAGGTGGCGCTCATTGTGATGCTCTCTACCGCCATTGGCGTGGCGGGTATGGCTGTCTCTGGCTGGCTAGTCCAGGGCGTACAGGGCAGCGCGCACGCCATCAATAAAGCGGGCTCACTGCGGATGCAAAGCTATCGCCTGCTCGCGGCGGTGCCGTTGAACGCTGACGACCAGAAACTGCTTAATGAGATGGAACAGACGGCGTTCAGCCCGGAACTAACCCGTGCGGCAGAACGCGACGGCCAGCAGGCGCAACTGCGTGCACTCCAGGATTACTGGCATCGCGAACTGTCTCCTGGCCTGCAACAGGCCAGCAGCAGAGAGGCCGTCGCCGCCGACGTCAGCCAGTTCGTCACCGGTCTTGACAGGCTCGTCTCCGCGTTTGATCACATCACCGAAATGCGCATCGAACGCGTGGTAATGGTGCACCGGGTGATGGCGATTTTCATGGCGCTGCTGCTGGTCTTTACCATTATCTGGTTGCGGGCGCGTCTGCTTCAGCCGTGGAAACAACTGCTGTCGATGGCCCGTGCCGTCAGCCAGCGCGACTTCACTCAGCGCGCGCAGATCGGCGGGCGCAATGAGATGGCGATGCTCGGCGATGCGCTTAATAACATGTCAGACGAACTGGCGGAAAGCTATTCGGTGCTCGAACAGCGCGTCAGGGAAAAAACCGCCGGGCTGGAGCAGAAAAACCAGATCCTCTCTTTTCTCTGGCAGGCGAACCGTCGTCTGCATTCACCGGTACCGCTTTGCGAACGGCTCTCCCCGGTGCTGAACGGTCTGCAAAACCTGACCCAAATGCATGACATCGAACTGCGGGTGTATGACCAGGAAGACGAAGATAACCATCAGGAATTTACCTGCCAGTCCGATATCAGCTGTGATGATAAGGGGTGCCATCTCTGCCCGCGCGACGCGCTGCCGCAAATTGAAGGGGGAATGACGCTGAAATGGCGCTTAACGGACACCCACACCCAATACGGCATTTTACTGGCGACCCTGCCGCAGGGGCGTCACCTGAGTCACGATCAGCAACAACTGGTGGATACCGTCGTGGAACAACTCACCGCAACGCTGGCGCTGGATCGCAATCAGGAACGCCAGCAGCAGTTGATTGTCATGGAAGAGCGTGCAACCATTGCGCGCGAACTGCATGATTCTATTGCACAATCACTGTCCTGTATGAAGATGCAGGTCAGTTGCCTGCAAATGCAGGGAGAGACGTTGCCGGACAGTAGCCGCGACCTGCTGAGCCAGATCCGCAACGAACTGAACGCTTCATGGGCGCAACTGCGCGAACTGTTGACCACGTTCCGCTTACAGTTGACCGAGCCCGGTCTGCGCCCGGCGCTGGAAGCCAGTTGTCAGGAATACAGCGCCCGTTTTGGCTTTACGGTGAAACTGGATTATCAGCTACCACCGCGTCTGGTGCCTTCGCATCAGGCGATTCATCTACTGCAAATTGCCCGCGAAGCCTTAAGCAATGCGCTTAAGCACTCTCACGCTGATGAAGTGATAGTCAACGTAGCGCTAAAGGGCAAGCAGGTTAAATTGACTGTACAAGACAACGGCTGCGGCGTTCCTGAGAATGCCGAACGCAGTAACCACTATGGCATGATCATCATGCGCGACCGGGCGCAGAGCCTGCGCGGAGATTGCCAGGTACGCCGTCGCGAGACGGGCGGTACTGAAGTCGCTGTCACCTTTATTCCCGAAAAATACTTCACAGAAGTTCAAGGAGATACCCATGAATAATCAGGAACCGGCAACTATCCTGCTCATCGACGATCATCCGATGCTGCGGACAGGCGTCAAACAGCTTGTCAGCATGGCACCCGATATTACCGTGGTCGGTGAAGCCAGTAACGGCGAGCAGGGTATCGAACTGGCCGAATCGCTTGACCCGGATCTGATCCTGCTCGACCTGAACATGCCGGGGATGAACGGGCTGGAAACCCTCGACAAACTGCGTGAGAAGGCGCTGTCCGGTCGAATTGTGGTGTTCAGCGTGTCGAATCATGAAGAGGATGTCGTGACGGCGCTCAAGCGCGGCGCTGACGGTTATCTGTTGAAAGACATGGAACCGGAAGACTTGCTTAAGTCGTTACAGCAGGCCGCTGCCGGAGAGATGGTATTAAGCGAAGCGTTAACGCCGGTACTGGCTGCCAGCCTGCGCGCCAACCGAGCCACCTCCGATCGCGACGTCACGCAACTGACCCCACGTGAGCGCGACATTCTGAAGCTTATCGCCCAGGGCCTGCCGAACAAAATGATTGCCCGCCGTCTGGATATCACCGAAAGCACGGTGAAAGTCCACGTGAAGCATATGCTGAAGAAAATGAAGCTCAAATCACGCGTCGAAGCGGCAGTGTGGGTGCATCAGGAACGCATCTTCTGATTACTCCTCCGGGAGCAACCTCCAGCGCGGATCGTCCTCTGGCATTGTCATAAACGGTTCAGTTAGCGCGAGCGTGATCTCATTGGAAGAGACACGCTGCCCCTTCTCATCTTCCACCACCACCGACAGTCGCCAGCGGTTACTCGCGCCTTCACTGCTGTCCCAGGCCGGCATAATGACCGTCCAGCCCTCAGCACTTTCTGCGTTTGCGCCCGCCGTCAGACTCAGCGCCTGCATATCCCCCTGCCAGGTGATATGGCGAATGCCATGCAGACTGCGTACCTGTAATTTTAGCGGTACCGTTTCGCCCGCATGCAGATCCCACGGCGGGGTCGCCAGAAATACGCTCAGGGTTTTACGCTGACGATACTCCATCGTCGGCAGGTTGTTGCGCTGCGGATTGTCATAGCGGCTTCCGCGCAGCGACTGACTTTCCGCCACTTCGCTTGCCGCCAACTGTTTTTTCAACGGCACGCCGAAGCGGTAATTCAGGTTCAGTCCGAGGTTGTTCTGGCTGAGGCCGCTCTCTCCCTGCTTGTGCTGAGCGGTTACGGTCACCAGCGGAACCGGAGTGTAGTTCAGCCCCAACTTCACCGCCACCGGGTTGTGATAGCCCGTTCCTGAATCGAACAGATCCACACTGTCGCCAAAATATTGCTCCACGCTGACGCGGGTGTTGAGAAATTCGTAGAACGGCATTCGCATTTCAGCCGTGACGTCGTAACCGCGCGCCATTCGTTGCTCCAGCGTCGGCGTATGGGCGCGCCATGAGGCAAACGGCTGGTAATAATTGGCCGAAAGTCGCAGGTATTCCCCCCACGCTTCGGCACCCAGTCCACCGCGCTGAAGGTTTTCATCCAGCAGATTATCGTAGAAGGTGTTATAGCCGAGCAGCCAACCGTCGCGCGCCCAGCGCTGGCCGATACCCACATTACTCACCAGTCCGTCATCCTGCTGGGTAAGCCCCAGTTGACTCCAGGTGAGGTAGCGCGAGTTATCCTGCCAGGGAACGAGCCAGCTTCCGCGACTGCCGTTGAAATTGCCTTCGTTATCGACCTGTACGTCGACGCTGGCCCTGCCCCACGGCGACAGCCAGGATTCCAGGTGTTGATTCACCTGCTCACTCACCGCGTCGCGCACCTGGCCAAAGGCAAACTGTTTTGCCTGCTCACCGGTGTCAAGACCGTTGTCGATCATGCTCGCCTCGCCAAAGGCTTTCGCCATCTCGGCGAAATGTTTTTCGCCTTCATGCGAGTCGGGCGCCATCCCCAGATCGGGCAGCCCGTCCTGATTATTGTCAAAGGGATTTTCGGCCTGTTGCATAAAGGAGGATTGTGCACTGGCCGTACCGCCTGCCAGCAGCAAGAGTAACCAGAGAGGGACGGGATGCGATACAAAACGGCTCAAATCGACGATGGCTTCTTACACAGTTCAGTTAACTTAACTCGTTAAAAGCTTACCTGACTCAGGGATGTTTTGCAGACTTTCTCACACTTTCAGGAATATCCTTACTCTTGCCTGGTATTCCTTTTCGTCAGACTTTCATTGGTAACACTCCGCTTGCGCGGTAACATAACGGGCTGACAAATCAAACCTCCCTGCTTACAGGAGTCAACATGCAAAAGATAGTGATCATTGCCAACGGTGCGGCATACGGTAGCGAATCGTTATTCAACAGCCTGAGACTGGCGATCGCGTTACGTGAACAGGCGGGCGATCTCGACCTGCGACTGTTTCTGATGTCGGATGCCGTCACGGCGGGTTTACGCGGTCAGAAGCCCGCAGAAGGTTATAACATTCAGCAGATGCTGGAGATTCTCACCGCCCAGAATGTCCCGGTCAAACTGTGCAAGACCTGCACAGACGGACGCGGGATCACGGCGCTGCCGCTGATTGACGGCGTGGAAGTCGGCACGCTGGTAGAACTGGCGCAGTGGACGCTGGCCGCCGACAAAGTTCTGACGTTCTAATCACTCTTTTCAGGTGAGCTTGCTGAAACAGCCGGTAATTTCCGAATTTAATCTTATTGGGGCGTATCTTTACCAAAAGTAAGTGCGCCCGATCACGCTTTTCTCAGGCATTTTGTCACTATTGTTTAATCGTTATGCCATTTTTTGATCAAAATCAGCATCCGAAGCCTAACTCTTTGGTGTTATGCCTCATGGGTAAAATGTGAACAACATCACGCAGCACTTCCTAAGGGAAGTACGTTGTTTTCAATACGGGGTGAGAAATGGCATTAGTAAAGGCAAGTTTGAAGTTATTTGGTGGGGATACTGTGGTCGTACGCTGTTCTGAGTGTTGCCACATTCATCTGATGAGCGAGAAGAATCACGTTAAAGACGCGCAGACCGACATATTAAGCGTGCAAAATCGTGATAACGCGTGGTTGACCGTACCGTATACCGGCGTCTGGAATGTATTGATCGACAGCCATAGCCAGTCGCTTGAACATTCCATCAGTTATATCGCCGCCTGATACGCGAATTGCCCGGTAGCGCCTGTGCCTACCGGGTTTATATAAGCCTCACGCGAAACCCGGGCGCAAAACACCTTCCGGCAGAGATTCACCTAACAACCCCCGAACGTTAGTCACCAGGTCGTTAAGACATTCATCCTGCATTCCCAGTTTCTGCAACTCCTGTTCGAGCGAAAACAGGTACTGCGCGTTGGTGCCAAGCGGCCCACTGGCGGCAGCAATCAGCGGGGCGATAATTTGCGCACGCGTGTCCGACTCATACAGCGGATGGCGCGGGTCCATAATGAACACCAGCGCATTCACCGTTCGCCCGTCGTCCAGCGCCAGTTGGCACCAGGTTGGCAGATAGCAACCGGTGATCATTTCTCGCTTCCACAGCAAGGTTAACTCCTGCTCAAGCGAAGCATCCGGGAGACGATAGGCCACGCCAGTGGTGCGCCCGCCCTCTTTCAGTGCAAGCATTCGCCCCGGCTGGCACGCGGTTCCGCGCCCTGCCGTAAGACGCAGGCAAAATGCCCGATGCCATCCCACCAGCGTACCGGTGCATGACTCATCAAATTCTAGCGCCGGGTTCCACATCAACGATCCATAACCGAAGATCCACACCGGTCCATCATCTGGTCGACAAGCCAGCGTCGCCGCAAGGGACGCCGCACGTTGTTCTGCTGACCATAAGAGTGATTCTTCAATAGCACCAAATGCCGTCTTACAATCGGCATTCATCAAGAAATCACGCGTTAACACCTTACACCTCCGCCACTGCATACTTCCCTGCGACAACTTTTTGACGCCTTCCGGGCATTTTAACTGCTCATTTTGAAACCAATATCACGACAATATGCAATTCACGGGCCGCTTGCAAGGCTGCAACGGTTGCGGGTAGCACGATTCGCCCATGCGTTCACGGGGGCTGTAGCGTTAAACCTTATAAGTTAAGTGGTTAGGTTTTCTTATGCCACTTATCATCTTCACCTTTGGCATACTCTTTTTTCACTGCCGCCCACGCGACTTTATGCGCGGTCTCTTCCCGACTGGCATCATCACGGCGAGAGGCGTTGTCCTTATACTGCTCCCAGGCGCTATTGAACGCCTCCTTGTAGATAGCCTGGGCATGGGCGGGTAAGACGTGCTGTACACTGTCTGGTAGATCTTTTTTCGCATGATAAGGCATCATTGACTCCGCTTTTTGGCTAAACCTAAAGTGTGGTCAACCCTGGACGCCGCTGCCACTGTAAAAAGGTTTATTAACCCTACGACCATCATAAGGTGTTGTTATTTAAACATTCAAAAAGCAAGAGTTTCTCTTTCTGTCGTTTTAAAGGTGAAATGCGGGAATGCCGTAAAATTTCGTAAAATATCACCAGAAAGCCTGCGTTTTCTGTTATTTTTTACACGCTTTATTACATTTATAACTAAAATCGACCTGCAGAGATGGAGAGCATTAATGACACATGCACAAGAGGCGGTGAAAACCCGCCATAAGGAGACATCGCTTATTTTCCCGGTTGTGGCGCTGGTAGTGCTATTCCTTTGGGGAAACAGCCATTCACTACCAGCGGTGATCGGAATTAACCTTCTTGCCCTGATTGGTATTTTAAGCAGCGCCTTTAGCGTTGTTCGTCACGCCGACGTACTGGCCCACCGCCTCGGCGAACCCTATGGCTCACTCATTCTGAGTCTGTCAGTGGTCATTCTCGAAGTTAGCTTGATCTCAGCCCTGATGGCGACCGGCGATGCGGCACCCAAGCTGATGCGCGACACGCTTTATTCCATCATCATGATTGTGACCGGTGGTCTGGTGGGTTTTTCACTGTTACTGGGCGGGCGTAAATTCGCAACGCAGTATATGAACCTGTTCGGTATTAAGCAGTATCTTATTGCCCTGTTTCCGCTGGCGATTATCGTGCTGGTATTTCCAATGGCGCTGCCGGGCGCGAATTTCACCACCAGCCAGGCGCTGTTGGTCGCTTTAATTTCTGCCGCGATGTACGGCGTGTTCCTGCTCATTCAAACCAAAACGCACCAGAGCCTGTTTGTCTATGAGCATGAAGATGACAGCGACGACGACGACCCGCATCACGGTAAGCCCTCAGCGCACAGCAATTTGTGGCATGCCGTCTGGCTGGTGATTCATCTGATTGCGGTGATTGCCGTCACCAAGATGAACGCGAACCCGCTGGAGACGCTGCTGACTGAGCTGAACGCCCCGGTCGCCTTTACCGGCTTCCTTGTCGCACTGCTGATCCTCTCCCCGGAAGGGCTTGGGGCGCTGAAAGCCGTGTTGAATAATCAGGTACAGAGAGCAATGAACCTGTTCTTTGGTTCGGTGTTGGCAACCATCTCCCTGACGGTACCGGTGGTGACGCTGATTGCATGGGCAACGGGGAATGACCTGGTGTTCGGCTTAGGCGCGCCGGAAATGGTCGTGATGGTGGCGTCGCTGGTGCTGTGCCATATCTCGTTCTCAACGGGACGCACCAACGTGCTGAACGGTGCGGCGCATCTGGCACTGTTTATCGCCTATCTGATGACGATATTTGCCTGACCTTGCAGGCAAAAAAAACCCCGCTGCGGCGGGGTTTTCTGTTTCTGCGAGACTTAGTTCTCGGTATCCAGCTCGTCAAAGCTTTTCACCAGATCGTCAACCGCTTTCATCTGCACAAGGAACTGTTCCAGCTTCGCCAGCGGCAGCGCGGACGGACCGTCGCATTTCGCGTTGGCCGGATCCGGGTGCGCTTCGATGAACAGACCGGCCAGACCGACCGCCATACCCGCACGCGCCAGCTCAGTCACCTGACCGCGACGACCGCCAGAGGCTGCACCGAAGGGGTCGCGGCACTGCAACGCGTGGGTCACATCGAAAATGACCGGGCTGTTACCGGAGACTTTCTTCATCACGCTGAAGCCCAGCATATCAACGACCAGGTTGTCATAACCAAAGTTTGCCCCTCGGTCACACAGGATCACCTTATCGTTACCGCCTTCATGGAATTTATCCACGATGTTACCCATCTGACCCGGGCTCACGAACTGCGGTTTCTTCACGTTGATGACTGCGCCGGTTTTCGCCATCGCTTCCACCAAATCGGTCTGACGCGCGAGGAACGCCGGTAACTGAATCACATCCACAACGTCAGCAACAGGCTGCGCCTGGCTGGCTTCATGAACGTCGGTGATCACTTTCACGCCAAAGGTCTGCTTCAGTTCCTGGAAGATTTTCATCCCTTCTTCCAGGCCCGGTCCACGGTAGGAGTGGATAGAAGAACGGTTGGCTTTATCAAAAGAGGCCTTGAACACGTAAGGGATACCCAGTTTCTGGGTAACGGTCACGTAGTGCTCACAAATGCGCATCGCCAGATCGCGCGATTCCAGCACGTTCATACCACCAAACAGCACGAACGGTAGATCGTTTGCTACCTTGATGTCGCCAATGCTAACCACTTTTTGTTTCATAGGATCGCCTTAATGATGAGTAAGAATGTCGATAAATTAATGCAGGACAATTTGCTTGTGCGAGATGTTATTAATCTGCGCACGAATCATTTCGCTGATCGGGTCTTCCGGACACTGCTCAACGAAATAGCTTAAATCGGTCAGCGCGACATGTTCACATTCCAGTTGCGCATAAATTAAGCCCCGGTCACGTATTTCGTACGGATCTTCCGGGTTAAATTGCAGTAACGCTTCACTCGCACGCAGCGCCAGTTCCATCTGTTGTTCTTCCATTAGAGAAGATTTCAACGTGTCCAGCAGCTTGCGAATGACTTCTGCGTTATCCGCTTCATCCAGGTCTTCGTTAAATAACTCTGCGACCGGACTGATATTCCCCTTCAGCCATACTTCCAGCGTATGCTCATTCAACGTTTCACCATTGAACGGGTTGATGAGCCACATTTCGCCTTCCAGCGACTCAATACGCAAAATAAGCTGCGTCGGGAAAATCACCGGGACCAGCGGCAATGACAACCGGTTGGCGATCCACAATAAGATCGCCCCCAGAGACACCGCGCTGCCCTGGCGGTTCTTCAGTACCTGGTCAAGCCATAATGCGTCGGACAAACGGTAAACGCCGCGGGTGTCAGTAAAACCCCACTCGCCGTAGAAAAGTGCCAGCAATTTTTCCAGTTGCTCATCCTGAGACAAAAGCTGGCTAATTTCTTCTTGCGCCTGGCTGACCAGACGTTCCAGCTCGTCATAGACAGTTTGCGAAGGAAAATCCAGACGGATCGATTCCGATGCCAGGATCATCCCATCACACAATGGAGCTTTATTAAATTCGAAATCAGCTAACGACCTCATGACTTACCCCAGTAACGGTATTTTTGTGGTGGCGAGTTTAATGATGATGTACAGCACCACCAGTGCCAGCGGGAACGCGATTAACCGCGCCTGCCGACTGCGCGCCCGACGGTAATCGAGCGCCATAAAACCCAAAACGATGTAAATGATAACTCCAAACAGCTTCTCAGTCAGCCATGTCCCCTGCTCCGTGAATGGCAGGATGTGCGTTTTAGCGATCAACCCCACGCCACTAAGCAGCAAAAAGGTGTCAACAACCGGCGGTACGACGCGCGTCCAGCGCGCGTGAGCCCGCGCAGAGTGACATTCAGCCCACCCGAAGCGCAACACAAACAGACTAATGGAAAGCGCAATACTGATGAGGTGAACGCTGAGCAAGAGCGTAACGCTGTTCATGCAGGTTTACGTCCGAGCGTAATACGCTCGTTATCACCATAATCACGACAGGTTTCTACCGCCTGGTAGCCCGCGCGAATGAAGGCGTCACGTACGGCAGCGCCCTGCTGCCAGCCATGCTCGAGCAGCAGATAACCGCCAGCTTCCAGTCGCGTGCGCGATTGTTCGATGATGTGCACAATGTCGGCCATTCCGCCATCGCGGGCGACCAGGGCGGTCAGCGGTTCAAAGCGGACATCGCCCTGCGCCAGATGCGGATCCTGTTCGTCAATGTACGGCGGATTGCTGACAATCATCGCAAACTGCTGCCCCGACAAGGCGCTAAACCAGTCGCTTTGCTGGATATGAACATTGTGAATGGCCAGATGGGTGGCATTACGCTGCGCCAGTTCAACGGCTTCCGGCATCCTGTCAACCGCCGTAACCTCACAGTCAGGACGTTCAGACGCCAGCGCCAGCGCAATCGCGCCGGTGCCGGTACCGAGATCGAGAATACGGCACGGGCCTGACGGCAGACGCGCCAGCGCCTGTTCCACCAGACATTCGGTATCCGGACGCGGGATAAGCGTGGCGGGCGAGACAAACAGCGGCAATGACCAGAACTCACGTACGCCGGTCAAGTGCGCAATGGGCTCCCCCTGTTTGCGACGCGCCAGTAACCTGTCCAGCTGTTCACGCTGGGCGTCGGTTATTGCCGTTTCACCAAATGCCAGGATATACGTGCGCCCTTTTCCGGTCACGAATTCGAGTAAGATCTCGGCATCGCGGCGCGGGCTTTCACTCTCCTGTAGCTGGCTTATCGCCTCACGTAACCAGTGCTGAAAATCCATTATTCCTGCTCGGACAGCGCCGCCAGCTGATCGGCCTGGTATTCCTGCACGATAGGCTCAATCAGCATATCCAGTTTGCCTTCCATCGCTTCATCCAGGCGGTAGAGCGTCAGGTTGATACGGTGATCGGTTACACGCCCCTGCGGGAAGTTGTAGGTCCGGTTACGGTCGCTGCGATCGCCGCTGCCCAGCAGGTTGCGACGCGTTGAGGCTTCCGCCTGCTGACGTCGTGCCACTTCGGCTGCGCGAATACGCGCGCCCAGCACCGACATCGCTTTGGCTTTGTTTTTGTGCTGCGAACGTTCGTCCTGACACTCCACCACAATGCCGGTCGGCAGGTGGGTGATACGGATGGCGGAGTCGGTGGTGTTAACGTGCTGGCCACCCGCCCCGGAGGAGCGGAAGGTATCAATACGCAGATCGGCCGGGTTGATATCCGGCAGTTCGGCTTCCGGTAACTCTGGCATCACCGCTACGGTACAGGCGGAAGTGTGGATACGTCCCTGCGATTCAGTGGCCGGGACACGCTGCACGCGATGTCCACCGGACTCAAATTTCAGGCGACCATAGACGCCGTCGCCGCTGATCTTGGCGATAATCTCTTTATACCCGCCGTGCTCGCCTTCGCTGGCGCTCATGATCTCCACCCGCCAGCGGCGTGTTTCCGCATAGCGGCTGTACATGCGGAAAAGATCGCCGGCAAACAGGGCGGCTTCGTCACCGCCGGTCCCGGCACGAACTTCCAGAAACGCATTGCGCTCATCGTCCGGATCTTTCGGCAGCAGCAGTACCTGTAACTGCTGTTCCAGTTGTTCACTCTTGTCTTTCGCTTCGCGCAGTTCTTCCTGCGCCATCTCACGCATTTCAGGATCGTCGAGCATCATTTGTGCTGTTTCGATATCGTCCTGAATCTGTTGCCAGTCCGTAAAACAGCGAGAAACATCGCTAAGTTGTGCATACTCACGCGACAATGCGCGAAAACGTTCCTGGTCTGCGATGGTTCCCGCATCACCCAGCAGCGCCTGAACTTCTTCATGGCGTTCATGCAGGGCTTCCAGTTTGGCAACGATAGAAGGCTTCATAGGCGTAAATGCACCTTGTAAAAAGAAGGGTGTGTTGCTACTCCAGCCCGAGGCTGTCGCGCAAAATATTCAGGCGTTCGTCATCCCCGTCACGGGCGGCCTGCTGAAGAGATTTGGTTGGTGCATGGATCAGGCGATTGGTCAGTTTCCATGCCAGATCCTGCATAATGGTTTGCGCGTCGCCGCCCTGTTCCAGAGCTGCCAGCGCTTTCGCGGTCAATTCATCACGTACCTGCTCAGACTGACTACGGTATTCACGAATGGTTTCACTGGCGCCCTGAGCGCGCAGCCAGGCCATAAACTCGCTGGTTTCCTGCGCAACAATGGTTTCGGCTTCCACCGCCGCGGCTTTGCGCTGCGCCAGGTTGTGCGAAATAATGCTCTGCAGATCGTCAACGCTATAGAGATAGGCGTTAGCCAGATTGCCGACTTCCGGTTCGACATCGCGCGGAACGGCGATATCCACCAGCAGCATCGGCTGATTGCGGCGGCTTTTCAGCGCGCGCTCCACCATTCCTTTGCCGATGATAGGCAACGGGCTGGCGGTTGAACTGATGATAATGTCGGCTTCACGCAGGCGTTCGTCGATGTCGCTGAGCGCGATAACTTCGGCACCCACTTCATCGGCCAGAACCTGTGCCCGCTCGCGGGTGCGGTTGGCGATGATCATCTTCTGCACTTTGTGTTCGCGCAGATGACGCGCCACCAGTTCGATGGTTTCGCCCGCGCCGACCAGCAGCACGGTAACCGTGGAGAGCGATTCAAAGATCTGGCGTGCCAGCGTACAGGCGGCAAACGCAACGGACACCGCGCTGGCACCGATATCAGTTTCCGTACGGACTCGTTTGGCGACAGAGAAAGATTTCTGGAACATTCGCTCCAGCGCGCTGGCGTTCAGATGGCCTTTTTGCGAATCCGCAAAGGCCTTTTTCACCTGACCGAGAATTTGCGGCTCACCCAGTACCAGCGAATCCAGACCGCTGGCGACACGCATCAGATGGCTGACCGCGTCGTTATCCTGGTGCCAGTAGAGGCTGCTGCGCAGCTCCTCTTCGTTGAGGTTATGGTAGTCGCATAACCAACGAATCAGCGCCTCATGCAGATTGTCCTGCTCTTCCACACTAAGATACAGCTCCGTGCGATTACACGTCGACAAGACCACGCCGCCCTGCACCATTGGCTGCGCAAGCAGGCTTTCCAGCGCCTGATCGAGCGTATCCGGCGAAAACGTTACGCGTTCTCGCAGCGATACAGGTGCCGTCTTATGGTTAATGCCGAGCGCTAAAAGGGTCATGTCTGCGGGAGTAGTACCAGCGTTGATATGGTTAGTCTGCTCGCATCATACAGGATGCGCGGAATCAATAAAAGAGAGTGCCCCCTTTTGGAGTAATAGCTTGTCGCTTAAATTAAGATAACGTGAACGTAGACGATATACCCGCACAGCGCTAGCATTAAGGGTTATTATTGCAACATATCACAAGGATTCGTCATCATTATGACCCTGCTTGACTTTCGCCTGATCCGCCTGCTTCCGCTGGCAAGCCTGGTTCTGACCGCCTGTACGCTCAACGCGCCGAAAGGCCCGGGGAAGAGCCCGGACTCTCCTCAATGGCGGCAGCATCAGCAGGATGTCCGTCAATTAAATCAGTATCAGACGCGCGGCGCGTTTGCCTATATTTCCGACGAACAGAAGGTCTATGCGCGCTTTTTCTGGCAGCAGACCGGCCAGGATCGCTATCGTCTGCTGCTGACCAACCCGCTTGGCAGCACCGAACTTGAACTGAATGCGCAGCCGGGTAACGTGCAGTTAATGGATAACAAAGGGCAGCGCTATACCGCTGACGATGCCGAAGAGATGATTGGCAAGCTGACCGGTATGCCGATCCCGCTGAACAGCCTGCGCCAATGGATCCTCGGCCTTCCGGGCGACGCCACCGACTACAAGCTTGACGACCAGTATCGACTGAGTGAAGTAAACTACCGCCAGGACGGCAAAAGCTGGAAGGTGGTCTACAGTGCGTACGACAGTAAGACTACTCCGGCGATGCCCGCCAATATGGAGCTTTCTGACGGCGCTCAGCGTATCAAGCTGAAAATGGATAACTGGATCGTGAAATGATGACCCACTGGCCCTCTCCGGCAAAACTGAATCTGTTTTTATACATCACCGGACGACGTGCGGACGGTTATCACACGCTGCAAACCCTGTTTCAGTTCCTTGATTATGGCGACACCATCAGCCTGGAGCCGCGCAGCGACGGCGAAATTCATCTCCTGACGCCGGTTGACGGCGTAGCACATGAAGACAACCTGATCGTTCGCGCCGCGCGACTGCTGATGAAAACAGCCGCAGAGAGCGGTCGTCTACCGGCCGGCAGCGGCGCAGATATCCGTATCGAAAAGCGTCTGCCGATGGGCGGAGGGCTTGGCGGGGGGTCGTCGAATGCGGCAACCGTGCTGGTCGCGCTGAATAACATCTGGCAGTGCGGTTTGTCGCTGGACGAGCTGGCCGCGCTCGGATTAACGCTGGGTGCTGACGTCCCGGTGTTTGTCCGGGGACACGCCGCCTTTGCTGAAGGCGTCGGAGAGCGCCTGACGCCGGTGGAGCCGGCCGAAAAATGGTACCTGGTGGTGCATCCGGGCGTCAGTATTTCTACGCCGATGATTTTTAACGATCCAGACCTCCCCCGCAATACGCCAAAAAGGTCAATAGAAACGTTATTAAAATGTGAATTCAGCAATGATTGCGAGGTTATCGCAAGAAAACGTTTTCGCGAGGTTGATGCGGCGCTTTCCTGGCTGTTAGAATACGCGCCGTCGCGCCTGACTGGTACAGGGGCCTGTGTCTTTGCTGAATTCGATACAGAATCTCGTGCCCGACAGGTGCTTGAGCAAGCCCCGGAATGGTTTAATGGCTTTGTGGCGAAGGGTGTCAACCTTTCTCCACTCCATCAATCCATGCTTTAGCCGGGCAAGCTGAGTTTCGGTGACAACGTCACCTTGTTCCAGACGTTGCATCGCGCTCTTTAATACACCGCATGGAGAGAGTCCTGCCTGGCCCGCACAGTTTTCGGCAAACTCTTTCCACCAATGGACGCATGCCTGAGGTTCTTCTCGTGCCTGATATGAAGCTTTTTGCTGGTAACGCCACCCCGGAACTAGCACAACGTATTGCCAACCGCCTGTACACTTCTCTCGGCGACGCCGCTGTAGGTCGCTTTAGCGATGGCGAAGTCAGCGTACAAATTAACGAAAATGTACGCGGTGGTGATATTTTCATCATCCAGTCCACTTGTGCTCCAACGAACGACAACCTGATGGAATTGGTCGTTATGGTTGATGCCCTGCGCCGTGCTTCCGCAGGCCGTATCACCGCCGTTATTCCTTACTTTGGCTATGCGCGCCAGGATCGTCGTGTACGTTCCGCCCGTGTACCGATTACGGCAAAAGTTGTCGCTGACTTCCTGTCCAGCGTTGGCGTTGACCGCGTTCTGACCGTTGACCTGCATGCTGAACAGATCCAGGGCTTCTTTGACGTACCGGTTGATAACGTATTTGGTAGCCCAATTCTGTTAGAAGATATGCTGCAGCTGAATCTGGATAACCCGATTGTGGTTTCTCCGGACATCGGTGGCGTCGTGCGTGCCCGCGCTATCGCTAAACTGCTCAATGACACCGATATGGCAATCATCGACAAACGCCGTCCGCGTGCAAACGTCTCTCAGGTGATGCACATCATCGGTGACGTCGCTGGCCGTGACTGCGTACTGGTTGACGACATGATCGATACCGGTGGCACGTTGTGTAAGGCCGCTGAAGCGCTGAAAGAACGTGGTGCGAAACGCGTATTTGCTTACGCGACCCACCCTATCTTCTCAGGCAATGCAGCTAACAACCTGCGTAACTCAGTGATTGATGAAGTTGTCGTCTGCGATACCATTCCGCTGACCGACGAAATCAAAGCACTGCCGAACGTGCGTACATTGACCCTGTCGGGTATGCTGGCCGAAGCGATTCGTCGTATCAGCAACGAAGAATCTATTTCTGCTATGTTCGAGCATTAATCGAACCCGGTTCAAAAACCCGCTGCGGCGGGTTTTTTCGTCTGTAACCCTTATTTCTCCACAAAATCATTCAGGATGCATCGAGGCGGCAAGCGAATGAGTTCCCGGGAACGTACCGGTAGTACGTGACGGGGGCGAATGAAGGCAGCCAACAAAGAGACAATCGGAAGGATGAAGTGGAATGACTTAAGCCTCCTTCACCTGCCAACCAGCCTATGAGTTGACAGATGATGCGCTCATGGATGAAACATTATTGTGAACAGAATTTTTTCCTCACATGTGATGCCTTTCCGCGCCCTCATCGACGCTTGTTGGAAAGAAAAATATACCGCCTCGCGGTTTAGCCGTGATGTGATTGCCGGGATCACCGTCGGGATTATTGCCATCCCGCTGGCGATGGCGCTGGCTATTGGGAGTGGCGTTGCGCCGCAGTACGGACTCTATACTTCCGCTGTGGCAGGGATAGTCATTGCCTTAACCGGGGGGTCGCGTTTTAGCGTCTCTGGTCCAACCGCCGCATTTGTGGTGATCCTCTACCCCGTTTCGCAGCAGTTTGGACTTGCTGGCCTGCTGGTGGCGACGCTGATGTCCGGGGTTTTTCTGATCCTCTTTGGCCTGGCCCGCTTCGGTCGCCTGATTGAGTACATCCCGGTTTCAGTGACCTTAGGTTTTACTTCAGGGATTGGTATCACCATTGGTACCATGCAAATCAAAGACTTCCTCGGTCTGCAGATGGCCCACGTACCGGAGCACTATCTGCAGAAAGTCGGCGCGCTGTTTATGGCCCTGCCGACCATCAACCTGGGTGACGCCGCCATCGGCGTGGTCACGCTGGGTACCCTGATTTTCTGGCCGCGTCTGGGCATTCGCCTGCCAGGTCACCTGCCCGCCCTGCTCGCCGGTTGCGTCGTCATGGGGATTGTCAACCTGCTGGGCGGACATGTTGCGACCATTGGTTCTCAGTTCCACTATATTCTGGCCGACGGCTCACAGGGCAATGGGATCCCCCAACTGCTGCCGCAGCTGGTGCTGCCGTGGAACCTGCCGGATTCTGATTTCACCCTGAGCTGGGATTCCCTGCGCGCTCTGCTTCCGGCGGCGTTTTCTATGGCGATGCTGGGGGCGATTGAGTCTCTGCTCTGCGCCGTGGTGCTCGACGGAATGACCGGTACCAAACACAAGGCCAACAGTGAACTGATCGGTCAGGGGCTGGGTAACATCGTCGCGCCCTTCTTCGGCGGGATTACGGCAACGGCGGCGATTGCCCGCTCGGCGGCGAACGTCCGCGCTGGCGCTACCTCCCCGATTTCCGCTGTGATCCACGCGCTTCTGGTGATCATGGCGCTGCTGGCGCTGGCGCCACTGCTCTCCTGGCTACCGCTGTCGGCGATGGCGGCCCTGCTGCTGATGGTGGCGTGGAACATGAGCGAAGCCCACAAGGTGGTGGATTTACTGCGTCACGCGCCCAAAGACGACATCATTGTGATGATGATGTGTATGTCGCTGACGGTGCTGTTTGACATGGTCATTGCCATTAGCGTCGGGATTGTGCTGGCCTCGTTACTGTTTATGCGTCGTATCGCGCGCATGACGCGACTGGCCGCGGTGAACGTTGAGGTGCCAGAGGATGTGCTGGTGCTGCGCGTGATAGGCCCGCTGTTCTTTGCCGCGGCTGAAGGATTGTTCACCGATCTGGAGTCGCGCATTGAAGGCAAGCGCATAGTCGTGCTGAAGTGGGATGCGGTGCCCGTGCTGGATGCCGGGGGCCTGGATGCCTTCCAGCGCTTTGTGAAAAGATTGCCGGAAGGATGCGAACTGCGCGTGACAAACGTGGAATTCCAGCCGCTGCGCACGATGGCGCGCGCCGGTATTAAGCCGATTCCGGGACGCCTGACGTTCTTCCCGAACCGCGACGCGGCGCTGGCTGATTTGTAATCTCTGGCGGTTACCGGTCTGTTCCTGTACGGGCCGGTAACATTTTCCACTCTGCCCGCTGGTTTTCCTCGCCTGAGTTGTTATTATCCGTTTTCTGTTCCTGTGAATAAGAGTGGCAGTTCGTGATTCCCTTTACCTTACGTGAAATGACCGGAGATGATATTCCGGCGGTTCAGTTATTTCTGACCCAGCATTTGAATGAATTCTTTGCTGCTGGAAGACCTGTTCCTTCTGCCGGACAGGATGTTTTTCATCTGCAACAGCAGTATATTCAGCAGGAGCGGAATTTATTGCTTTGCGCCTGGAGCGAAAAGCATGAACTCATTGCTACCCTGGCCGTCTGCCAATATGACGACCGAATAGCTGAACTTCGCGGGCGTTATATTTTGAATGAAACGGCGGAAATTTGTCGCTGTTATGTGGACAAACGCTATCGCAGAAAAGGTATTGGCCGTCAGTTACTCGCTTTTGCTGAAACATTTTGTGAGCAGCACCAGTACACCCTATTATACTTGCATACCCACCATTTTTTACCGGGCGGATATTCATTCTGGAAACGTAATAATTTTCAGGTGGTGATGGATATGCATGATCACTGGCAATTAGTGCATATGGAGAGATCACATAAATTGGCATGACTAAGAATATTAATTGATCAATGTCAATCAATTCTCATTTAGCTTTTCATTACTACGTTTCGCTATCCCGAATTTTATTATCCACAAAAATGTTAACTACTTGAAATATATGAATTAAACACTCATATATCCGATTACGCCCTCTCTTCACCCGGTGATTGATCTTGTTAACAAATGCCGATACAGTCCTTTCCGACAGCATTTCATTACACCAACATTGTAGTGAATAGGAATATGGTGCGGATTATTCTAATCTTATGCCATAACTGCCCCCGCAACTGTAGGCGGATGCAGAATATCCTCGTGCAGCATATTTTGTTGCAGGTCACTGTAAAGCGAATCTTTATGGGAAGGCCGATATTCTGATTACCGTGAGTCAGGAGACCTGCTGTCAAATTTATGCTCCATTGAGTGGACGGGATGGTCCATGGGATGATTTATTTGACATAAGTCACTGTGAAAAGGTGAATCAGTTTTCTGACTGAACCACATACTTTCTTTATTTGCATAAAGTCATGCATAAATTTCACGATGTTATGTCATCTATCGTCATGAACTCTCCCGATATAAGGAACGACATAATCCATGACCAGACGTTCAGATTCTGGCATGAACGGGATGATAATAATGCACGCAAATTTTACCTCTTTACCTTATAAAAAAACGCTTCTGGCTGTTGCTGGTGCCGCGCTGTTTCTTACCTCAGGTCTTTCTCATGCTGCAAAAACGGAATATCCATTGACGATTAAAAACTGTGGTCGGGATATCACGTTTAACGCAGCACCAAAACGTGTTGCCACCGTGGGACAAAACAGTACAGAGATCCTGTATGCACTGGGTCTGGCTGACCGCGTGGTGGGAACGTCGCTGTGGTTTGGACCGGTTCCCGATGCCTGGAAAGCGGCAAATGACAAGATTGCCGTGATTGCGCAAAACATCCCCAGTTTCGAAGGCATCATTGCCAAAAAACCGGATCTGGTCGCCAGCCAGTTCGAATGGCAAATCGGCCCCGCCGGTACCGTGGCGTCTTATGAACAGTTCAGCGAATTGAAGGTCCCGGTCTATACCGCACCGGCTGACTGCGCGAAAGATAACGAAGATGGTGGTGATGGCGTTCGCAAAGGGATGTTTGATATCGCGATGGTCTATCAGGAAGTCGCCGACTTAGCGACGATCTTCGACGTTCAGGATAAGGGTGACGAACTGATTGCCAGCCTTAAAGCGCGCGAAGCGGCAGCGAAAAACAAAATCGCCGGGATGGACAGCAACGTCTCCGCCGTCTTCTGGTTCTCCAGCGCCGACCTGCAACTTGATCCTTACGTCGCCGGGAAATTGGGACCTGCGGCCTGGATTGCGCAAACGCTGGGCGTCAAAAACGTCATTGATTCCGCCGAAGAGTGGCCGACTGTCGGTTGGGAAACTATCGCGAAAGCCCAGCCGTCGGTGATTGTGCTGGGGGAAATGAGTCGTCGTCGTTTCCCGGCCGATGACTGGCAGGTGAAAATGGATTACCTGAAATCCGATCCGGTCACCCAACTGATCCCCGCCGTAAAAGCCAATCATTTACCCGTGATTGACGTGCAGACCATGAATGCCGGTATCAGAACCATTGACGGTGTTGAAAAGCTGGCGGATGCCCTGGTTGAGTACGGCTTAGCGCATCCTCAGGCCGCGCATTAATCCTCGTTTTGCGCCAGACCCCGACGGGTCCGGCGCGTTTTATGCACTCCGAAACGCAGGTCACTATGAGCGATTTACGCAGGACGCGTCACGCCGTCAGTCGGTTAGCGGTCAATGTTTGCGGTCACGCCCTCTGGGTTAGCGTGCTGATGTGCGGTGTCCTGCTGGCGGGGATCGCCATTGGCGAGACGTTTATTCCCTGGCAGCACGTGCTCAACACGCTGGCAAACCGTTTGTTTGATACTCACTATCCGGTTGATGCGCTGGACGCCGGGATCGTCTGGAACTATCGCCTGACCCGAGCACTGGTTTCTGCCAGTTGTGGCGCTTGTCTGGCCGTGTCGGGCGTGGTTTTACAGTCATTACTGCGTAATGCACTTGCCGAGCCCTATCTGTTGGGCATTTCAGCCGGCGCGTCTACCGGGGCGGTGCTGGTTGCGCTGACCGGACTGGGCGCGGGCATGATAAGCATGTCGTTCGGCGCATTTATTGGCGCCCTGACCGCCTTTCTGTTTGTAGCCCTGCTGGCCGTCGCAGCGGGCGGCAGGCAAGGTGGTGGCATAACCACGCAAATCATTCTCGCCGGTATCGCCAGTTCACAACTGTTCAATGCGCTGACTTCACTGATCATCACCCGCTCCGCCAACGCGGAACAGGCGCGCGGCATTATGTTCTGGTTACTCGGGAATCTGAGCGGTGTCCGCTGGCCGGACGTGATACTGGCGGTCCCCACCGCGCTGGCTGGCGTCGCGATATGCTTTTGCTATGCCCGTCATCTGGATGCCTTCTCCTTTGGCGCAGAGTCCGCAGCATCGCTGGGTATTCCGGTGAAACGCACCCGCGGCGTGCTGATTGCCGCCGTGACCGCTATGACGGCCATTATGGTCTCCATCGTCGGCGCCATTGGCTTTGTGGGACTGGTGATCCCTCACGCCGCCCGCCTGCTGGTGGGCAATCAGCATCATCGGCTGCTGCCCGTCAGCGCGCTGATCGGCGCGATTTTCCTGATCGTCGCCGATGTTATTTCTCGCACGCTGCTCCCCGGACAAGTTCTGCCCATCGGCGTTATCACGGCGCTGGTCGGTGCGCCCGCGTTTTCAATTATCCTGATCAGAGGAAACCAGGCGAAATGACCGTTAATCCTGTACCGACTCCCGTTGCGGCTGGTGAGGCCATCATTCAGGCGCAGCGTCTGCACTGGCAGGTGAAAGGCAAAGTGATTGTCAATGATGTCTCACTCAGCGTAGCGCCGGGTGAGTTTGTCGGCATTATCGGCCCTAATGGATCCGGTAAAACATCGCTGATTTCGCTGCTGGCCGGTCTGCTGAAACCCTCAGCCGGTCACATCCTGTTGCAACAAAAGTCGCTTCACCACTATTCGCGCCGTCAACTGGCCCAACAGGTTGCACTGGTTGAACAGCAGGCGGAAACCAGTGAACGCCTGACCGCGCTGCAGGCCGTCTCACTGGGACGCACTCCGTGGCTTAGCCTGCTGAATCCGTGGTCGGAAAACGATGACGACATCGTCCAGACCATGCTGGAGAAAGTCGATCTTCAGCATCTTCGCCACCGCTGCTGGCACACCTTTTCCGGCGGCGAGAAGCAACGTCTGCACATTGCCCGCGCCCTCGCGCAGCAGCCACAACTGTTACTGATGGACGAACCCACTAACCATCTCGACATTCAGCATCAGATTGGCCTTCTCAGTCTGGTGAAACGCGAAAAGCTGACCGTTGTCGCCGCCCTCCACGATCTCAATCATGCCGCCATGTTCTGCGATCGCATCATCGTGCTGAACGCCGGTCGTCTGGAAATGCAGGGCCGTCCCTGCGCCATTTTCACCCGCGACAATCTCCGCGCCTGGTTTGGTATTGACGCCATCGTCGAACGCGATCCCCACGGCGCTAGCTGTTTTATTCGTTATCAAAAGCCTGAAGGAACTTAAGGAAGATCCCCATGAAATATGTCAAACAGAGCCTGAACGCATTGTGTCTGCTGGCCCTCACCGCCTCCGCTTTCTCGCAAACTCACGAAGTGCTGATGAAGAATCGCGGTTCAGCGGGACCCATGGTCTATGAGCCGGACTATCTGGAGATTCAACCCGGCGACACGGTGAAGTTTATCCGTAAGCATAAAAGCCACAATGCCGCCTCAATTGCTGAGCTGTCTCCTGCGGGGTACCCGGGATTTATCGGCAAAATCGATGAGGAGATCGCGGTGAAATATGACGACGCGGGATTCTACGGCATTAAATGCACCCCGCACTATGCACAAGGAATGGTGATGCTGATCAAAGTTGGCAACGCCACTCTGCCGGACACCTACCGCGAGTTTAAAGCCCCCGGGATCGCCGATAAGCGCTTCCAGGAGATCTATTCGCGCATTGATAAACAGTAAGGGAGAGCGCTGTGGTGGTGGAGAACAAACCGTCAGATGATGATATTCAGGAACAACGACGCAACTGCCTGTGTAAATTGACAAAATTTGCTGCCGCGGCGGGGGTGACCGCCGCCGTCTGGCCGCTGATTTCCGCACTAGGCCCAGACGAAACGGCCCGCGGGGAAAATGAGCCGATAGACGTCTCACTGGCGGGTGTCGCCGCCGGGCAAACCGTCAGACGCCTCTGGCAGGGAAAGTTAATCCTCATCCATCACCGCACGCCGGAAGAGATTGCCGCAGCCCGTACCGGCGACCACAGCGTGCTTATCGATCCGCAGTCGGACAGTGAACGGGTCACGCCAGACCATCCGCAGTGGCTGGTCGTTCAGGGATACTGCCCACATGCCGGCTGCGTACCCAATGCCAGGCCCGGCGGACAGGGCTGGGTTTGTCCGTGCCACGGTTCGGAGTTTGATACTTCCGGACGGGTCACGCGCGGGCCCGCAACGGCCAACCTGGCGGTTCCCGAGTACGCCTTTCACCCCGATGGCCTGACCGTGCGAATTGGCGCTAAGGACGCGTGAGATGATCCGTTGGCGCATTCCTTTCCCACGCTCCATCGCCGGTGTATGGCTATTCGCCATCGGCGCGATCCTGTTGGTAATGCTCGGGATACAGATACTGACCGGCATCGTGCTGGCGATGTTTTACGTCCCAACGGCAGAACTGGCGTTTGATTCCATCATTCACATCATGCGCGCAGTGAGCCACGGAGAACTGCTGCGCAATATGCACGCCATCGGTGCATCGCTGTTTTTCTTCGCCTGCTATCTGCATATTTTCCGGGGCATGTATTACAACGTCTACCGCAGACCGTATGTGACGATGTGGATGATTAGCGTCACGCTTTACGTGCTGCTGATGATCACCGCGTTTCTCGGCTACAGCCTGATTTGGGGGCAAAAAAGTTACTGGGCGGCGACGGTCATCACCCGTTTCGCCCGCGCCATTCCGGTAGTGGGAGACGGACTGTACACCTTCCTGGTGGGCGGTTATGCGCCTGGAACCCCCACGCTGGGACGCTTTTACGTTCTGCACTTTATTCTTCCCTTTGCCGTCGTGGTGATGACGATTTTCCACGTCCGCACGGTACAGTCGGCATTTGCCCACGCGATGAAACGGACCTTCAGCGAAAAGGCATCACGCAGTCTGTTCTTTGATTACCGAATCACGGATTCTGATGCCATCAAAATCACGCTGTTTCTGATGCTGTTCACCTGGTTTTTGTTTTTCGCGCCGCATTATCTGAGTAGCGCGGATAACTTCATCCCGGCGGATCCCACGGTCACTCCGGCAATTGTCGCCCCGGAATGGTACTTTCTCCCGTTCTTTTCCATTCTGCGCTGTTTTCCAGATGAACGCGTCGGGCTGGCGGCCATGTGCGGCGCGGTACTGATCTTCTACATTCTCCCCTGGCTGGATACCTCCCGCGCGCGTTTTCGCCACTACAGCAAATGGGTGAAAGGGGGTTTCTGGCTATGGGTGCTGAACCTCTGTTTTCTGGGATGGTTGGGATCGAAAGCGCTGGTTGGCCCCGATCTGACGGAAGGCATTCGTAATGAAGAGGGCTGGATCCGCGCGGCATCGCAGCTGTCGACACTCGGCTATTTCGCCTGGTTTTTACTGGTGCTGCCCTGTCGGCGTTTTCTGGAAAAGCAGGACTGAAGATGATAAGACAATTATTCAGATACAGCATGCTGTGGATGGTATTCTGCGTGATGGGGTCGGTATTTGCACAAGACGCCGTACCGACACGACAGGACTGGCGCTTCAGCGGCCTTGCCGGTGAATATGATAAGGCGCAACTGCGGCGCGGTTTGCAGGTCTATGAAGAGAAGTGCCGGGCCTGTCACAGCATGAAATACCTGACGTTTCGCACACTGACGAAACCCGGTGGCCCGGAGCTGACGACAGAAGAGGCGAAAAGCCTTGCCAGCGGCTATGTATTCCCGACTATCCAGGATGACGGTCAGCCCGGCGAGCGGGACGGCACCCTGAATGACAGTTTTATTTCGCCTTACCTGAATGAGCAGGAAGCGAGATATCTGAATAACGGCGCCCTGCCCGTGGATTTGAGTTATATCGTTCGCGCCCGTACGTACGATCGCGGCTTTCCGCAATTTCTGCTGGACGCGTTTATGCCCTACTCTGAGCAAGGGGCGGATTACCTCTTCGCACTCTTAACCGGTTACCTGCCCGACGATCCGGAAATGAAAGCCAATCGCTACTATCCGGGTGGCGTGATTAACATGCCAAAGCCGCTGGCGGATGGCGAAATCGAATGGCAAACAGACGCGCATGTCGCGCAAACGGAAGAACAGTACGCACGGGATGTGACGGCCTTTCTGGTTTGGGCAGCCGATCCTGAACGGCAGACGAGAACACATCAGGGAATTTACGTGATGGGCTATCTCACCGTGATACTGGCGCTATTGTGGATGTTACGACGAATGAAAAGACGCGCACAAAACTAAGCGCGAGAAAGAAACCGCACTCTGACCAGTCAGCCTCATGCTGGCTGGTCATTATCTTGCAGCTAAGCGTTAGCTGTGACGACGATTATCGTTACGACGGCAACGTTTATCGTAGTGGCGCACCCACCAGTAACGGTCGCTGACCTGCTCATGCCCCCCTACGCGGGCACCCGCCAGCCACAGAATGGCACCGACGAAGATACTGAGCACTGCGCCATGAGCGAAAAATTGTGGCAGGTTAAATTGCGGCAACTGGTTTAAAATGGAATAACCCACGCCACCCACCATGACCACTAGCCCCAAACCCATGAGAACATTACCGAGTAACGAAGCGTTTTTGCGTTTCATATGTCACCTCCGGAACCTTTGGGTTGCTTCAGGGAATACCCCTAATCCTTATGTGTAAAGTATAGACAACACACCGCTTTGGTAGTGCGCCTGCGATCACAATTACCAGCCATTATTCAACAAAACTTTACAAATAACCCCCTGAACATCTTGACTTTCCAATAATCAATGTTGGCAATTATTCAGTTTTCGTGTGAAGTCACACGGTTCTTTGTCAAGCGGGACGACAGACAGTAAACTACGCGCCAGTTATTGAAACACTCAGGATAGAAAACGTGACGATTAAACTGATTGTCGGCCTGGCGAACCCCGGCGCTGAATATGCAGCCACCCGACATAATGCGGGCGCATGGTACGTCGATTTACTGGCAGAGCGGTTGCGCGCCCCCCTGCGCGAAGAGCCGAAATTCTTCGGCTACACCTCCAGAGTCAGTCTGGAAGGTGAAGATGTCCGTTTGTTAGTTCCCACCACGTTTATGAATCTGAGCGGCAAAGCGGTCGGCGCGATGGCGAGTTTTTATCGCATCAATCCTGATGAAATTTTAGTGGCCCACGATGAACTGGATCTTCCGCCTGGCGTGGCGAAGTTTAAACTCGGTGGGGGTCATGGAGGACACAACGGGCTGAAAGACATTATCAGCAAGCTCGGCAATAACCCTAACTTTCATCGCTTACGTGTCGGAATCGGCCATCCGGGCGACAAAAATAAAGTTGTCGGCTTTGTGCTAGGCAAACCGCCTGTTTCTGAACAGAAGTTAATTGACGATGCAATTGACGAAGCGGCGCGTTGCACTGAGTTGTGGTTCAAAGAAGGTTTGACCAAAGCAACGAACCGATTGCACGCCTTTAAAGCGCAATAAGCAGTGATGTGCGGCATTTTTGCCGTACGCCGTGTATAATAGGCAGAGTTATTTCCATTTCTACAATCTGTTCTCTGCAACAGGTTGATTATCAAGATATTAAGGTGATTTAAATCATGGGATTCAAATGCGGTATCGTCGGTTTGCCCAACGTCGGGAAATCCACCCTGTTCAACGCGCTGACCAAAGCCGGTATTGAAGCGGCAAACTTCCCATTCTGTACGATTGAGCCGAATACCGGCGTCGTGCCGATGCCCGACCCGCGTCTGGACCAGTTGGCTGAGATCGTCAAACCGCAGCGTATCCTGCCGACCACAATGGAATTTGTTGATATTGCCGGTCTGGTTAAAGGCGCATCCAAAGGTGAAGGTCTGGGTAACCAGTTCCTGACCAACATTCGTGAAACCGAAGCGATCGGCCACGTGGTTCGCTGCTTCGAAAACGACAACATCATTCACGTATCGGGCAAAGTGAACCCGGCGGAAGATATTGACGTTATCAACACCGAGCTGGCTCTGGCGGATCTCGATACCTGCGAACGCGCAATTCACCGCGTGCAGAAGAAAGCCAAAGGCGGCGATAAAGATGCGAAAGCCGAACTGGCGGCACTGGAAAAATGCCTGCCGCAACTCTCTGAAGCCGGCATGCTGCGTTCTCTGGATCTGACGGAAGAAGACAAAGCGGCGATCCGCTACCTGAGCTTCCTGACTCTGAAACCAACCATGTATATCGCTAACGTCAACGAAGACGGTTTCGAGAACAACCCATATCTCGATCAGGTGCGTGAAATTGCCGCGAAAGAAGGTTCCGTCGTGGTTCCGGTTTGTGCAGCTGTTGAAGCCGACATCGCCGAACTGGATGATGACGAGCGCGACGAATTCATGCAGGAACTGGGGCTGGAAGAACCAGGCCTGAACCGTGTGATCCGTGCTGGTTATAAGCTGCTGAATCTGCAAACCTACTTCACCGCAGGCGTGAAAGAAGTGCGTGCATGGACCATCCCTGTCGGCGCGACGGCTCCGCAGGCAGCGGGCAAAATCCATACTGACTTTGAGAAAGGCTTTATCCGCGCACAGACCATCGCGTTTGACGACTTCATCACCTACAAAGGTGAACAGGGCGCGAAAGAAGCCGGTAAGATGCGTGCCGAAGGGAAAGATTACATCGTTAAAGATGGCGATGTGATGAACTTCCTGTTCAACGTCTAAAGAAATTTGTTGTCTCATGAGGTTTCATTGAGCCTCATGAAGATTAATAAATCTTATAAAATCCACGCAATTGCGTGGATTTTATATTTTCAATACCCCCCTGAATTCCTCGCTGAACGCTGCTCTTCGTCATATTGTTCATCTTCACATCAACGGGTAGACGTCCCTGCCCCCCCTGATCTGTGATTTGCCTGAAATGCAGCAAACATCAACGTCAACATCACTTGATGACCTATTTTCTCCTGGAAACTCAGATCGCTAATCAGTTACACATAAATCTGAGTTTCCGGGAATAAATTGTATGGAATGTAGGTAAAGTCGGGAGTGTTTTCAGGTAAGCTTTAAAAAAATGCTTCACAGAGAATGTTCTTTGGCTGTTGATCTGGAGTGATGGCTATGGCGGATAAAAACTTCCCACGGTTACCGTATGATCCCCATATGTGCCGTAGTTATGACAAGCAAACCAAAAGTCCTCTGGCCTTGTATTCCGAGTCACAGAAGATGGATATCGAACTTCGTGCTCCGCTGGCAATGTCATACAGTCACTGGCATGGACAGATTGAAATCAATATCCCATTCGATGGTGATGTGGAGTATTTGATCAATGATGAAGCGATCAAGATTCATCAAGGACATGTGACGTTATTCTGGGCCTGTACACCGCACCAGTTAACCGATCCGGGTCACTGTCAGAAAATGGCGATTTTTAATCTACCTATGCACTTATTTTTATCGTGGCCTTTGGATCGAGAGTTGGTTAATCATGTTACGCACGGCCGAGTAATACAGTCCCAGGCTGTGCAGCAACTCAGCGTCATTGAGGTCCAGCGCTGGCAACATGAACTGAACAGCAAAAGCACCCACATTCGTCAACTGGCTATTGATGAGATTGCGCTGATGCTGAAGCGTTTTAGTTTATCCGGTTGGGCTCCGGTATCAGTCAGTAAAGCGTCTTATACACTTCTGAATGGTACCTCGCGACATGCTCAATTTTATGTCAGCCAAATGCTCGAATTTATTGCTGCAAACTGTGATAAACAACTCACGGTAAACGATATCGCAGACCACGTGAAGTTAAATGCTAACTACGCCATGGGAATATTTAAAGGAGCAATGCAATTGTCTATCAAGCAATACATTATGGCCTTACGTATTAACCATGTGCGTGCATTATTAAGTGATACCGATAAAACAATTCTGGATATTGCAATGCTAGCAGGTTTTACGTCCAGTAGTCGATTCTACAGCATTTTTAAAAATCATGTTGGTATGGCACCCAAAGAGTATCGCAAGCTTAGTCAGGAGCGCAGATATCAGTCGATATAATCACCAGGAACATCTATGATTGTTTAAAAAGCATTAGCGAACACACATCTATTTCTGAACCTCTACCCATATAAAATAGCATCAGGAATGCAAAAAAAATGATATATAATAAGCTAAAAGATAAGCGACAGCCTTCTTTTTTCTGGTCGCTGTTCCCTATGATCGTCATGCTAACTGCAATAAGCATTGGATATTTTGTATTTGATATTCGTGCGGAACCCATGATTCTTTTAGGTACAGCCGCTGCCTCATTTGTCGCTATTGCTCACGGTTATACGTGGGACGATATACTGAATTCGATTTGTGAGAAAATTTCTGAAGCCTTGCCTGTTATTTTAATTGTGGCAAGTATCGGTTTTTTAATCGGAGCATGGATGGTATCAGGGACGATACCGATGATGATATATTACGGACTTAAAATCATTAATCCGCAATACTTTTACATCTCTGCATTCTTTTTAGGAGCACTCATTTCTGTATGCACTGGTACCTCGTGGGGATCAATGGGTACAATCGGTATTGCTATGATTGGTGTGGCCATTGGCCTGAATATACCGTTAGCAATTGCCGCAGGCGCAATTGTTTCAGGATGCTGGTTTGGGGATAAATTATCACCTGTTTCAGATTCCACAAACATGGCTGCATTAGCAGCAGGTGTCAATTTATACTCCCATATTGGGCATCTGCTCTGGACAACTGGACCCGGTTTTATTTTGTGCTGCATCGTTTATGCGTATATGGGACTCAATATCGACACAACCGCAACAACGCCAGACACCATTATTGTTTTGATGACGTCAATCGCAAAAGTCTATCATTTCAATATCCTGCTTCTGTTGCCGCCTGTTATGGTGCTTTACGGCTCCCTGACCAAAAAACCCCCTATTCCTATGCTCTTTCTTTCCACGCTGGTATCGGTAATCCTGGCTCTTGTAGTTCAGTCATTTGCTCCGTCGTCGGTTGGCGAATCTGTGGTGAGTGGATTCCGATTAAGCATGGCTGAGGGAGCGAATATTGCTTCTTTGTCTTCAGATCTTCCACGTCTGCTGGAACGAGGTGGCGCAATCTCGATGTTCAGCAGCTTCGTTACGGTTTTTAGTGCATTCAGTTTTGCAGGCGCCATGAGTGCGACAGGCTCACTTCACACAGTCATCCGGGCACTGACAAAAGGAGTAAAATCAACGTTCAGATTGGTATTAACAACGATTGTGTGCGCCTTTACTATTTGTGCCTGCACTGCAAATGGAACATTACCTTTGCTGCTGTGTGGTGATGCCTTCAAAGAGGAATATAAAAGACGAGGACTGGCAACAAAAAATCTTTCACGAACAACGGAAGATGCTGGAACGGTGGTTGAGCCGATTATTCCATGGTCAGCTTCCGGGGTGTATTGTGCCACCATGCTGGACGTGGCCACACTCGATTATCTTCCATGGGCTATTTTATGTTACAGCGGTGTGTTCTTTGCTTTACTGTGGGCGGCCACGGGTATTGGCATTGCACGCTATGAGCCGAATGATGATCCTGAATATACAACAGCTTCCTGATTTACAGAGAGTATTACCGAAATTAACCTAAAAGATATCGGTGTAATAAATATGTCTTTATTTGATAGTGTCATCGACAGAGATCCTGTTAGCCGCAAAATCGGACAAATGAAAAAAATGTTCGGCACGGAAGATATCATCCCGTTATGGATTGCAGATATGGATTTCAAAACCCCACAGGCTATTCAAACAGAACTGGCTACGGTTTTATCTCAGCCTGTGCAGGGTTACAACATGGATTATCCGGGCTGGAAGGAGTCTGTCATTCACTGGTATCAAAAACAGTATGACTGCCTGCTTAATGAGGAATGGTTACATTTTATTCCCGGCGTGATAAAAACGGTGGTTTTAACTCTACTAGCGCTGACGGAGCCTGGTGATAACATACTGACGCTCACTCCGGTATATGATCCATATCGGAATTTTGTGCCTGGTAGTTATCGTCATTTACTCCAGTCTCCGCTCATTGAGAATGATGGAACCTATGATATTAACTGGGATGATTTCAGAGAAAAATTGAAAAAATCCAAACTATTTTTGTTCGTTTCCCCACACAACCCCGGCGGGGTTGTGTGGGGCAGAGAGATACTTTTAAAGATAAAACGTTTTTGTCACGAAGAAGGCGTAATTGTCATCTCGGATGAAGTGCATTGCGATCTAACATTGACAGATAAAAAGCACATCCCCTTTTTTAATATCGATGACGATATGGAAAACCAATCTGTCGTCCTGCACTCCACGGGCAAAACATTTAATACGCCAGGGATTCAGGGCGGGTTTATGATTATAAAGAACCGGCAATTACGAGATAAACTCTATCGTTTTCTTGACCGCTGTCACCTCGCGGAAACCAATTATCTTCAGCAGTCAGCTATATTTTCAGCGTACACCTATTGTGACGACTGGTATCAGGAGTTACGAGTCTACCTCGCTGGAAATGTTAATTTTGTGAAACAATCAATTGAACGCTACTGCCCTAAAATCTCAGTAATCTATGGCGGGGCATCTTATTTATTATTTTTGAATGCTGAAAAACTGGGGTTGGATGACGAAGAACTGGCCTCATTTTTCATTAAAGATGCACAACTGGGCCTTTCTCCTGGAATTCAGTACGGTCCTGGCGGGGAGAAACATATGAGGATCAATGTGGGATGTTCTCGTTCAGTCCTGGTTCAGGCAATGGAAAATCTTAAGTCAGCATATAGCACGCTATCTGGCTAACAGCGTGAGGTAGGATCCTGCTTTGAGTGTGAGAACCGGTTTGAGAACGCCGGCACAACATCAGGCTGTAGTGGCACAGTAAATTTGTCCACCTGATTAAACGATAAAATCCACGCAATTGCGTGGATTTTTCATTTTTATAGTGCTCAGAAAGTTTCCCAGTTGTCTGTTTCCGAAGCTATCTTTTTGGACAACACATATTTTTCGCCATTATTCCTTTCCCTCAGGTGACTAACACGTTTTTCTGAGGCCATGTTTGCGGCTTGTTTTCCTTCCTCATTCAGACTGAACACGCTGACCATATCCTGGAGTACACGGGATTGCTCCAGCATTGAAGAGGCTGCGGCGGCTGACTCTTCAACGAGCGCGGCATTCTGCTGTGTGGTGGTATCAATCTGTCCCATCGCACTGTTGATTTGAGCAATCCCATCACTCTGCTCCCGGCTCGCTTGCGCGATTTCCTCAATCAGTTGAGTCATGTTCTGGACGTTGGTAACAATTCCCGTCATGCCGCCATCTGCTTTTTCAACCAGGTTGCGGCCAGAGGCAATTCGGGAGACAGAGTCATCGATCAATTCCTTAATTTCACGAGCCGCTGACGCACTGCGTTGCGCCAGTGTACGGACTTCTCCAGCCACCACAGCAAAACCACGTCCGGACTCACCCGCTCGCGCGGCTTCCACTGCAGCATTCAGCGCCAGAATATTGGTCTGGAAGGCTATACCATCAATAACCTGGATGATGTCAGCCATTTTTGATGAGGAATCGTAAATTTCCTGCATTCGGGAAGACACTTCACTCATCACTGCGCCATTCTGTTTCACGACAGATGCTGTCTCACTCACGTAACGATGCGCCTGCGCCGTATTTGCTGCTGTATTGTTAATCGTTGCCGTCAGCTCTTCCAGAGTCGAGGCGGTCTCTTCCACTCCTGCCGCTTGCTCTTCCGTGCGAGATGCCAGATCGGTGTTACCACTATTAATTTCAGCCGCGGCTAACGCTATGCTGTCGGCCCCTTCACGGACTTTGCGTACTGTATTACGCAGACTCTCCGTCATTTCCCTCAGGGAGAGCATCAGTTGTCCAAGCTGGTCTCGGGATTCCACTTTAACCTCGATGCCCAGATTACCGGACGCCACTTCCCGGGCCACATGAACGGCAGACAACAATGGGCGAGTTATCCCGCGAGTGATAAACCACGCCAACAGACTGCCGACGAGAATAGCGATGACACCAAGAACAATCAGAGCCTGAATTGCTGCCGAGCCATTCCCCTGAATGGAATCAGCGGCTTCATCAATTTGTGCTTTATCGTAATCTTCCAGTGCTTTTACGCTGCCGGAATAGACCTCCATGGCGGGAATGAGTTTCTCGCGAATAAATGCATTGGTGGCGTCACCATTCCCTTGTTCGCTGATGCGAATCGCCTCATTGCGAATATCAATGTACAGTTTTCTTTTATCAGCCACGGTCGCCAGGAGTGACTTACCCGTATCAGAGACAATTAATTCTGTCAGTTCCTTCTGAATGGCACTCACGCGCTCTGTCACCACTTTCATTTTTGACTGGGCAAATTTTTTAATTCCCTCATCAGAGGAAGTCAGCACAGACAGCCCCATCGCGCCGTTATAGTCAATTGCCGCCCCCCACGCTCCCGTGAGTCGCTCCAGAACCAGCAACCTGTCCGTAATAGCATGGGTCTCCTTCAATATGCCGTTTAATTTAACGATACCCGTTACAGCCATAATAACGACAAGGGTGAGAACAATACTGAAGCCAGCCCCCATTCGGGTACCAACACCAAAATTATTTATTTTCATCTGCTGTCTCATACAAAAAAAGTCACCTTTTCCCTGCCACCCGGTGAAAAAATCAGAACAATACCGGGAACGTTCCACCCAAGGACGGAGTCAAGCTAACATATTGAAATTGATCATGTTTTGAACATGTGCCAGCGTATCTATCGGCAGAAAGGGAGAGGACTTTAACGTGTTCATTATCTCAAAAAAACATTGACATTCTGAAACAAGACGGGAACTCACGCGCAAAGCAAACCGTATCATGTTGTTTTTTAATTGAAAAAGACAACTCTATGCTTATCTCATAATTTACAAACTGGAAACAAAAGAATAAAAAAACAACAACCGATTCCATATTAATCTAAAGATAACAACTTAACCAATACCCATTAATTGCATAAAGAATAATTAACATTGATATTAATACAGTCCAATAAAAATAAATCACCACCATTATTAAATGACAGGCTTTAATCAATTGAAAGTTTCAGAAAGGATGGACTGATATTTTTACGCCACACACCTGAATTGATTATCATCTGTCACCAGAAAATCCCCCTGGGTGTAGCGTGCGTTCGGTGCTATGCGTGAACATTGATTCAACGATATTGTTCAGGCAAAGAAAATCATCAATGAATGCCGGCATGACCTGAAGCTCAATAAAACTGAGTGTTACGCATAGCGCTCTCCTTCGTTGGCAAAGTGAGTATGCCGGACGATCGCTAAATGTGAATGGGACGCCTATGCGGGATGCTTACACACCACTCTCAGGTCAGGCATTCTTCAATAGTCATATTTACAAAACCATCCCACGACAGCGCCAACATTTAAACCCTACAATTTTTGTTACATTGATATTTTATTCCAATAATAGAATCAGAAATGGAAGTATAGATACAAAATATCATGAGTTTCACCTATCGATAGAATTCAACAATTGAAAATAAGCAATTGATCGTTATTATTAATCGATAACAACGATCGATATTTACCTTCCAATAGCCAAATGCTATCATTGGTCTTTTATACAGTATGCTTATTGCAAACGAGAAAAGTGACGTCAGGAGAAATCAAAATGTTCGCACTCAATAGCTATAAAAAGACGCTTTCGCAGGCATACTAATGAATTTTTCTTTACAATATCCAGGCGAACCTAAAGGTAGTCACGGCTCAAAACGTTCATTAATACTCTTTGCGTTGGGAATATTGATAATCGCTGTTATTTTCTATGTTAACTGGTGGAATTATCCACCGGTTTATTTTGGTAGCGCCCTTCAAAACCCACAAACTTATTTTGATCTAACACTTGTTCTGTTTCTGTTGATGGCACTTTATCTTACCGGGAAATTTTCTGCGTACACAAAACACAGTGTACTGTTGAGATCGGGCCTGCTCATCTGGCTGGCAGGCGCCACGCTTGAGTTTTCGGAACAACTCGTCTTTCAGCCTCACTGGCTCAGCTATCTGAAAAATTTTTTACGCTTAGCGGGGATTTTTCTCGTCTGTATTTCGGGGTATAAAAAAATACGCGACCTGGAAAAACTCTATGCCCTGGCTAATACAATTTCAAAATACGATGATTTGACGCAACTACCCAACAGACGTTTTTTTATCAACACCATTCATGACCTGTCCTATCCTTCTCTGGGTCTCATCTTAATTGACATTGATCATTTTAAAAAGATTAATGACCAATACGGACATGTAAAAGGTGACGAAACACTCAGAAAGTTTGGGAAATTACTTTCCACCTGTTCATCAGAAAATTGCATACCCACAAGAATTGGCGGGGAGGAGTTTGCCATTATGGTAAAAAATGCAAATCCCAAATTACTATCAACCTATGCCAGCATGATTATGCATGATACGTCAAAAATCGCCATTGATGAAGAAAACACATTATCAATAAGTATCGGGCTGGGCATTAAAAATAAAGACGAAAAAACCAGTGCGTTTATCAAACGCGTCGATGAAGCGTTGTATAAAGCAAAAAACACCGGGCGAGGTAAAACTGAATGGTCTCAGTAAATCATATTTGCAGAAATTTCAGAGAGGATTTGCACATTACTCGACAGACCCAATTCACGAATGACATTACGATAGCGTTCAATTGCCGTATGTCATGAAGGTTTGTCGTGTAGTTTCCCGTTGTTTTCAGATAAGGAGTTTTCAGATAAAGAGTTAAGTGAAACATTGATTGTAGCCAGGACAGCATCGCGATCCGCTATCGTTGAATTTGAGATCAATAAAGCGTTCGCGATTGATGCTTTTCTCCCCTCCGGCGCGTACCGGAAACGCATTTTTGCCTGTCAGGTCAATCGTTCACTGCTTCAAAAAAATTACCCTTTTTGTTATATTGATGCTTACTGTTTATCCACCTCCGCGGTGCCAAAAAGAACAAGATTCACCGCAACCCAGGACAATAAAATGTTAGATTACCGCTTCCCGACAGCTTTGCAGATGGTTCTCAGCGTAGCGATGGCGGAGCAATCGGGTGAACGTTCGACAAGTGCAATTCTGGCCTATGGTCTGGAAGCGAATCCGAGCTTTATTCGCAAATTAATGGTTCCGCTCACGCGTGACGGTATCATCGTCTCAACGCTTGGCCGCAACGGTTCTATTCATCTTGGTCGCCCGGCGGACAAGATCACCCTGCGCGATATCTACATTTCCGTCATAGAAGATAAAAAACTGTGGGCGTCGCGTCCTGACATACCTGCTCGCTGCGTGGTCAGCGCCAACGCGTGTTGGTACTTCAAATCTATCGCCGATGAAGCGGAGCAGGCTTCATTAGAGGTATTAGCTCGCCATACCGTGGCAAGCGCGCTGGAAGAGGTCAAAAAAGCCGATACCAGCGGCTGCGATCCGGTCCCTGAAATTGATGCCCGGTCTAAAAAAGCGCATTAGTTATTTCCCTACTGCAAAAAAACCGCCTTAACGGTGAAGGCGGTTTTTTCGTTATGTGCAATGCCTTAAGAAACAGGCAAAACATCCCTTACCGGTTTACCGCGCGCAACGAATTTACGCAGCGTAACGTAAAACACCGGCGTCAGGAACAAACCAAACAACGTCACGCCCAGCATACCGGAAAACACCGTGATACCGGTGACACCACGCACTTCTGCACCTGCGCCGTGCCCGAGGATCAGTGGAATCGTCCCGGCAATAAAGGCGATGGACGTCATCACAATCGGGCGTAAGCGCAGACGACAGGCTTCCAACGCCGCATCCATGATACCCTTCCCCTGGATTTCCAGCTCGCGGGCGAACTCAACGATCAGAATAGCGTTTTTACAGGCGAGCCCCATAAGTACAACCAGACCAACCTGAACGAACACGTTGTTATCACCACCGGTCAACCAGACGCCAAACAGAGCGGACAGCATGGTCATCGGGACGATAAGGATCACCGCCAGCGGTAGCGTCCAGCTTTCATACAGTGCCGCCAGCACCAGGAAAGCCAGCAGAACCGCAACCGGGAAGACAATCAGCGCCGTATTGCCCTGAGTGGCCTGCTGGAAGCTCAGATCCGTCCATTCAATATTCATCCCATTCGGCAGTATCTGCTTCGACATCTTATCAAGCTGCGTCATCGCCTGTGCGGAAGAGAGTATGCGAGGATCGGCATCGCCAATGAGATCCGCCGCCGGATAACCATTGTAGCGAATCACCGGATCCGGCCCGTAGGTGGTACTGATATTCACCATACTGCCGATCGGCACCATTTCGCCCTGATTATTACGGGTGCGCAAATTAGCAATATCTTCCACGCTGTCGCGGAACGGTCCGTCGGCTTGCGCCATCACGCGCCAGGTACGCCCAAACTGGTTAAAATCATTCACATAAGACGATCCCAGATAGGTTTGCAGCGTACCAAACAGGTCGGTCAGCAACACGCCCTGCGCTTTCGCCTTATCACGATCGACCTGTACATCCAGTTGCGGAACGTTAGCCTGGTAGGTTGAGATCGGGAAATGCATCCCCGGCGTCTGCATAATTGCACCAGACATCGTGTTCACCGCGTTTTGCAGCGCGCCATAACCAAGACCTGCGCGATCCTGGATATACAGCGAATACCCGGAGCCCTGCCCCAACCCTAATATCGGCGGTGGCAAAATGGAGAAACCAAAGCCCTGCTGGATTTGCGCGATTTTAGCGTTGATCTCCGCGTTAATTTCCGCCGCAGAGTGTTTGCGCTGATCGAACGGTTTCAGGCCAAAAAAGACGGTCCCGGTATTCGGCGTGTTGGTGAACTGCAGCGCATTAAGCCCCGGGAAGGCAACCGCATAATCCACACCTTCGGTATTCATACCGATTTCGCTCATTTTGCGGATCACCGAATCGGTGCGTGCCAGCGACGCCCCTTCTGGCATTTTCACGCCGCCAATTAAATACAGCTTATCCTGCGTTGGAATAAACCCGCCGGGTACGGCTTTAAACATGACGCCAGCAGCACAGAGCAGCAGCACATAGACAGCAAATACCGCTCCCCGTCGTCCGAGCGTTTTGCCAACCAGCCCTTGATAGCCGTTCGAGCTGCGGTGGAAAAAGCGGTTAAATGGACGGAAAAGCCAACCGAACAGGCGATCAATAAGCCTGGTCGGGAAGTCTTTCGGTGCGCCATGCGGCTTTAATAGCAGGGCAGCCAGCGCCGGAGAGAGCGTCAACGAGTTGATAGCAGAGATCACGGTTGAAATTGCGATAGTCACCGCAAACTGTTTGTAGAACTGACCGGTTACCCCGGAGAGAAACGCCATCGGTACGAATACCGCGCACAGCACCAGCGCAATGGCGATAATCGGCCCGGAAACTTCTCGCATCGCCTGATGCGCCGCCTCAAGTGGAGCAAGCCCCTCTTCGATATTTCGCTCGACGTTTTCCACCACGACGATGGCGTCATCCACAACGATACCAATAGCCAATACCAGCCCGAACAAACTCAGGGTATTAAGCGAAAAACCAAGAAGGTAGAGAATGCTGAACGTGCCCACGACCGATACCGGCACCGCGATCAGTGGAATAATTGATGCGCGCCAGGTTTGCAGGAACAAAATGACCACCAGTACAACCAGCACCACCGCTTCCAGCAGCGTTTGCACTACCGCGCGAATGGAATCGCGAACGAAAACGGTAGGATCGTAAGGTGCCGCCCATTTCATATCTTCCGGGAAACGCGTGGACAGCTCGTTCATTTTGGCGCGCACCGCGTCAGACAAATCAATGGCGTTTGCCCCCGGAGACTGGAAGATACCAATCCCGACCGCGTCTTTATTGTTAAGCTGTGAACGCAGCGCATAGCTTCCGGAGCCCATTTCGATACGCGCCACGTCGCGCAGGCGGACAACCGTACCGTCCTGCGTGGTTTTCAGGACAATGTTGCCAAACTCTTCTTCCGTATGCAGACGCCCCTGGGCGTTAATGGAGATCAGGAAATCGCTCTCTTTCGGCAGCGGCTCGGCGCCAAGCTGCCCGGCGGAAACCTGTACGTTTTGCTCCTGCATCGCCGTTACCACATCCGAAGCGGTTAATCCGCGTGCCGCCACCTTGTTTGGATCCAACCAGATGCGCATAGCATATTCGCCTGAGCCAAAAATCTGGATCTGACCAACGCCAGGCAGACGCGCCAGCTCGTCCTTCACTTTTAGCGTGGCATAGTTGCGCATATACAGTGAATCGTACTTACCGCCAGGCGAAAACAGATGCACCACCAGCGTGAGCGTCGGCGACTGTTTCTGGGTGGTGATACCCAGACGGCGCACATCTTCCGGCAGACGCGCCTCGGCCTGGGATACCCTGTTTTGTACCTGAACCTGCGCCTGATCGGGGTCTGTGCCCGGACGGAACGTGACGGTGGTCACCAGCACACCGTCAGAGCCTGCGACGGATTTCATGTACATCATGTTTTCAACGCCGTTGATCGCTTCTTCCAGCGGCGTTGCCACGGTCTCCGCAATCACTTTCGGGTTGGCGCCTGGATACTCCGCACGCACCTGTACGCTTGGCGGTACGACATCAGGATATTCGCTGACCGGCAACAGCGGGATGGCGATTAATCCTGTGATAAAAATCAGAATCGACAGCACCGCGGCAAAGATCGGCCTGTCGATGAAAAAGCGGGAAAAGTCCATGTGGCGGATTCTCAGGTAAGGGATCAGTTGAGGGTGGCGCTGGCGGTCATGGCGACGGTTTTCGCGTTAACCGGCATACCCGGCATAAACACTTTTTGTAAACCATCGACGATGACTCTGTCGCCAGGGTTCAGTCCCTGCTGCACGATGCGTAATCCGGCGGCCAGACGCCCCGGTGTAATATCGCGGCGCTGCGCTTTACCTTCTTTATCAACGATATAAACATATTTGCGATCCTGATCGGTCAGCACCGCTTTGTCGTCGATAAGCATGGCGTTGAACTCCGCGCTGCCCGGCAGGCGTACGCGGGCAAAGAGTCCCGGCGTGAACTGACGCTGCGCGTTATCTAATAGCGCGCGCATACGGATTGTGCCGGTACTCGGCGTTAACTGATTATCAAGAAAATCGACTTTTCCCTGATGGGGATAGCCATCCTCGCCAACAAGGCCAATTTCAACCGGTAGCGCCAGATGATTACTGGACGCGCCCTGCCCGCTGCGGGCGAGGTTTTGATAATGAAGGTAGGTCGACTCATCCACGTCAAAGTAGACGTAAACCGTCTTCTGCGATACCAGCGTGGTGAGCACGCTGGCGCTGTCCCCCGCGGTGACCAGATTACCGCTGGTGATTAACGCACGGCTGGCGCGACCCTCAATAGGCGCGGTCACTTTGGTGAAATCCAGGTTAAGTTGCGCAGCATCAACGGCCGCCTGCGCTGCGCGGATGTCGGCCTGTGCCTGGGTGGCGACCGAACGGCGCTGCTCCCATTCTTCGCGGGAGACGACATTAGTATTGACTAATTTATCGGTACGGTTCGCCTCACTTCGCGCGAGGCTTGCCTGGGTTTTGGCTCTCGCCAACGTCGCCTGCGCCTGTTCCAGCGCGGCGCGATAGGTCCTGTCATCGATAGTGAACAGCACCTCCCCTTTTTTCACCTCCTGACCGTCGGTGTAATTCACTTTATCAATGTAGCCAGAGACGCGCGGGCGTAGCTGAACACTTTCCACCGCGTCAATCCTGCCATTAAAACTATCCCACTGATTAATGGATTTCATTACCACGTCAGCGGCGCTGACGGCGGGAGCTTGTGGCGCGACGTTTTGGGCGACACCGTCATCGCAACCGACGAGCAGTACGCCGAGCAGCATCGCTCCCAGCGCATGCAGATGAAAGCTAACCCAGGTTTTTTGCAGGCTCATTATTTTTATTCCGGTAATTGTAGCCGCCGGGCAAGACGCAGCAGGAGACACCGCGCCACTTCCTTTGTCCGGGCTGGCTCAGGGACATTTGTGTCGTTCATCGCCACAAAACTGTAACAGTTGCGAATACACTATTTCGGCGATTGTAGGGAGGCGTGAAATTTAGTGCAAGAATAATTGATACACTTTATGTGCTGTTGGTGTCAGTGCCAAAAGACGCGTTTCCGGCAAGGATTTAAGTGTAACAATAAAACTTGCAATTAATGCAAAAACAGGCCACCTTTAAATGCAACAGACAAAGATGCTTTTAAATAAGCGACGGGGGGAAACAAGATGAACACTGGCGCATTTATTCACGATTTACTCGACTGGATCGACAACAACCTTGATAACCGCCTGGACATCGACACCGTTTCCAGGCGAGCCGGTTATTCGAAATGGCACCTCCAGCGCCTCTTCAAAGAACATACGGGTTATCCCCTCGCCGGGTATATTCGTGCCCAAAAGCTGCGAAAATCGGTTGAACGCTTAACCCACAGCGACGAACCGATTTTGAACGTGGCGATCGCGTTGGGCTTTGACTCTCAGCAGTCATTCAACCGCAGTTTCAAGCGTCAGTACGGTCAGGCTCCCGGCGCGTGGCGCCGCAGTGCCGGCTGCCCGTTGACCAAACTTCGCCAATGTTAGTCATGCCTCTCTCGGTGGTTGGAACCATTGTGAATGCCCCTACGCCTGCCTGATGATTTGATTGCCCCTCTCTTCGCTGCTCATCGTGTCGCCTGAGCCCATTCTCACCGGTGTCGCGTTGAAAGACAGACAGCGGGTTCGTCACGCCATAACAAATCTTAAACGTCATTACGCACCATAATGCGCGACAGCCGTGGCTGGCTATTTAATGGTATGATACCTTTGAGTGACACAATAGGTCAGAAGAGAATGCTATGGACACTGGACTCTTTATCAAAGATAACTTCCGTTTTACCGAAGGCACTCGTTCTTCTATGTATTCGCAACTGGCCGCGTTTATTCGCCATCAAATCAAGCTCGGCGTATTCAGGCCCCATGATAAAATCGTCACCGAAAATGAGTTGTGTGACATTCTTAATATCAGCAGGACAACCGTTCGACTGGCGTTCAATGAACTTCTTGAGGAAGGTCTTATTGTACGTCAGCGTCGTAAAGGCACCTTCATTGCCGATAAGAAAATTAATCGCCGACTCAATTCGCTCTATAATTTCACTGAAAGTATGCGGGAACAGGGAATAAAACCCCATTCGCTGGTGCTGCAATCGGAAGTGAGCGATGCAGATGAGATGGTTGCTGACAAACTGAACCTGACGCCAACGCAGCGTAAGGTTTTCATCCTGAAACGAGTCCGACTGGGGGATGACACCCCCCTGCTTCTGGAAACGACCTGTATTCCCTGGAATCTGTGCCCCGGCATTGAGTTTTACGACTTTGCCACCCTTTCCCTTTATGATGTTCTCAAAAATGAGTTTGGGCTGAATATTGCGCATGCTACTGAACATATTGAAGCGGTGATTATCAACAAATCAGCCGCACATTATCTGCAGTGCACGGAAAAAGTCATGGCCGGTTACCATATTGAACGTGTTTCATTCCTTGAGAACGGTTTTGTCTTTGAATATACGACGTCGGTGACCCGAGCGGATAAGTGCAATTTTAAAATTGACCTGTTTAATGCCGGGCAGAATTCAGCTAAAGCGAGGGTCGATTTTTCCCGCCAGTTAACATGCTGATTGCCCCTGTTCTTTTAGATATTGACAACGCGCTTTCACTCTCTAATATGTATCATACAAATGAAACAATGAATGGAGATCGCCTATGAAGCCGCAAAAGAAAGCCGCAGAGATGTCACCTCAGGAGCTGGGTCGGTACATCGATCAGTCGGTCCTCAAACCAGAATTTACCCTGGCGGAAGTTCAGAAATACATTCAGGAAGGTATTGATTTTAATTGTAAAACCGTGTGCATAAACCCGGCATATCTCGACATCGCCAGGACGATGTGCAAAGGGACAAACACCGGCATTTGTGTCGTGTGTGATTTCCCGTTTGGCGCATCGTCAACGGTATCCAAAGTCAAGCAGGCCGAAATTATCTGTCAAAACGGTGACGTTGAAGACCTCGATATCGTCGCCAACTATGGTTTTATCCGCAGTGGGCAATGGCAGGAATTTGAAGAGGACATCCGGGCTGTGGCAGCCGTTGCTCATCGTTACGACACCCTGTTGAAAGTGATTTTTGAAACCGATGCGTTAACGCTGGAACAGGTTGCAACCGCCACGGAATACGCATGCCGCGCCGGGGCGGATTTCGTCAAAACATCCACCGGGTTCTATACCGGCGGCGAAAGTAAAGGTGCTACACCAGAGGTGATTCAGGTGATGCTCGATGCGGCAAAGGGACGCTGCAAAGTAAAAGGTTCTGGATGTATACGTACGCGTGAACACTTCCTGCAATTGATTGATATGGGAATCGACCGTATGGGAATTGGTTATCGATCCACCCCCGTGGTTTTAGGCCTGGATGCTTAATGCTAAAAGTATCTGTTGATATTTGCGGGCAGGTGACTGCCCGCTATTATGAAACGGTTAAAAGCGGTCCGGAATTGCATGGTGTGAGTTCTCAACCACGGGGGTCCATGAAAGCCCTACTACCGTGTCCACAACTTTAAAAGTGACTGAACTGGCCGCTAGCGCACAGGATCAATAAACAGACCATTGCGTCAGGCCACCTGGACATTATTTCCGTGAGCAGCAGGCGATGTAGTTCAACTGATGGCGATGGTGCCGGAAGAAGCGGAACATCCCCAGAAAGCGCGTCCTGTTCTCACGGGTTCGCAATCCGTTAAACAGGATCTTCGCCGTGCCCGTCAGACCCTCGTCACGAATCAGCCCTGACGGGGACATAAGAGACATCTCGCCGTGATGCGTGTTGACCGACTGGAAGCCGTTGGCGATAAACAGTGCTTTCCATGCCGTTCGGGTCATCGGGCTGACGTTGGATTTCACAACGTCTTCCAGTTGCGTCTGTCTGACCGCCTCCAGATGTTCATGGGTGAACATAATGTCGTGTGTCAGCAGGCGACCGCCGGGTTTGAGCACCCGATAATATTCATTAATCAGCCGGGATTTCGCCTTGTCCACGTACATGGTCAGCATCGCTTCGTTAATCACGACATCGAAGGCCTCGTCGGCGAAAGGCAATTTAGTGGCGTTCGCATCCAGCACCTGAATTTTATCCTGTAGACCCGCAGCCGCGACGTTTTGCCGGGCCTTCGTCAGTGCGTTTTTATCCATATCGATGGCATATATTGTGCAGCCAAAGCGCTGGGCGAGTTCGATGGACGTGGTACCCATGTTGCAGGCGACTTCCAGCACGACACTGTCCGCCGTGAGATTCGACTGACTGAACAGCCACTCGGTAGCCTCAACGCCGCCGGGTCGCAAACGGGTTTTCCCCAGGCTGGCTAAAAATGTATGTCCGGCTTTCTCACTTGCGCTCATGACGATGCCCTCACTATAAGTTGCATATTAAAAGCAAGTTAACATGATAGCGTGAAAATGAGAATGATTTACATCAAGAAAAAAATACGCTCCCACTCGCCACTTATCGTCACAATTCACGGTCCGTTTGCTGGCGGTTAGCGTTGGGACTGTCACTACGGCAGGAATAAGGCTTTTCCCGTTTGCGTCTGTGTTGTTGACTTATTCTGTAAAAAGATTACTTTTCAGGACATGAAGAAGATACTAATCATTGTCCCCGATGGCGGTATGCTGTTTGAATCCGCTGGTATTGCCGACATTCTGATGCAGGCCAACCGCCTGCATCCAGAAGGCGCTACGGACGTCTGTTACCAGGTTCAGCTAGCAACAACCCAGCCGCATCAGGTGATCCATGGTCAGTCCGGTTTAAATTTACTGGCAGATCATCGCCTGCATGAAATTGACCCTCGTGAGCCTCTTGATACCATCATTATCACTGGCAAAGGTCAAAATCCGCAGGAAGGGATTGCGGTAGTTGACTGGCTGCGCCTGGCCGCTCCTCATGCCCGCCGTATTGCATCCATTTGCGGCGGTGCGATGCTGTTGGCACAAAGCGGACTGCTGGATGGCAGACGCGCCACCACCCACTGGAAGCTACTGGAAACCATGCAGGCCGAATTTCCTCGGGTGCGCGTCGAGGGCGGTCCACTCTATATTCAGGACGAACACATCTGGACATCAGGCGGAGTCAGTTCCGGCTTTGATCTGACGCTTGCGCTGGTTGAAGAAGACTACGGATTCAGCCTGGCGCGCGACATCGCCCAGGACTTCGTCATGTACCTGCGCCGCCCCGGAGGCCAGTTGCAGTTTAGCCGCTATAACCTTCAGCAGACCAGCGCCCTGGGCCCCATTAACGATCTGCAGGCATGGTTGCTCGAGAACCTCACCGCCGACCTCAGTGTGGATAAGCTGGCGGAAAAAGTCGCCATGAGTCCGCGTAATTTCACCCGCGTGTTTACCCGGGAAACCGGCGCTTCACCGGCGCGCTATGTCGCCGAAGCCCGTCTGGCCGCTGCCCGACAGCGTCTGGAGCAGACCAACGAGACGCTGGATCGTATCGCCGAACAAACGGGATTTGGCAGCAGCATTAACCTGCGGCGGCTGTTTGAAAAACAGCTTCAACTTACGCCTGGTGAATATCGCCAGCGCTTTCACTGTCGTAAAATGGCGTAAAGTGATCCTTTTTTGTCATTTACGCCAACGGGCCACCGACCTACATTACCTTCAGAGACAACAGATAAGGAGTTGATCATGGTAAAGGTCGGTATTAACGGTTTTGGCCGTATCGGACGCAACGTACTGCGTGCTGCACTGGGCAACCCGGATATTCAGATTGTGGCAATCAACGATCTGACAGACAGTAAAACGCTGGCGCATTTGCTGAAATACGACTCGCTGCTCGGTAAACTCGACGCCGATGTCACCGCCGGTGAGGGGCAGCTTGTGGTTGACGGTAAACCCATTACCGTGTTCAGTGAACGCGACCCCGCCAATATCCCCTGGCGTCAGAGTGAAGTTGATATCGTCATTGAAGCAACCGGCTTTTTCACTGATCGAGATAAAGCAGCGGTGCACATCCACAGCGGTGGCGCAAAGCGAGTGATTATCTCCGCCCCCGGTAAAAACGATGATTTAACCATCGTGATGGGCGTTAACGATAGCCTTTACTCCCCGGATAAACACTTCGTGGTCAGCAACGGTAGCTGCACCACCAACGGTCTGGCACCTGCCGCGCAGGTTTTGCACCAGCATTTTGGTATTAAGCATGGTCTGATGAACACCACCCACGCCTATACCAACAGCCAGGCGCTGCATGACCAGCCGGAAAAAGATCTTCGTGGTGCCCGCGCCGCCGCACTGTCGATTGTGCCTTACTCCAGCGGTGCCGCGAAGGCGCTTGGCAAAGTCATTCCTGAACTGGACGGTCGCTTAACCGGTTACTCGCTGCGCGTACCGGTTCCGGTGGTGTCCATTGTCGACCTGACCGTAACGCTTGAGCGGGATGTGACGACTGAAGAGGTCAACAATGCATTTCGTGAAGCCGCCGCCAGCGGGCCACTGAAAGGGATCCTCGGCTATAGCGATGAACCGCTCGTCTCAAGCGACTACCAGGGTGACCCGCGTTCTTCCATTATCGACGGTCTCTCAACGCTGGTGATTGGCGGCAATATGGTCAAAATTCTGGCGTGGTACGACAATGAATGGGGATTCTCCAATCGCCTCGTCGACCTCGCGCTGTTGATGGCAAGGCGTGAACGCTAACCTCGCCGCTCTCACCCGCCCTCTAAAATCCACGCCTGGCGTGGATTTTTAATTTCTGCCGCGTGCCGTCGTTACCTGCGATGCTGCCGGGCCCGCACCTGCTGCGGTGCGGTCATCCGCGCCATTTGTCTCGCAGCATGCTTTGTGGTTGCGTTATTGCATGATGTCTTGCGGTTTCAGGCAGCGCGAACAGGGTAAGGATCGAATGAAAAAAATACGGGAAGATAATAAAAAAATGCGCGCATTGCCTTCCGGGATCTTCTGGCAAGGTTCGACGCCGGGAAAATGGCAGCGTTGTCATCGTCTGGTTTTAATCCATAACGGACAGAAATCGCTTTAAAATAGGATGCAAAAACGCCCGTTTTTCAGGAGCTCAACTTAAAATGCGCCGCGTTAATATTGTATTGCCTCATTTTTCGCCATAGCGTGGTACGGCCAATTTTCAGCAGGCTGGCCATCTCCTGAATACGCCCTCCTGTCACCCTTGCCGCGTGAATAATGGCATCCTTCTCGATGTCGCTAAATGAGACGCTGGCAGAGAAGCTACCGGTCGTGGATTCTGAGGTCCGGTGCTCGTTAAAGAGATACTCCGGCAGATGGTTCAGGTGAATACGCCCGTTTTCACTTCTCAGCGCCGTATTTTCAATAACACTGTTGAGTTCGAAATCATTGCCGGGCCAGTCGCAGGCAATCAGCGGGGTCAGTACATCGTCATCCATAGACAGGCGAGTCGAAAACCGTTTTTCCAGGCGACGCAAGCGGTGATTCACCAGCGAAGGGATGCTGTTACGTCGCTGTCGCAGCGGTGGAATCATAATTTCAAAAGCGTGCAACGCGTAATAAAGCTGACGGCTAAAGCGGTTTTGTTCCACCAGCCGCGCCAAATCCACCGTCGTGGCGGCAATCACCTTCACGTCGACTGGCACCACGCGGCGCGCGTCAAGACGGGTGATGACGCCCTGTTTGATCACCTGTAATAACGCCGACTGCAGTTCAGGTGCCAGATACTCAATTTTCTCCAGATACAGCGTGCCGCCGTGCGCCAGTTCCAGGCGGCTTAACCGCCCTTCTCTGTCGTCGTCCGCCGTACTGGCGATAAAATCCCGAACCTGATCGGCATACAGTTGGCAGTTCACCGCAATATACGGGCCTTCCGCCCGCTCGCTGGCATTATGAATCGCCTGGCTGAGTAACTCCTTGCCGACCCCCTCTTCACCACATAGCAACACCGGGAAGCTGCCCCGCGCCGCCTGACGACCAAAATGGACGATACGCTGGGTTTGCGGATCGTCCTGCGCCATCTGCGCAAAGGTATGGCTCACTTTACCCAACTGGCTGGTCATCAACTGGCGCATCTTTTCCACCGGATGCAGCAGCAAAATAAAACTGGTGCCCTGCGTTTCGACAATCGGCTTGAGGGTTATCACCGTATCGACAAACTGGTGCTGGCTTTCAAACGTCGTCTCAACATGATGGAGCGGACGCTGATGGCGGATAGCACGCAGCAGAACGCTGGGCAGCGTCAGGAGTTCACTGAGGTTTTTGCCGTGGGCAGCCGTCACGTCAAGATGCAGCAGCCGTGCCGCCTGAGCGTTGATAAATTGCAGACTTCCCTGCGCATTCCAGGTCATCACGCCGTCATCCATGCTCTCCAGCAAACCATACAGCTGATTGAGGTGGCGGTTCGATTCGGCAAGCAGGCTATCGGTAAGCAACGAGTTCCCCACCTCGCGCGCGATCGCCAGCGTTAATGACAGATCGGCAGGTGAGGCGTCGTCTGCCGGACAGCCCAGCGCGATAGATCCAGAGAGGCGTCCGTGGTTGTCGAAAATGGGTGTCGAGCAAAAACTCCACGCACCGAGCGCCTGCTTAAAATGGTGATCGGGTAACGTTTTTACCGGCTGCCCCAGCATAGCGGCCAACGACAGCGCACAGCTGCCAATGATGCTTTCCGCGCAATAGGTGCCGTCGGTAAAGCCGAGAGCCTCCAGGCGCTGGAGCGTATCCGGATCGCCACAGCGGCTGAGCACGCAAGCGCTTTCATCAAGAATTAACAGCGCACACTTTCGTGGCGACATGTATTCCCACGCATCCTCCAGCGCCGCCTGCCCGAGCGTGAGCATCGCCGTTTTGCGCCGACAAATAGAGTCAAACGTCAGCCCCTGTGCCCGGTGCGGCAGGGCCCAGAACTCGCGCTGCATAATTTTGCCGCAGCGCAGCCATGAGGCGCGAATATATTCCGGGACGTCCGCTGCTGTGGTTGCTATCTCGCTGCTCTTCACTGTCGGTTTCTCCGCGATTCCGGGTGCGGTTGCTCGCAATTTTGCCGTATTTCGCGTTTTAGCGTTCCGTTATGGAACATTTATTAAGATTAGTGTTCCTTTATGAAACATAACATTGATGAATTTTCTTTTTCGCGCGCTGGGGCACAATTACGTTATCGGCAGCGAGCGGTCGCCGTGGCGTTGAACACAACCGATCCCCTGGAGCCTAAGACCCGGAGCAAAAGAATGAAAAAGCTGATTAACCGTGTGGAAGACGTACTGAGTGAACAACTGGCTGGCCTCGCAAAAGCGCATCCGTCACTGACCCTGCATCAGGATCCGGTGTATGTGACCCGTTCAGATGCCCCTGTACAGGGCAAAGTCGCGCTGCTTTCCGGCGGCGGCAGCGGTCATGAACCGATGCACTGCGGCTACATCGGCCAGGGCATGCTGTCCGGTGCCTGTCCTGGAGAAATTTTCACCTCCCCAACCCCTGATAAAATGTTCGAATGCGCCATGCAGATTGACGGCGGCGAAGGCGTGCTGCTGATCGTGAAAAACTATACTGGCGATATTCTCAACTTCGAAACCGCGACCGAACTGCTGCACGAAAGCGGCGTGAAGGTCACCACCGTGGTCGTGGATGACGACGTGGCGGTCAAAGACAGCCTCTATACCGCCGGACGACGTGGTGTTGCTAATACCGTGCTGATTGAAAAACTGGTCGGGGCGGCGGCAGAACGCGGCGATTCCCTGGAAGCCTGCGCCGAACTCGGACGCAAACTCAACAATCATGGCCATTCGATCGGTATCGCCCTCGCAGCGTGTACGGTTCCGGCAGCCGGGCAGCCCTCTTTCACCCTCGCCGACAATGAAATGGAGTTCGGTGTGGGGATCCACGGCGAGCCAGGCATTGACCGTCGCGCCTTCGTCTCACTCGACAGAACCGTTGACGAAATGTTCGATACCCTGCTGGAAAACGGAACCTATAGCCGCACGCTGCGCCACTGGGATCCCACCCAGGGCGTCTGGCTGGAAGATAAGCAAGGCAAACAACCGTTGCAACGTGGCGATCGCGTCATCGCGCTGGTCAATAACCTCGGCGCCACGCCGCTTTCTGAACTGTACGGCGTCTATAACCGTCTCGACGCACGCTGCCAGCAGGCGGGTATCGTCATCGAACGCAATCTGATTGGTTCATATTGTACGTCACTGGATATGACCGGCTTTTCCATCACGCTTCTTAAAGTGGATGACGAGACGCTGGCACTCTGGGACGCACCGGTTCACACCCCAGGCCTGAACTGGGGCAACTAAGGAGAGAGTCATGTCACTTACCAGAGCGCAGATTGTGAGCTGGCTTTATCGCTGCGGGGACATTTTCAGTAAAGAGAGTGATTATCTCACCGGGCTGGATCGCGAGATTGGCGATGCTGACCACGGTTTGAATATGCATCGCGGCTTTAGCAAAGTGGTCGAAAAATTACCGGCCATTGCGGATAAAGATATCGGTTTTATTTTGAAAAACACCGGGATGACGCTGCTGTCAAACGTTGGAGGGGCCAGTGGCCCGCTGTTCGGCACCTTTTTCATCCGTGCCGCGCAGGCCACGCAGGCGCACCAGAGTTTGTCGCTCAATGAGCTCTATCAGATGATGCGTGAAGGTGCTGATGGCGTGATAAGCCGGGGTAAAGCCGAGCCGGGTGATAAAACGATGTGCGATGTCTGGGTACCGGTGGCGGAGTCATTACGCCAGTCCAGTGAGCAGAACCTCTCCGTCACCGCCGCGCTGGACGCTGCCGCCTCTGAGGCTGAAGCCGCCGCACAAAGCACGATTACGATGCAGGCCCGCAAAGGTCGCGCCAGCTACCTGGGCGAGCGTAGTATCGGGCATCAGGATCCGGGTGCGACCTCGGTGATGTTTATGATCCAGATGCTGGCAGCCGCGGCAAAAGAGTAAGGACAGTAAGATGGTAAACCTGGTCATAGTCTCTCACAGCGCCCGCCTCGGTGAAGGGGTTGGCGAACTGGCGCAACAGATGTTAATGGGCGGCAACTGTAAAATAGCCATTGCCGCCGGTATCGACGATCCGCAAAATCCCATCGGCACCGACCCCATTAAGGTGATGGAGGCGATCGAGTCTGTTGCCGATACCGACCACGTGCTGGTGATGATGGACATTGGCAGCGCCCTGCTCAGTGCAGAAACGGCGCTGGACCTCCTCGATCCGACGATCGCAGCGAAAGTACGACTGTGCGCCGCGCCGCTGGTGGAAGGGACGCTGGCGGCAACGGTGAGCGCCGCTGCAGGCGCGGATATCGACAAGGTCATCGCCGACGCAACGAACGCTCTCGAGGCCAAGCGTGAGCAACTGGGTTTACCCTCTTCTGCTTCTGAAACCCGCATTACCCCGACCTTTATCGCACAGGATGCGGCAGCAAAATCAGTGTCCGTGGTGATCAAGAATCCCAACGGTCTGCACATTCGCCCGGCCTCCCGGCTTGTGGCAACGCTGTCGGCCTTTAACGCCGATCTGCTGCTGGAGAAAAACGGCAAGTGCGTTACGCCGGACAGCCTGAATCAGATTTCGCTGTTGCAGGTTCGCTGTCATGACACGGTACGTCTGCTGGCAAGTGGAGAACAGGCGGATGATGCGCTGGCCGCGTTTAGTCGTCTGGCGGCGGAGAATTTCGGCGAGTCGCTGGAAGATGCGGCGGTTGTCACATCGTCGACGGCGGACATCACGGGCAACGCGTTCTGTTACGCGCCAACGCTGCCACCGATTCGACAAGCGTCCGATCGCAGTCCTGGCGCAGAGCAGGCGCGACTGCGTAACGCGCTGGATCTCACGCTGCTCGACCTGATGACGCTGATTACCCGCGCGGAAGAAAACTGGCCGGGTGACCTGGCGGCCATTTTCTCTGGTCACCATATGTTGCTGGACGATCCGGAGCTGTTTGATACCGCCTGCGGGCTCCTGCGCAGCGAGCACTGTACGGCGGAATATGCCTGGCAGCAGGTGTTGAGCAGCCTCAGTACGCAGTATCGTCAACTGGATGACGCCTATCTGCAGGCGCGCTACATCGATATCGACGATCTCCTGCACCGCACGCTGCGTCATTTGCTGCAAAGCCCGCTGGTGCTGCCTGACGTTAGCGCGCCCGCCATACTGGTTGCCGACAACCTGTTTCCGTCAACGGTGCCGGAACTCGACCCGCACGTGGTGAAAGGCATCTGCCTGCGGGAAGGCAGTTCGCTCGCGCATGGCACGTTGATCGCCCGGGAGATGGGCATCGCCTGGGTATGTCAGCAGGGCGACGCGCTTAACGATGTGCAAACGGGCGAGCGACTCACCCTTGATGTGGCGCGAAATCGCGCCATCAGAGAAAGGAAACCGCTGTAACGTCGCAAAAAAAGGGGGGTAATCACGCGCCGGGAGCGATCCTGGACTACGATTTTCTCATGGTAGATACCGTTATTCGGTACGCACTAAGGAGATTAATCAATGCATACCCCTGCTTTTCGCGCGCCTGCTTCACTGTCGTTGGTCATAACATTAGCGGTTTCCGGCACGCTGCTTACCTTCTCTTCCCTGTCGGTTAACGCCGAAGAGATGCCGTTCTCCCCTCCGCAGCCGCCGGATATTCTGCTCGGTCCTCTGTTTAACGATGTGCAGAATGCCAGACTGTTTCCCGATCAGAAAACCTTTGCCGACGCCGTGCCTAACGGTGACCCGCTGATGATCCTCGCGGATTACCGGATGCAAAAGAATCAGTCCAGTTTCGATTTGCGCCACTTCGTGAGCGTCAACTTTACGCTGCCGAAAGAAGGGGAGAAATATGTTCCTCCGAAAGGGCAATCGCTGCGTGAACATATCGACGGGCTGTGGCCGGTGTTAACCCGCTCCACCGAAAGCGTGGAAAAATGGGACTCCCTGTTGCCGCTGCCTGAGCCTTACGTGGTGCCCGGCGGGCGCTTCCGGGAAGTCTATTATTGGGACAGTTACTTCACCATGCTGGGACTTGCCGAAAGCGGTCGCTGGGACAATATTGCCGATATGGTGGCAAACTTCGCCTGGGAGATTGATACCTTCGGTCATATTCCCAATGGCAACCGCACTTACTACCTAAGCCGTTCCCAACCGCCCTTCTTTTCACTGATGGTCGAACTGCTGGCTCAGCACGACGGCGACGATGCGCTGAAAAAATACCTGCCGCAGATGCAAAAAGAGTACACCTATTGGATGGAAGGCGTCGAAACGCTGCAGGCAGGTCAACAGAACAAGCGGGTGGTGAAACTGGAGGATGGCACCCTTCTCAACCGCTACTGGGATGAGCGGGATACGCCGCGACCGGAATCCTGGGTCGAAGATATTGCCACGGCGAAAAGCAATCCAAACCGCCCGGCGACCGATATTTATCGCGATCTGCGCGCAGCGGCCGCGTCCGGCTGGGATTTCAGTTCACGCTGGATGGATAATCCGCAGCAGCTTGGCACGCTGCGGACCACCAGCATCGTTCCGGTCGATCTCAACGCCCTGTTGTACAAAATGGAAAAAATCCTCGCGCGCGCCAGCAAAGCCGCGGGGGATGAGGCAAAAGCCAGCCAGTACGACACGCTGGCGAATGCCCGACAGAAAGCCATGGAACATTACCTGTGGAATGATAAAGAGGGCTGGTACGCGGATTACGACCTGAAGAGCAAGCGGGTACGGAATCAGTTGACCGCTGCCGCTCTGTTCCCGCTGTATGTCAATGCCGCCTCGAAGGATCGCGCCAGCAAAATGGCTGCGGCCACCCGCGCGCATCTGCTGCAACCGGGCGGGCTTGCCACCACGTCGGTGAAAAGCGGACAGCAATGGGATGCGCCAAACGGCTGGGCGCCGCTGCAGTGGGTCGCCACCGAGGGCTTACAGAACTATGGGCAGAATGACGTAGCGATGGAGGTGAGCTGGCGCTTTCTGACCAACGTGCAGCACACGTACGATCGCGAACAAAAGCTGGTGGAAAAATATGACATCAGCAGCACCGGGACCGGCGGTGGCGGCGGAGAATATCCGTTGCAGGATGGTTTTGGCTGGAGCAATGGCGTCACGCTGAAGATGCTCGACCTAATTTGTCCGAAGGAAAAACCGTGTGACAGCGTGCCGGAAAAGCGCCCTGTTGCCAGCCCGGCATCCGCTGAACCGCCACAAAAACAGGCAACGCCATAATACTCAGTGTCTGACCGGCCTGAGAATGCCAGGCCGGTTTTCGCTTCATGCGATCAGAAACGGTAGCTTGCCCCGACCTGGACCGTCCGGTCGCGGCCAATCCAGCAGTTGGTGCTGTCGTAGCAGCTGAACGTTTCTTTGTTGGTAATGTTCTGGGCGCTGGCTTTTAGCGTCACGCCGCTCAGTGACGGCAGCACCTCGCCTAAGCGATACGACACGGCGAGATCGTACTGTGTCGTGCCCCCCAGTTTACCGCCCTTGTTGTCCGGCGAGATCTCCATCGGCCCGGTATAGCGCGCCCCTGCGCCCATCGTCAGCCCGCGCAGTGTGGTCGCGTCGAAGGTGTAATCCCCCCACAAGTTAAACGCATTCTCCGGCACCTGCGTTGGGCGCTTGCCTTCCCAGGTTTCATCTTCGGTATTGATCGCATGGGTGTAAGCGTAATTGGCGATCAACGTGACGTTGTCACCTGGACGACTGATGACCGAAAGCTCCGCCCCTTTCGATTCGATCTCCCCGGTCTGTCGATAATCCCAGGTCGGCGTGGCGGAAAGGACATTCTTCTGGCGAATGTTAAACACAGAGGCGGTCAGCGTTGTCGCGTAATCGACCAGCAGGTATTTCACCCCGCCTTCCAGTTGTTTGCTGGTCGTCGGCTTCACGTCTTTCGCCGTCAGCGTGCCCTGCGGTGAAATCGGTTTGAAGCCTTCGGAATAGCTGATAAACGGTGAAATACCGTTTTCAAAGGCATAGAGCGCGCCCAACCGTTTGGTCACCCGGTCTTGAGAGATCCAGGTTTTCTCGTCGTTTTGCATCGCATCGGTAGTCGTAGAACGGTAATCGTCATAGCGAAGACTGGCCAGCAGATTTAAGCCACCAAACGCGACCTGATCCTGCAAATAGTAGCCATTTTGCTGATAAGAAAGGCGGTTTTTCTGCGCAGTGTACAACCCCAGATCGGCGGTATGCACCTGATGGAAATCCGGGGCGCGCATGTCGATTCCCGGCGTGGCGCTGGCGTAACGATAGAAGTAATGGCTGTCGAGTTTCTGATAGTCAAAGCCGGCCAGCAAATGGTGCTGCCAGTCCCCTAGCGCGACCGTTTTTGTCACCTGGTTGTCGATGTTGAAACTTTTCAGATCTTCATCAGTGGTATAGGCAAAGCGGTCAAGCATCCATACCGGGTTCGTACCATTACCGGTTGAATAGACGCTGCGCTGGTGTGTATCGACGTCAAAATAGCGCGCCTGCTGACTGAATCCCCAACCACTGTCAAATTCATGCTCGAAATGATAACCCACCATCCACTGACGCTGCTTAAAGCCACTCCACTCATCTCCGGCATAGTCACGACGATCGGCGTAACCCGAGCGCAAATAAGCAATCGGTAACGGGTTCGACGGTGACAACGACGGCGTATTTTGCACCAGGGCATCCAGCGTCAGACGCGTTTTGCTGTCCGGTTGCCAGGTGACGGAAGGTGCCAGCAGATAGTCTTCATAACGCGTGGTGTGCGGTTGGTCGTCGCCCTCCGTCGCCTTACCCAGCAGACGGTAATTCCAGTCGCTATCGCTGATTTTACCGGTGGAGTCCAGATAGCCCTCTTTCAGATTACGCGTACCGGTATTAAAGCCGATCTCCGTTTTTTGCTCAGCCTGCGGTTTTTTGCCCTGAATATTCACCAGCCCTCCCGGCGAACCGTTGCCATACAGCACGGACGCGGGCCCTTTCAGGATATCCACGCTTTCCACCAGCAGCGGGTCGATACGCGCCTTGGTATTACCGGTGACGTTATACGGCAACTGCAAGCCGTTGTAGTACTCCTGATCGACGGAGAAACCACGAATCTTGTACTCGCTCATATAGGAAGTATTGCCGCGCACTTCCGTCGACACCCCCGGCGCATAGCGAAGGATCTCGTTGACAGAATTCGCATGACGTAAGGTTATCTCGTGATTATCGATGGTATTAATCACCTGCGGCGTTTTACTTTCCGGGACGGCAGATTTGGTGGCGCTGTTGGTCCAGGCCGGCAGCAGGGTCTCCTGTCCCGTTGCGGATACCACGATGGTGGATTCGTTAGAATCTGCCGCATAAGACGGCGTGGTCAGAGCCAGTGAGATACAGCCAGAGAGCGCACAAAGTCGGAAGCAGGAAGTTGTCATAGTGAGAATAATTATCAGTTTAAATTGGAATGCTAATTATTCTCATTTAATTAGGTAAATCAAGAGAGGAATTGAAGGGGACCAGGATAAAAACGCGGCTCCCGCAGGAGCCGTGTTGTTAATCGCGGCGCACGAGTCGGAATACCCCCAGCACCACAATGGCACCCACCACCGCAACCAGGAAGCTGTGAAGGTTAAAGCCACTGATTGTGCCGCCAATACCAAACATGGTCGCCAGCCATCCGCCCACTACGGCACCGATAATGCCGAGAATACAGGTCAGGATGAATCCGCCGCCGTCACGTCCCGGCATGATCAATTTGGCGATAACACCGGCAATCAAACCAAATACAATCCAGGCAATAATTCCCATGTTCAGACCCTCTTTTCAGGGAAACCACACGCAACAGATTCTTGCGCTTGTCCATTAAGTATAGGCAACCCCTTGATCCTCGCTGTTTCCGCGAGACTGAATTATTTGTCTTTGGTAAAAAAAATCACGCGTTTGTATTAAGTTCTCCTGCGTCTTGCCGATAACCGTTCGATAGACTGTCAGGCATCCAGGGGTCGTTCCGCGTGAGTCATTATAATGAGCAGTTTCTGAAGCAAAATCCGTTGGCGGTATTGGGCGTTCTTCGCGACTTAAACAGCAATCAGGTGCCTTTGCGCGTCTCCTGGCGCGGCGGGCAATTCATCAGCAAAATCCTTGATGTTTCGGCCGAAAGACTGGTGATGGACTTTGGCAGTCAGCAAAACGAAAACCTCGCCGTACAGAAGGCGCGCAATATTACCTTTACGGCGGAAACTCAGGGCGCGAAGGTTGAGTTTACCCTTGAGCAGTTGCACAGCGGTGAGTATCAGCAACTTCCGGCCTTTATCACCCCGCTTCCTCCGGCGCTGTGGTTTGTCCAACGACGGGAATACTTTCGCATCTGCGCGCCGCTCCATCCCCCCTACGGTTGTACCGCGCAGATGCCAGATAACAGCACCCTACGTTTTCGTCTGTACGATCTTTCCCTCGGCGGAATGGGCGCGCTGCTGGAAGGCCCGAAGCCGTCAGGACTCACGGAAGGGATGCGTTTTTCGCAAATTGCGCTGGATATGGGGGAATGGGGGATGTTTCACTTTGACGCGCAGTTGATCTCCGTAACTGAACGCAAAGTGATTGACGGGAAAAATGAGACGATTTCGACTCCCCGCCTGAGCTTTCGTTTTCTCAACGTTGGCCCGGCGGTGGAGCGGGAACTTCAGCGGATTATCTTTTCCCTCGAGCGCGAAGCCCGGGAGAAATCGAATAAAGTGCGCGACTAATTACATCGCATCCAGCGCGCGCTGCAATTTGTAGATGTAGCGCGGTGCCTGGGGCGCAGGATGGTTATCCGCGACGTGTTCAACGAACTCATCGGCACTGAGATCGTTGATTTTGCTAATGGCCTTTTTCCGGTCAGAAGAGAACGTGCGCAGCAGTGCGCCTGCGCCGTTGGCATAGGAGACCACCAGCGCATACTGCATCACCTGCGGATCTTCAATACCGGCGAGCGGGCCCGTCTCCAGAATACTCAGGTAGGCGGCGCCCATTGAGATATTGCGCTCCGGGTTTTTCAGTTCACTGGTTGAAGGCTCGCCGCTCCAGCCCATCCGACGGTAGACATCGCGCCCGGAGGTCGATGCTTTCAGTTGCATCAGCCCTATCGCATTCGATTTGCTGACCGCATTGGGATTCCCGCCTGACTCAATCGCGATAATCGCCGTAATCAATTGTGGGCTAACGCCCCACGCCGCCCCGGCTTTTTCACTGATCGGCATCCATTGCATGGCGCGTTTCACCGGCACTTCCGCATTCCACGGGGGATTTTTATAATCCTGTTTTGAACTACAACCTGCAAGCAACACAATCAAAAAAGCAAACCATCTCAATTTCACGTCTTCTGTCCTTATCGCCGGAACGCTTCGTTACTAAAATCACCGTTGTAAACCGGATAAGCAAAGCGTCATCCGGCAAAACGTTCTACTATAGGCGGCATGATATACATTTGGTTTCTGTTGTAGCAAGGAATTGCCATGTCCCGGTTTCACTTAATTGCCCCCTCGGGCTACTGCATTAATCAACACGCGGCTTTGCTTGGTATCCAGCGCCTTAAGGACGCGGGGCATCAGGTCGATAATACGGCGGTGGTCAGTCGTCGCCATCAACGCTTTGCGGGTACGGAATCGGAGCGTCTGGCAGACGTGAACGGGCTTGTGCATCTCACCGCGCCGGACACCATCGTTATGCCGGTGCGCGGTGGCTATGGCGCGAGCCGACTGCTGGAACACATCGACTGGCAGGCCCTTGCCGCCCGACAACAGCGGGATCCGTTGCTCATTTGCGGTCACAGTGATTTTACGGCGATCCAGTGTGGTTTGCTGGCGCAAGGCAATGTCATCACCTTCAGCGGCCCGATGCTGGCAGCGAACGTTGGCGCACCGGAGCTGAATACCTTTACGCAAACCCATTTCTGGCAAGCATTACGTCACGCGCAGTACACGGTGGAATGGCAAGGCGAAGGCCCGGCCTGTCATACCGAAGGAACGCTGTGGGGCGGCAATCTGGCGATGCTGATTTCGCTTATCGGCACCCCGTGGATGCCAAAAATTGAAAACGGTATTCTGGTGCTGGAAGACATCAATGAGCACCCTTTTCGCGTCGAGCGCATGTTGCTGCAGCTGTTTGATGCGGGCATTTTAAACCGCCAGAGCGCCATTGTGCTGGGCAGTTTTAGCGGCAGCGCCCCGAATGAGTATGATGACGGCTACGACCTCAACACGGTGTATGCGTTTTTACGTGAACGCCTCTCTGTTCCCCTGATTACCGGGCTTGATTTTGGTCATGAGCCGCGAACCGTTACGCTGGCGTTAGGCGCGCATGCCGTGCTACAGAATAGTCAAAACGGCACACAACTTACGATCTCGGGTCATCCCTTTCTGAAATCATAAAAAAAAACGGCTGTAGGGCTAAGTAACGCCCGGTTGCAGCCGTTAATATGATAATGTCAATGCAGAAAAACATGGCTAATTGAGGAGTAACCGAACGTTGGACGCCGCGGCAATAATCAGTCTTTTCATTTTGGGGTCCGTCCTCGTTACCAGCAGTATCTTACTCAGTTCATTTTCATCACGCCTTGGCATTCCGATTCTGGTTATCTTCCTGGCGATTGGCATGCTGGCTGGCGTCGATGGCGTCGGCGGCATCCCGTTCGATAACTACCCCTTTGCCTATATGGTCAGTAACCTTGCGTTGGCGATTATCCTGCTTGATGGCGGGATGCGTACGCAGGCCAGCTCGTTTCGCGTCGCGCTGGGTCCGGCGCTCTCTCTGGCGACCGTTGGCGTCCTGATCACCTCCGGTTTAACCGGCATGATCGCCGCCTGGCTGTTTAATCTCGACCTGATCCAGGGGCTGCTGATTGGTGCCATTGTTGGCTCAACGGATGCGGCGGCGGTCTTTTCCCTGCTTGGCGGCAAAGGGCTGAACGAGCGTGTCGGCGCGACGCTGGAAATTGAATCCGGCAGTAATGACCCGATGGCGGTGTTCCTGACCATTACGCTGATCGAGATGATTCAGCAGCACGAAACCGGCTTAAGCTGGATGTTCGCAGTCCACATTATTCAGCAGTTTGGTCTGGGCATCTTGCTTGGGCTGGGCGGCGGATATCTGCTACAGCAGATGATTAATCGTATCTCCCTGCCCGCCGGGCTCTATCCCCTGTTGGCCCTGAGCGGCGGGATTCTGGTGTTCGCGTTGACCACCGCCCTGGAAGGCAGCGGGATTCTGGCGGTCTATCTGTGCGGCTTTTTGCTGGGCAATCGCCCGATTCGCAACCGTTTTGGCATTCTGCAAAACTTCGACGGGCTGGCCTGGCTGGCGCAGATCGGCATGTTCCTTGTGCTCGGACTGCTGGTGAATCCTTCCGACCTGCTGCCGATTGCCATTCCGGCACTGATCCTGTCCGCCGGGATGATTTTCGTCGCCCGTCCGCTCTCCGTCTTTGTCGGACTGCTGCCGTTTCGCGGTTTTAATCTGCGTGAACGCGTGTTTATTAGCTGGGTGGGTCTGCGCGGCGCGGTGCCCATCATCCTTGCCGTCTTTCCGATGATGGCGGGCCTGGAAAATGCCCGTCTGTTCTTCAATGTCGCCTTCTTCGTGGTGCTGGTGTCACTGGTTTTTCAGGGCACCTCCCTCTCCTGGGCGGCGAAAAAAGCGAAAGTGGTGGTGCCACCGGTCGGCTGGCCGGTCTCACGTGTGGGGCTGGATATTCATCCGGACAATCCGTGGGAGCAGTTTGTCTATCAGCTTAGCGCCGATAAATGGTGTGTCGGCGCGGCACTGCGCGATCTGCATATGCCTCAGGAAACGCGCATTGCGGCGCTGTTTCGTGACAACGTGCTGTTTCATCCCACCGGCAGTACCCGTTTGCGTGAAGGTGACGTGCTGTGCGTCATCGGTCGTGAACGCGACCTCCCGGCGCTGGGCAAACTGTTCAGTCAGTCACCGCCGGTGGCGCTGGATCAGCGCTTCTTCGGCGACTTTATTCTGGAAGCCAGCGCCAAGTATGCCGATGTGGCGCTGATTTATGGTCTGGATGACGGAACGGAGTACCGCGATAAGCAGCAAACGCTGGGCGAAATTGTTCAGCAACTGCTGGGCGCGGCCCCGGTTGTCGGGGACCAGGTCATCTTCGCCGGGATGATCTGGACGGTCGCAGAAAAAGAAGACAATCAGGTCCGTAAAGTCGGGGTTCGCGTCGCCGGGGATGAAGACGAAGAGTAGTTATCATGCCGGATGGCGCTGCGCTTATCCGGCCTACTGATGACTCCGCTGTAGGCCGTATAAGGCGCATCGCACCACCGTCCGGCAACATAAAAGTTACACCGTCACGACCGGAACACGCAGCGCCAGCGAACACATCAACTCATAGCCTACGGTTCCGGCAGATTTCGCCACGTCGTCAATTTTGATCTCTTTACCCCACAGTTCTACCGGTGTCCCGATACCCGCCTGCGGGCATGGCGTTAAATCCACCGCCAGCATATCCATCGACACCGTGCCCACGGTAGTGGTCCGCACACCGTCCACCAGCACCGGCGTTCCGCTCGGCGCATGACGTGGATAACCGTCCGCATAGCCCGCCGCCACGATGCCAATGCGCTGTTCGCCTCTGGCGGTATAGCGCCCGCCATAGCCGACGCGATCCCCCGCTTTCAGCGTTTGTACACCGATGATTTCGCTGCTGAGCGTCATCACCGGCTTCAGCCCGGTATTGGCGATATCGCGCCACAGGCCTGACGGCGACGCACCGTAAAGAATGATACCCGGTCGCACCCAGTCAAAATGCGCATCGGGATGCCACAGCGTGGCCGCTGAGTTTGACAGTGAGCGACGGCATTCCAGCCCTTCCGTTGCCAGCGCGATACGTTCCATCGCATTACGGATGCCGTCAGGGTGCTCAGCGTCGGCGAAGTGCGACATTAACGTCATTTCGCCGACGTTCGGCATCGCGCGCAGTTGCTGCCAGACGGTTTGCAGTCGTTCCGGCAGGAAGCCCAGACGGTTCATGCCGCTGTTAACCTTCACGTAGACATCCAGCGGTGCCTTCAGCTTTGCATTCTGAATCGCTTTAAGCTGCCAGTTGCTGTGAACGCAGGTGGTCAAACGCCAGGTGTCGTACAGCGCCAGATCTTCCGCATGGAAAAAACCTTCCAGCATGAGGATTGGCCCTTTCCAGCCGCGCTCACGCAGGGTTACCGCCTCCTCCAGATTCAGGAGAGCAAAACCATCGGTGTTGCCCAGCGCATTCCAGATACGTTCAATGCCGTGACCATAGGCATTCGCTTTCACCACCGACCAGACGCGGGCGTCCGGTGCGGCCTGACGCACTATGCTCAGGTTTTGTTTCATCGCCTGCAGGTCAAGGCTGGCCAATATAGGGCGGGTCATCTCTCGTCCTTCTTAGTTATGTGCGCCGTGCAGATGTTGGGGACGTGAAGGCGTAAAACCAGCGTGGTAGCGCGCCACGCTCAGATCGTCATACGGAATAGCGGGCGTGCGACCCGACAGAATATCGCTCAGCAACTGCCCTGAACCACAGGCCATCGTCCATCCCAGCGTACCGTGTCCGGTATTCAGCAACAGATTTTTGAAGCGGGTACGCCCCACCACCGGCGTACCGTCCGGCGTCATCGGGCGCAGTCCGGTCCAGAATGTCGCCTGTTCAACATGCCCTCCGCGCGGGTAGAGATCGCGGACCACCATCTCAAGCGTTTCCCGACGCGGCTGGAGTAGTTCGGTGTTGAAGCCGACAATTTCCGCCATACCGCCAACGCGGATACGCTGGTCAAAACGGGTAATGGCGATTTTGTAGGTTTCATCAAGAATAGTCGAAACCGGTGCGCCGTCCTCTTCCGCCACCGGAATCGTCAGCGAATAGCCTTTCAGCGGATAGACCGGGATATCGACAATCCCTTTCAGCATCGCCGTGGAGTAAGAGCCCATCGCCATGACGTAGGCATCGGCTTTAACGATCTCATCACCACATTTCACGCCGTAAATCTGCTCGCCTTCGCAAAGCAGTTTATCCACTGGCGTATTGAAACGGAATTTAACCCCCGCCTGTTCGGCCATCTGCGCCAGACGCTGGGTAAAGAGTTGGCAGTCGCCGGTTTCGTCATTCGGCAAACGCAAGCCGCCGGTCAGTTTGTGCGCCACTTCAGCCAGCGCCGGCTCGACTTCCGCCAGTCGACTGGCTTCCAGCAACTGATACGGCACGCCAGCGTCTTCCAGCACGGCAATGTCGCGCGTGGCGTTCTCATACTGCTGTGCGGTGCGGAACAGTTGCAGCGTGCCGCCCTGACGCCCTTCATACTGGATACCGGTCGATGCACGCAGCGCTTTCAGGCAGTCTCGGCTGTATTCCGCCAGACGCACCATCCGCCCTTTGTTTTCCATGTAGTGGCTGGTATCGCAATTACGCAGCATCTGCCACATCCATTTCAACTGGAACTGTGTGCCGTCCAGACGAACTGCCAGCGGCGCATGGCGCTGAAACATCCATTTAATCGCCTTTAGCGGTACACCCGGCGCAGCCCAGGGCGCTGCATAGCCCGGAGAGATCTGCCCCGCATTCGCCGCGCTGGTTTCCAGCGCCGGGCCAGGTTCGCGATCGATGACGGTGACATCATGTCCAGCCTGACTCAGATACCAGGCGCTGGTCACGCCAACGACGCCACTTCCCAGTATGACAACTCGCATAGCCACTCCGTTAACAGTAACAGTAAAAGAACAATCATCTAATTACATCTTGATAACCCAGATGAAAATATTATTCAACATATGGCTTTTTTATGGTGACACATCTCACATATAGCAGGAGGAACATTGAACTCGTTGCTTTGGGATCTCCTGCTGCGGGTTATTTTTATCCAGCATAAAATGTTGTTATGACCGAGAAATCTGGCGGGTCGACCAGCGGAAATCGCAAAGAAAATATTTCTCCACTGACACGGTTTTTAACAGGGTGTTCTATGCTTGAAATGAGGTGCTCCACACAGAGAGTGCCGCCAACAATGAGGGTGCGCGAATGGCTACGATTGATTCCATGAACAAGGACACCACACGGTTGAGCGATGGACCCGACTGGACGTTTGATCTGCTGGATGTCTATCTGGCAGAGATAGACCGGGTGGCGAAACTCTACAAACTGGATACCTACCCGCACCAGATTGAGGTCATCACCTCCGAGCAGATGATGGATGCCTACTCCAGCGTCGGGATGCCCATTAACTATCCTCACTGGTCGTTTGGCAAAAAATTCATCGAGACTGAACGGCTGTATAAACACGGTCAGCAAGGGTTGGCCTATGAGATTGTGATTAACTCCAACCCGTGTATTGCCTATCTGATGGAGGAGAACACCATTACCATGCAGGCGCTGGTGATGGCGCACGCCTGCTATGGGCATAACTCCTTCTTCAAAAATAACTATCTGTTTCGCAGTTGGACCGACGCCAGTTCCATTGTCGATTACCTGATCTTCGCGCGTAATTACATTACCCAGTGCGAAGAGCGGTACGGCGTGGACGAGGTTGAGCGATTGCTCGACTCCTGCCATGCGCTGATGAACTACGGCGTTGACCGCTATAAACGCCCGCAGAAAATCTCCCTCCAGGAGGAGAAGGCCCGCCAGCAAAGTCGCGAAGAGTATCTGCAAAGCCAGGTGAACATGCTGTGGCGTACCCTGCCGAAGAAAGAAGAAGAGAAGACGGTCGCCGAAGCGCGGCGCTATCCTTCAGAGCCGCAGGAAAACCTGCTCTACTTTATGGAAAAAAATGCCCCGCTGCTGGAGTCATGGCAGCGCGAAATCCTGCGCATTGTGCGCAAAGTCAGCCAGTATTTTTATCCGCAGAAACAGACCCAGGTGATGAACGAAGGTTGGGCCACCTTCTGGCATTACACCATTCTGAACCACCTGTATGACGAGGGGAAAGTCACCGAACGTTTTATGCTGGAATTTTTGCACAGCCACACCAACGTAGTATTCCAGCCGCCTTATAACAGTCCGTGGTACAGCGGTATTAACCCTTACGCACTGGGGTTCGCTATGTTCCAGGACATCAAGCGTATCTGTCAGTCACCGACGGAAGAAGATAAGTACTGGTTCCCGGATATCGCGGGTTCCGACTGGCTGGAAACGCTGCATTTTGCCATGCGTGATTTCAAAGATGAGAGTTTTATCAGCCAGTTCCTGTCACCGAAGGTGATGCGTGATTTCCGCCTCTTTACGGTGCTGGATGATGACCGGCATAACTACCTGGAGATCTCTGCTATTCACAATGAAGAAGGCTATCGTGAAATCCGCAACCGCCTCTCGTCGCAATATAATTTGAGCAACGTGGAGCCGAATATTCAGGTCTGGAACGTGGATCTGCGGGGCGATCGCTCTCTCACCCTACGCTATATCCCGCATAATCGCGCGCCGCTGGATAAAGGCCGCAAAGAGGTACTCAAGCATGTGCACCGGCTGTGGGGGTTTGATGTGATGCTGGAACAGCAAAACGAGGACGGAAGCGTGGAACTGCTCGAGCGCTGCCCACCCAGAATGAACAGCCTGTAAAACAAAAACCCCCTCATCATGAGGGGGTTCGCGTTTAGCGGCCCTGAATGGCTAAATCGCCTGGCAGGTTTTTCTGCATCCGGTGCCAGATCTCACCGCTATCATGACCATAACGACGCACCGTTTCGTATACCTGATCGTGCGCGCCCTGTAAGCACAGTTGCGACAGCTTATGATAGAAACCGAGCGCCAGGCTGCGCGCTTCCGGATTGGCGAAGTAGTGACGGCCAATGCGGGTATACAGCCCTTTCATCCCGTTAAGAATCAGGCCATAAATCGGGTTGCCGGAGGCAAACGCCAGACCGCGGAAAATGCTGTAATCGAGATCGGCAAACGCATCGGCGTGATCGGCCACTTCCTTCGCGGTCGCCAGCACTTCCTGCGCTTTGTCAGGATGCTGACGAAACGCGGTACGAATGAAGATGGTGGAGATGTTGGTCCGGACCGACAGCAGATTATCGATCAGTTGCGGAACGCTTTCGTGATCGAGACGCGCCAGCGTTTCAAGAATATTCAACCCGGACGTTTCCCAGAAATTATTCACCTTCGTCGGTTTGCCATGCTGAATGGTCAACCAACCGTCTCGCGCCAGACGCTGCAGCACTTCACGTAACGTGGTACGAGTCACCCCGATGAGTTCCGAGAGTTCTCGTTCTGCAGGCAAGATAGTGCCAGGGGGGAAGCGGTTATTCCAGATACTTTCAATGATGTACTCTTCCGCGAAACCCGCCGGGCTCTGCGCCTTAATGACCATAGTGAGATTTCCATTACACAGCAAAACATAGTTACACTCATCATACCAGACGGGGTACACGCCCGATAGCAGACACAATGAAGAAAAAGTGGATCAAGGCTTCATTTTCTTGATAACACGGGCTGTCGGGGGTTAAAGGCTTGCCTGCTTTCAGACTGACCGTTACTCTTTGTGGCTAACCATAAGAACATCATTTCAATAAATAAGGTAAGGGAAACCATAATGGAACTCTCATGGGGCCGCGCGTTCTGGCGCAACTTTTTAGGCCAGTCGCCAGACTGGTACAAGCTCGCACTACTGACCTTCCTGATAGTTAATCCACTGATTTTCATTATCAGCCCATTTGTTGCGGGCTGGTTGCTGGTGGCGGAATTCATCTTCACACTGGCGATGGCCCTGAAATGTTACCCGTTGCTGCCAGGCGGTTTGCTGGCCATTGAAGCCGTTATGATTGGAATGACCAGCGCCGCGCATGTTCGTGAAGAGGTGGCAAACAATTTGGAAGTCTTGCTGCTGCTGATGTTCATGGTCGCAGGCATCTATTTTATGAAGCAGCTGCTGCTGTTTATTTTTACCCGTCTGCTGCTGAGCATTCGCTCCAAAACGCTGCTGTCACTTGCGTTTTGTGTGGCGGCGGCCTTCCTTTCCGCCTTCCTTGATGCGCTGACCGTTGTGGCGGTGGTGATAAGCGTCGCCGTCGGGTTCTATGGCATTTATCACCGCGTGGCCTCTTCCCGCGCGGACGATCATGACATTCTTGATGACAGCCATATCGATCAGCACTACAAATCGGTACTCGAACAGTTCCGTGGCTTCCTTCGCAGCCTGATGATGCATGCCGGAGTGGGAACCGCGCTCGGCGGTGTGATGACGATGGTGGGTGAACCGCAGAACCTGATCATCGCCAAAGCCGCTGGCTGGCATTTTGGCGACTTTTTCCTGCGGATGTCGCCGGTCACCGTTCCGGTACTGATTTGCGGTCTGCTCACCTGCGTACTGGTTGAGAAGCTGCGCTGGTTTGGCTATGGCGAAACGCTGCCGGAAAAAGTACGTGACGTATTGCAACAGTTTGACGATCAAAGCCGCCAGCAGCGTAATCGTCAGGACCGATTAAAGCTGATCGTTCAGGCCATTATCGGCGTCTGGCTGGTTATTGCCCTGGCGCTGCATCTGGCGGAAGTGGGGCTGATCGGTCTGTCCGTCATTATCTTCGCCACCTCGCTGACCGGTGTGACCGATGAGCATGCGATTGGCAAGGCGTTTACCGAGTCCCTGCCTTTCACCGCGCTGCTGACGGTCTTTTTCTCGATTGTGGCGGTGATCATCGATCAGCAACTCTTCTCGCCGATTATCCAGTTTGTATTGCAGGCCTCGGAGCACGCGCAGTTGACACTGTTCTATCTCTTCAACGGTCTGCTCTCGTCAATCTCAGATAATGTCTTCGTTGGTACTATCTACATTAACGAGGCCAAAGCGGCCATGGAAAGCGGCGCTATCTCGCTGCCACAGTACGAACTGTTGGCGGTGGCTATCAACACCGGGACTAACCTGCCGTCCGTGGCGACGCCAAACGGTCAGGCGGCGTTCCTGTTCCTGCTCACCTCCGCGCTGGCACCGCTGATTCGCCTCTCCTATGGCCGAATGGTCTGGATGGCGTTGCCGTATACCATCGTGCTGACCCTGGTCGGTCTGCTGTGCGTTGAGTTTACCCTGACGCCGCTGACCGAGTGGATGACGCAAACCGGCTGGTTAGCTACACTTTAATAACAACTTACCGGGCATTTCACTGCCCGGTTTGCCTTTTTGCATGATATTTATCCGATTACACAATATTTAAGTTTCTCCTGGTGGCGCTGTGATCGAATTGGTTTACACTGCCGTGTCTACGCATGTTGCAGGGAAATTATTATGTTGCGATATTTAAACCAGTGCTCACGGGGTCGGGGCGCCTGGTTATTAATGGCTTTTACTGCCCTGGCGCTTGAACTGGTCGCGCTGTGGTTTCAGCATGTTATGCTGCTTAAGCCGTGTGTACTGTGCATCTATGAGCGCTGCGCGCTGTTCGGCATCATGGGGGCCGGGCTGGTTGGGGCTATTGCGCCTAAATCGCCGTTGCGCTACGTGGCGCTGATTATCTGGATCTACAGTGCCTGGCGCGGCGTGCAGTTGGCCTGGGAACACACGATGATCCAGTTGCACCCTTCTCCGTTCATGACCTGTGATTTTATGGCCCGCTTCCCCAGTTGGTTGCCGCTGGATAAGTGGGTGCCACAGGTGTTTGTTGCCTCCGGAGATTGCGCTGAGCGCCAGTGGGAATTTTTATCGCTGGAAATGCCACAATGGTTACTGGGCATTTTTGCGGCCTATCTGGTCATCGCGGTTCTGGTCCTGCTTGTCCAGCCGCTTAAACCGAAAAGACGCGATCTGTTTGGTCGCTAATCTCAGACGCTCCCTGCCAGGAGCGTTTTTTTTGCCTTAAAGTCATTGCTGACGGTGCTGCATAAGATGTATATTAAATGCATCTTATGCAACCTGGCAAGGAGATGTCCCGTGTCCCATTTACGTATCCCGGCAAACTGGAAAATCAAACGTTCCACCCCTTTCTTCACCAAAGATAATGTCCCCGCGGCACTGCTTTCCCACCACAACACTGCCGCTGGCGTTTTCGGTCAGCTTTGTGTGATGGAAGGTACGGTAACCTATTACGGATTCGCCAACGAAGAGGCAAAAGAGCCTGAAGTCAAAGTGGTGATTAACGCCGGACAGTTCGCCACCAGCCCGCCACAGTACTGGCATCGTGTGGAGCTCAGCGATGACGCCCAGTTCAACATCAACTTCTGGGTCGCTGACGAACATCAGGGCGATGAGATGTATCAGGCGAAAAAAGCGTAACGCCTGAAATCAGACCGGGCGGATCAATCCGCCCATGAAGGTTTGTTTAAGATATGGTCCTGCCAGTCATGGACTTCTGACTCTCTTACCGCAATGTGGCGTACCGAAATTCGCTCGCCGTGCATTGCCGCTTTCGACCCCGTCAACAACGGATGCCACTCCGGCAGCCCTTTCCCTTCCGCCAGCAGACGATAGGCGCACGTCATCGGCAACCATTCAAAGGTGGGCAGGTTATCACGCGTTAACTTGATGCAGTCAGGCTCGTACTCGAACCTGCGCTCATAGTTGCGGCACTGGCAGGTTTTAATATTGAGCTGACGACAGGCGACGTTGGTGAAATAGATCTCGTCGGTATCCTCGTCCATCAGTTTATGCAGGCAGCACTGACCACAGCCATCACATAACGACTCCCATTCGGCATCGGTCATTTCATCCAGGGTTTTACGTTGCCAGAAAGGTAAATCGCTCATCAGGGTATCCGCCATTACTATAAAGCTGCACCTTATAACCAGTCTGACACGCTGATGCAAGTTTTGCCGCCCAAAAAGGCGGCAATCAGGTGTTACAGGACGCGGGTCGTCAGGGAATGACCGTTAAAATTGACCACCAGCTCATCGCCGCTGGCAAGCGGTCCAACGCCTTCCGGGGTGCCTGTCAGCACAACGTCGCCGGCTTTAAGGGTAAAGAACTTGCTCATATAGGCGATTAAGGGAACGATTTTGTGGATCATATCCGCCGTCGTGCCCTGCTGGCGAACCTCGCCGTTGACGGTCAGGCCCAGCGGCGTCGCCTGCGGATCGCCGTTAAATTCCGTGGCCGGAATGAACCCGGACAGCGGGCACGAGTTATCGAATCCTTTTGCCTTCTCCCAGGGCTGCCCAGCCTTCTTCATTTTGCCCTGAATATCACGTAACGTCAGATCGAGCGCCACGCCATATCCAGCGATCGCCTTACGGACATGCTCTTCGGTCGCCTGACGCAGCGTCGCGCCGATTAATACCGCCAGTTCGACCTCATGGTGCACCGAGCCCATATCTGTCGGAATGACCAGCGGCTGGCGCAAATCGCACAGGGCGGTTTCTGGCTTGATAAACAGCACCGGCTCATCCGGCGTGACGCTACCCATTTCTTTAATGTGGTTGGCGTAGTTGCTGCCCACGCACACCACTTTGCTTACCGGGTAGTCAAGCAGCGCACCCTGCCAGTTATGATGTTGATACATTCATTTTCCCCTAATTTGTCATCGTTGACTTCAGGAATGGCACCGACAGGCATGACGCCGGGTACCGTTTATTTATCGGTTTCTGGATTGTTTTGTGAGGCGTTGAAACGATGTTGCTTCAATAAATCTTCGGGCGGCGGAGGCAGTTGTAAATAATATCCCTGCTCCGTTAAGGCTTGTTTTACTTTATCCAGCGAGGCGTTGACTAACTTTTTGCTCCCGTCGAGCGGCAATATCATTGCCAGCTGCGGCTGACCAAATCCTTTCATCAGTTCTTCAGGCACGCGTGAGAAATCGTCTTTTTTTTCGACATACAAATAGGTCTGGTCACGCTTAGCACTTCTGTAGATCACACAAAACATACATTTTACTCTGAATTAAACGGATGGCGACTTGCCTCAATATAATAGTGACTATAACATGCCTTCTGGACTTCGGAATATCACTCCACATCGGGGATGATAAATAGCAAATTGAGTAAGGCCAGGATGTCAAACACGCCCATCGAACTTAAAGGCAGTAGCTTCACCTTATCAGTGGTTCATTTACATGAAGCAGAACCCGAGGTTATTCGTCAGGCGTTAGAAGACAAAATCGCGCAGGCTCCCGCTTTTTTAAAACACGCTCCTGTGGTGGTGAATGTCAGTAGCCTTGACGCGCCGGTGAACTGGCCGCAGTTGCAGAAGGTCGTGGCGTCGACGGGGTTGCGTATTGTTGGCGTCAGCGGTTGCAAAGATGCCCGGCTGAAAGCCGAAATCGACAAAATGGGCCTTCCTTTACTTACTGAAGGTAAAGATAAAGTGGCGCGTTCCGCGCCGGCAGAACCCGTTGCTCCCGCCGCAGTAGTGCAAAACGTTACTCCCGTCACAAAAACGCGATTTATTGATGTACCGGTTCGTTCCGGTCAACGCATTTATGCACCACAATGTGATCTGATTGTTACAAGCCACGTCAGTGCTGGCGCAGAGCTGATCGCTGATGGCAATATCCATGTCTATGGCATGATGAGAGGTCGTGCGCTGGCTGGGGCAAGCGGCGACCGGGAAGCGCAAATTTTCTGTACCCATCTGACGGCAGAACTGGTGTCTATCGCAGGTGTTTACTGGCTGAGTGATAAAATCCCAGCAGAATTTTATGGCAAAGCGGCACGTCTGCAGTTGGCAGATAACGCTTTGACAGTTCAACCGTTGAATTGATCCCTTTTTAACAAGGAATTTCTATGGCACGCATTATTGTAGTTACTTCGGGTAAAGGGGGCGTTGGCAAAACCACCTCCAGCGCGGCCATCGCTACTGGTTTGGCCCAGAAGGGAAAGAAAACTGTCGTTATTGATTTTGATATCGGCCTGCGTAACCTCGATCTGATCATGGGGTGTGAGCGTCGGGTTGTTTATGATTTCGTCAACGTCATTCAGGGCGATGCTTCGCTCAATCAGGCGCTCATCAAGGACAAGCGCACTGAAAATCTCTTCATTCTTCCGGCCTCTCAGACTCGCGATAAAGACGCGTTAACGCGTGAAGGCGTTGCAAAAGTCCTCGACGATCTGAAAGCGATGGATTTCGATTTTATCGTCTGCGACTCCCCGGCGGGGATCGAAACCGGCGCGCTGATGGCGCTCTATTTCGCCGACGAAGCGATCATCACCACTAACCCGGAAGTCTCCTCGGTGCGCGACTCCGATCGTATTCTGGGTATTCTGGCGTCTAAATCTCGCCGCGCCGAGAACGGTGAAGATCCGATTAAAGAACATCTGCTGTTGACGCGCTACAACCCGGGCCGCGTCAACCGGGGCGATATGCTCAGTATGGAAGATGTGCTGGAGATCCTGCGTATCAAACTCGTCGGGGTTATCCCGGAAGATCAGTCTGTTCTGCGCGCCTCTAACCAGGGTGAACCTGTCATTCTGGACATCAATGCAGACGCAGGTAAAGCGTATGCCGATACGGTAGACCGTCTGTTGGGAGAAGAACGTCCTTTCCGCTTCATTGACGAAGAGAAGAAAGGTTTCCTCAAACGCCTGTTCGGAGGATAAGTTATGGCATTACTGGATTTTTTTCTCTCGCGGAAAAAGAGTACAGCGAACATCGCAAAAGAGCGATTGCAGATTATTGTTGCCGAGCGTCGTCGTAGCGACGCCGAGCCGCATTATTTACCGCAGTTACGTAAAGATATTCTTGAAGTCATTTGTAAGTATGTACAAATTGATCCGGAAATGGTCACCGTTCAGCTAGAACAAAAAGACGGCGATATTTCCATTCTCGAACTTAACGTCACATTACCGGAAACTGAAGAGTCGAAATAAACGCGTCACTAAGAAGATTCCAGGAAAAAAAGGCAGAGCGATCTGCCTTTTTTATTTTCAGCGCGTTATCTGTTGCGACAGTGATGATGCGTGAAATACGGAATTCACTTATCCGCGCTCAATAACGGTTCGGCTATTTTCGCTTTTGCATAGCAGACAAAACGCGAGACGGCGGGCATAACCTCTGCCCAGTCAACGCTTACCTGCCCCAGATAGTCAAGCCGCGCGGTCGCAAGTAGAGAAGCGTGTTCGTCCGGGAGATAAGGCAGCAACCAGTCCGCCGCCCTGTCTTTCGCGGTAAAACCGCCCGTCGCCACACTGTACCAGATGCGTGCCAGGGTCAAAATGATATTGCGTTCGTCGCCTTGCAAATCACAACTGTTCTGCCAGAGCATCAGCGTCTGGCGGAACGTCTCTCGTATGTCGTTTTCTGGCACAGGCTTAAAAAGCAGGTCCGCACGCTCGCCGGATAAGGCAATACTGGCACTACGCGCCTGGGTTATTAAAATCGCCAGATCGCTATCCTGCTGCGCAGGTTCATACTTCCCCGCGTGAATATCTTCGCGCAACCACTCGCCAAACTGCATCTCCCGCCGGGGAGGAAAACGCCAGGGAACCACATCGCCATGCACCACCACCGTTACCTCAAGCGCCCGCCAGAGCGCCGACGAGCCAGGCCCGGCTGATACCAACAGCAGTTCCTGCATAAGCGCTTCTCGCTGCGCCGTCGTCAGCGGCACGCGCGTGGTAACCAGCAAATCAATATCGCTGTAGGGTTTTAGCCCACCTTCAACGGCAGACCCGTACAGGTGAATGGCCAGCAGGCTGTCTTCCAGGATCCGTGCAATGACGGCCTTCGCCTTTTCCAACTGGTCCCGGAGGGTATCCGGCATCGTTGATGTCATCGTCTCAACCGTTATCATGTCATTTCTGCCCGGTACACCTTAACGCGGCAGGAAACCCGCCGACAAGCAGCGGGCTGAACCTGAATTTAGTGGTGCAGCATTTCATCCACCACGGCCTGGGCCTTGAGTTGATAAGGGTAATAGGTCGGCCAGTTATCCATCTCTTCCAGTAGCGCCTGCTGTGAGGTATTGCCCATAAAAATGTGGAAATGGTTCGACGTGCGCGGCGCAATGATATGATCGCTGAACTGCACAAACTTCGGCGCCTTACTGTTTGCATCTTTGCATTCAAACAGATAGCGCACCCCTTTTTTACCTGACGTATAGGTCAGGATTTTGTAACCGGCGTAGTCATACTGACAGGAGGCTACCTGCTTGCCGGTATGAAACTCCATCACGCCATTTTCGATGCCAATGGTATCGACCTTCGTCGCATAGCCTTTACGGTAGTAGGATTTCACCTCTTCCGCCGTTTTACTCTTATCCTTTTCCGCCTTTTGTTTAAAAACCGGATCCAGCTCGCCGCTAACCAGATAAGGATAAACGGATTGCCACATGCCGTCCCAGTCGGTAAGCGCCCTGTCCCTGACATTGCTATCCGCAAATTCGCCTTGCGCCGCCTTCTGTTCCATTTCTGTCAGCGGCACGCCATGCGCGTGATCGCCGTGGGCGAAGGCATAACTGCTGATCCACAGCATTCCCAGAGAGATTGATATTTTTTTCCAATGCATTGCCAACGTCGTACCCTCAATCAAGTGAATAAGATGAAATGTTATATTATAACAACTAAATTTATTCAACACCGCTGAGCGTAAATGACGGAAACTTGATCTGGTCACTTTTTATGCAAAAAGCAGATTCGATATACTGCGACTGGAGACAAAAAACAGGAGGTAATGACTATGTATCGTTCTGTTCTGGTGCCCATTGATATCTCAGAAGCCGATCTCACCCGGCAACTTATTCCTCAGGTTAAAATTCACGCCAAAACGGCAAAAGTCCATTTTCTGTCAGTCATTCCCTCAGTCCCCTTTTATGCATCCCTGGGGCTCGCTTACTCTGGCGAACTCCCGGATAAAAATGGACTGCAGACGAAGGCATCACAGAAACTCGATGAGATTGTGAAACAATTCGATATCCCTGAAGGCCGTGTTCAAAAGCATGTGGTATATGGCCCCCCGAAAGATCAGATCCTGAAACTGGCGGATTCCGTCAGTGCTGACCTGGTGATCATCGCTTCACACCAGCCCGGTATCTCAACGTACCTGTTGGGTTCTACCGCCGCAGCCGTCGTGCGCCATGCACACTGTCCTGTACTGGTGGTACGCTGAGCCGTAAACGGGAGTCTGCTGGCTCCCGTTTATGTCATTTTCACGATCCAGTCGCGGAATATTTCCATCGCGGGCGTCACCGGTTTCGACTTCAGGTGGGTAAGCCAGTAACCGCCCATGTTGATTTCAATTGCGAAAGGCCGAACGAGTTGTCCGGCGGCCAGTTCTCTGGTGAACATCATTGCCGGAACCAGTGCCGCGCCGCCGGTATGGATGACCGTTTCAATCATCAGGCGAGAGGAGTCAAAAACGGCGCCATTGATCCGTTCCGCCGTCACGCCTGCCGCAGCAAACCAGTTATCCCACTCATCTGCCCGGTATGACCGCAGAAGATTCTCTTGCAGAAGATCGGCGGGCTGGCCAAGCCGTTGCGCGGTTTCTGGCGTGCACAGGACGGTCAGCGGAGCCTCGCACAGCATGTCGTTATGGGTAGCGGGCCACTGTCCGCTGCCAAAGCGGATGGCAAAATCCAGCCCCTCAGCCGCCAGATTCACGACGTTGTTATTTGTGCGCAAGCGCAACTCAACGAACGGATGCGCCTGCCGGAATTGCTCAATACGCGGCAGTAACCAGCCAACGGCAAATGTCCCGACCGCGGCGACCGTGAGCACTTCACGATACTCCCCGCCCTCGAACTTACGGAAAATGGTGTCGATTTGGCTAAAGGCGTCGGTCAGGACGGCAAACAGCGCCTGCGCCTCATCCGTCATCTCCAGCCCTCTGGGCAGACGTTTAAAAAGCACCCTGTTCAGGCGATCTTCCAGGATACGCACCTGCTGGCTGACGGCAGCCTGCGTGACACAGAGTTCCAGTGCCGCTCGTGTAAAACTCAAATGGCGAGCTGAAGCTTCAAAGGCGCGTAGCGCATTGAGAGGAAGATTAGAACGCATAATAAGGACTCATAAGATTTTCTTTATTCCAGGGTAAATTCTTCTCGCTTGTTAAGCAAGCGCTGATAGCGGATAGTCCAGGTACCGCAGAGATATCTTGCGCCTTTAATTCTCTTTCTTCTTTTGTCTGTCTGAGTGGAAAAAATGAAAGCGCTTATCAATCTATTTACTGATTTTCAAGGACGTTATTTATGCTAAAAAAACGATTCCATCAGACGCTACTTATCGCTGGTATGCTCGCTTTCTTTGCCGGCAGTTCGCCGCTTTCGGCCCGTGAGCAAGCGGCTACCCCACAGGTTCAGCAAAAGCTGGCAGCCTTAGAAAAACAATCGGGTGGTCGACTCGGCGTTGCGCTCATTAATACCGCCGATCGTTCGCAAATTCTTTATCGCGGTGACGAGCGCTTTGCCATGTGCAGTACCAGTAAAACGATTGTCGTCGCCGCCGTATTAAAACAGAGTGAAACGCAACGCGATATCTTGCAGCAGAAAATGGCCATCAATAAAGCCGATCTCACGAACTGGAACCCGGTGACGGAAAAATACGTCGATAAAGAGATGACATTAGCGGAGCTAAGTGCTGCCGCTCTGCAATACAGCGATAATACGGCAATGAATAAATTGCTTGAGCATCTGGGTGGCACCGGCAACGTCACGGCCTTTGCCCGTTCGATTGGCGACACCACGTTTCGTCTGGACAGGACTGAACCCGAACTGAATACCGCCATCCCTAGCGATGAACGCGATACCACCTCGCCGCTGGCGATGGCAAAAAGCCTGCATAAGCTGACGCTGGGTGATGCACTGGCCGGTATGCAGCGGGCACAACTGGTCGCCTGGTTGAAAGGGAATACAACCGGCGGCCAGAGTATTCGTGCCGGACTGCCTGAAAGTTGGGTGGTTGGCGATAAAACCGGGGGCGGCGATTACGGCACCACGAATGATATCGCGGTGATCTGGCCCGAAGATCGTGCGCCGCTGATCCTCGTGACTTACTTTACACAGCCACAGCAGGATGCCAAAGGACGTAAAGATGTTCTGGCCGCCGCCGCAAAAATTGTGACGGAAGGGCTTTGATCCCGGCAAGCACGCGGAGAAAACAAAAAGGCCCAGACAAACGTCTGGGCCTTTAAATTTGGGCCGCCATCGAGGCCTCGAACCCCGTTCCCTACAACAAAAGTCGTTCGCTCTTCCAGATGAGCTAATGGCGGTCTGCCGGTCATTATTTCTGATTGAGAATCTACCCATCATCAGGACCGGGCGAGATAATACATAACTCAAATTACGGTGATGCTGCCAACTTACTGATTTAGTGTATGATGGTGTTTTTGAGGTGCTCCAGTGGCTTCTGTTTCTATCAGCTGTCCCTCCTGTTCAGCTACTGACGGGGTGGTGCGTAACGGCAAAAGCACTGCCGGACATCAGCGCTATCTCTGCTCTCACTGCCGTAAAACATGGCAACTGCAGTTCACTTACACCGCTTCTCAACCCGGTACGCACCAGAAAATCATTGAT